>JAJPXZ010000189.1 GCA_021205245.1 Planctomycetaceae bacterium
CAATTATGTTTATGGAATTATAACTTCAGGTGAGATCAAAAAACCAAGCTGAATGGTCTCCATTCAGCTTGGTGATTACCGTAATGACTAGGATATAAGGTGGTTGTTACCGTCTTACAACCGTTTCACTCACTCGGCAGGATGAGGGTGATTCGGCTGCCTGCGCCGATTTCACTTTCTATTTGGGTATCGCCACCGTGAACGAGGGCGATGTGTTTGACAATCGCCAATCCGAGACCAGCGCCTTTCTTGGCTCTGGTCGCACCGTCCACACGGTAGAAGCGTTCGAAAATGCGGGAATGGTAGCGACGGGCAATTCCCGGTCCCTGATCCGCGACGGTGATATGCACCTGGTCGCCTTTCCTCAGCGCCACCACGCTGATTGTGCCTCCGTCCGGTCCGTATTTGATGGCATTATCGATGAGATTGACCACGGCGTGGACGACGAGTTGCGGGTTCATCCGCGCCGTCAATGTCTCGTCGCATTCCAGGGTAACGTCGGTTTTTTGGGACACTGCGTTTTCGTGGCAGAGCGCGATGGCCTCGTCCAGGGCAGGCCTGATCGGGCCAACGCTGATGGTTCCGGACTCCCTGCCGTTCCCCGACTCCATTCCGGCAAGAAACAGCAGGTTGTCGATGATCGCGCCAAGGCGTTTGGTATTGCGAAGCGCCATTTCGACAAACTCGCGGCTGTTGCCTGTGTCGTCGGCATCGTCTTCCTGGATTGTTTCGAGGCAACTTTGAATGGTTGTGATGGGGGTTCGCAGTTCGTGCGAAACGTTCGCCACAAAATCGCGCCGCATGATTTCAAGGTGCCGCAATCTGGTAATGTCCCGCAATACAATCAGGACGCCGATATGTTCATTGCCGTCACTGATTCGGACTGTATGTATCTGGACAAGCGATTCGTTATTGTCATCGTCGCGCAACCGTATTTCCCGCTCCAGGGATTCGTTGGTCTCCGCCGTCTCGCGAATGCTATCCAGCAGATCGGCGGTTCTGGTGGCTGCTTCGATGCCAACACCGGAAACATCGCGGGAAACATTGAGAAGGGTTTTCGCCGTACTGTTCATGAGCATGATTTGTCCAGCGTCGTCGACTGCCAGAATCCCTTCCGACATGTTCTCGAACACCATCCGCATTTCCTCTCGTTGCCGGTTGACAAGCCTGAAGCGGGCATCGAGCTGCGCAGCCATTTCTCCCATGGAGGTGGCGAGCCGACGCATTTCCGCTGCTCCGGTCACTGGGAGACGATAGGATAATTCCCCCTTTGCATACCGCTCCGCGCCATCGGCGGCGATTTCAATCGGACGCGACAACATGCGCGAAACAACCGTCGCCAAGGCGGCGAGGATCGCCAGAGAAAGAAAGAACCCTATAAGCGCCTTTTTCCACCACTGCCGCATCCGATTGTCCAGTTCCTCCATCGAGGTGGCGGCACGGGCGACGCCGCCATCATCCATGGGAACGGCAACATACATCCAGTCCGCTCCCAAGGTGGGGCTTTGGCGGAGGCCAATCCCGACGCCGCCGGACATGGCTGTTTGGATTTCCGGCCGGTTGCGATGGTTCTCCATCCGGTCGGCATCTTCGTTGGAATCAACGACGACAGTCCCATCCGGGCGTATTACGGTGTACCGGGTATTGCTTTTCAGCCGGGCGGCTTCGGCAAGTCCGCGCACGTCCGCCGCCTGCCCGTCGCTGTGTGACGAAAGGGCGAGGGAGAACAGGCGGGCATTCGTTTCCAGTTCTCTGGCGGTGGTTTCCTGATAGAAGGAGGACAATACCTCCGCACCCGACCAGGCAAAAGGCACGATGGCTGCCAGTCCGCACAGGAGCACAGCCACGATAAGGAGCGTGTGTATTCTAAATCCACCCATTCGATGGTATCCTTTCGCGCCGGTTGTCGCGCATCCGAGCGTCACGCTGGCGCATTGCAAAGCTATCTGGTGGCGATGCGATATCCAGCGCCACGCACCGTTTCAATTTTCGACCCCGCCTTCCCGAGCTTCCTTCGCAACCCGACCACCTGCACATCCACCGCGCGGTCGGTGACGGCGTGCAGCGTGCCACGGACCAGGTCGAGTAGTTGGTTTCGGGTAAAAACGACGCCGGGTCGGCGCATAAGAACATGCAGTGTTTTATATTCGCCCGTGGTGAGATCGACGGCCTTGCCATTTACCGTTACTTCGCGCCTCTCTGGCACCAGGGTTATTTCACCGACTGTCATACTCTTGCTGTCGTGACCGTCTTCCGCAAAGACTCCGCTTCGCCGGAGCAGCGAGCGAATCCTGGCGAGAAGAACCCGGTTGCTGAACGGTTTGACGACATAGTCGTCGGCTCCAGCCTCAAGGCCCGAGACCATATCCTCTTCTTCGCCTCTGGCGGTAAGCATGAGTACGGGGAGGTTTTTCGTGACGGGGTTTTGTCGAAGTTTCCTGCATACGGCCATGCCGTCCATGCCGGGGAGCATAAGGTCCAGGACCATCAGGTGCGGACAGTCGTTCTCCGCCTTCTTCAGGCCGTCTTCGCCGTCGACCGCTCCGATGGCCGAATACCCGTCCTTGCTCAGATGGTGGAGAATAAGTGTCCGGATGTCGCTTTCATCTTCGACGACGATGATTCGAATTTCGTCTTTTTCCATGATAATCGCCTTACTCGCAATCAAAGCCGTGCCTCACCATTTTCCCGTCGACGCTGTAAATGACTTCGGCGGCGACATTGGCCGCCATATCGGCCATGCGTTCGATGTTTCTCGATGCGGAGATGACGACAAGCCACTGGGAGCACAATGACGGTGTTTCCATAATGGCCGCCTCGCCGATTTTTCTAATCCGCCTCTTCCCACGGTTCACCGCGGCGTCGGCCTTGAGGACCCGTTTCGCTTTGACTGTGTCCCGGTCGACAAAGCTATCGATGCTGTCCCTGAGCATAACGCGGGCGTGGTCTGCCATATCGGCAAGTTCCTGAGGTATGGCGACCGGCTCCATGCGGGCAAGTGATTTACCCTTGTTGGCGAGGTTTTCCGCCAAATCGCCGATCCGTTCCAGTATTCCCGCGATTTTGGACAAGGAAAAAATAAACCGCAGATCGCCGGCAACCGGTTGGTAGAGAGCCAAAGTCTTAAGACAGCTTTCTGACAATTCGACTTCCATTTTGTCGATATACGCGTCCGCTTCAATCACTTTTCCCGACAGGTCGATGTCACGTTCGAGAAATGCCTGCGCGGCGTCACGAACGTTCTGTTCGACCCAGGCGCACATTTCCAGGGCGGTGCGGTTCAGCTTTTCCATTTCGCGGTGCAGGTGTAGCGACATTATCCAAACCTCCCGGTCAAGTAGTCTTCCGTTTCCTTGCGGTTTGGGGAGGTGAACAGCATTTTGGTTTCACCTTCCTCCATAAGCTTGCCCTCGTAAAAGAACGCGGTGCGGTCCGAGACCCTCGCGGCTTGTTGCATGTTATGGGTGACGATAACGATGGTGTAGTCACCCTTAAGCTCGCTGATAAGTTCCTCGATTTTCACGGTGGACCGTGGGTCGAGGGCGGAGCAGGGCTCGTCCATTAGGATAATCTCCGGCTTGACCGCGATTGCCCTGGCTATGCACAAGCGTTGGTGCTGGCCGCCCGACAAGCCCATGGCGGATTCCTTGAGCCTGTCTTTTACTTCGTCCCACAGCGCCGACCGGCGCAAGCTGTGTTCGCACGCAGCGTCGAGTTCCGACCGGTTGCGGACCCCGGCGATACGGAGGCCATACACCGTGTTTTCATAAATCGACTTGGGGAACGGATTTGGTTTTTGGAAGACCATGCCGACCCGGCGGCGCAGATCGATGACATCCATGCCGGAGTCGTTGAGATCTTCGCCGTCCAAGGTGAGCCTTCCCTCCACGCGCGAACCATCGACCAGATCGTTCATGCGGTTGATGCAGCGCAGAAATGTCGATTTGCCGCAGCCGGACGGGCCGATGAAGGCGGTGGCGAGACCGCGCTGGATGGTAAGGTTGATATCGGTCAGCGCCTGCTTTTCTCCATAGAAGAAATTGAGGTCGGCCGCTGTAACAATGGTTCCGTTTTGGTGAACACTGGTCTGCATCGGATTTAAAATCCCTTCATCGCATATTTTTCCCGCATGCGTTTTCGGAGGCTTATCGCGGCGAAATTGAGAACAAACACGAGAACGAGCAACACCAGCGCAGTCACATACACGAGCGGTTTTGACGCTTCGACATTGGGCGACTGAAATCCCATGTCGTAGATGTGGAACCCGAGATGCATAAATTTTCGCTCCAAATGGACAAAGGGCCAACTGCCGTCCAGCGGCAGACTGTGCGCCGACTTTACCGCTCCCGTTAGCATAAGCGGCGCGACCTCTCCGGCGGCCCGTGCCATGGCGAGGATGAAGCCGGTGAGAATGCCCGGGCTGGCCATGGGGAGAATTACCCGCACCAGCGTCTGGAACCGGGTCGCACCCAAAGCCAGGGAGCCCTGGCGTATTTCCGAGGGTACCGTTGCCAACGCCTCCTCGGTAGCGACGATGACTACGGGCAGGGTCAGGAGTCCCAGGGTAAGGGCCGACCAGATGATGCCGCCGCCGCCGTAGGTGTTGATTCCGGCTGCCACCCGTTCCGGATACAGCAGGCTGTCAATTGTCCCACCCATACCATAAATAAAGAAGCCGAGACCGAAAATGCCGTAGACGATGGAAGGCACGCCCGCCAGATTGTTGACCGCAACTCTGGCGATACGGGGCAGAAACCCGTCCTTGGCGTATTCCCTCAGATAAATTCCTGCCGCGACGCCGAGCGGAAAAGCGGAGATCGCCATCAAAAACACCAGCATGATGGTACCAAACAGCGCTGGATAAATACCGCCTTCGGTATTGGCTTCTCTCGGATATCTGGTTAACAAGTGCCATATGTTGACGGCGAAGCGTCCGAGTTTTTCCAGGGGATTCATGGCATTCGGCCACGAGACATCGACAATGGCGGAGAGGGGTAGAACGATACGGGTAGCGTCCTCCGCGACAAGGACAACGGATTCCCGGGCGAACCCATCCTTTACTTGAGCGAACTCCGTCATCAATCTTTCCGATAGCGCTTTGATGGCGCTCTCGCGTTCCTGGGCGAAGTGCAGCTTGGATTCCCACTCGGCCGCCGTCGCCGCCGCCGACGCTTGTTTCGCCTCATACCCAGCCTTCAAGGCGGCGAGGTGAATGCGCTGCCACTCTTCACCCAGCGTAGCCATCTGCCGGAGAAGCGGCTCGGCTTCGGCGTTCCATCGCGCACGATACGCGTCGAGTCGGTCCAGCAGATGTGCCGGCGATCCCGTGTCGTTGTCTTCAGGTCCGCCAAGCGTGCCGAGGAAATCGCCATTTTCCGTTCTGCTGACCAGCATCGCCACACCAGGGTAATCGCGGGATTCGATATCCCGCTCATACACCCAGCGGAAGTCGGCTCCCGAATTCAATTCCCGGTTACCCACCTTGTATTGCAGCCTCGGCAGTCCTTCGGGCGATACGTCCGCATTGACGGGAAAACCGAGGAATGATTCGCCGGTCGACATTCGTACCTGCTCGATTCGGTTTGGCCACAGGGCATGAAAGCTGTTGGCAATAATAAGCGCTGCCAATAACCCCATCATGGCAAGGATGAGAATCAAACACGCCCGGCACAGGAATATCCACACTTTGCCGTCGGAACGCTGCGATTGAGCCATCGTTGTCATCCTAAACCTTTCCGTACCGGGTACGCAGCCGGTGGCGGAACACCTCGGCGGCGGAATTGATGACAAGCGTCAGAACAAACAGGATGAGCGCGCACAGGAACAACGTCCGGTACAGCGTCCCGCCCACAGGTGCCTCGGGCATTTCGACAGCGATATTCGCCGAAAGCGTGCGCATGCCGTTGAACGGGCTCAAGCTGATAATAGGGGTATTCCCGGCCGCCATAAGAACAATCATTGTCTCGCCGACTGCCCGGCCCAAACCAAGCATTACCGCTGTGAAAATGCCCGGGCTCGCCGTCGGCAGAACCACACGGATTACGGTCTGCCATTTGGATGCTCCCAGCGCCAGCGAGGCTGCCGAAAGCGAAGGCGGCACTGCGCTGATTGCGTCCTCGGCCAGGGAGAAGACGGTGGGAATGACCGCAAAGCCCATGGCAATGGCTATGACGAGGGAGTTACGCTGATCGTAGGGATAATGCTGGACGAAAAACTGCAGGTGCCGTTCCAGTAACGGGGCCAGCCAGAGCGCGGCAATGAAGCCGATGACCACGGACGGCACAGCCGCCAGCATTTCCACCGCCGGTTTAAGTCTGGCCCGCCACACCGGTGAGGCGAACTGCGAAATATACACGGCTGCGGCCAACGCGATCGGGGTGGCAAAGAACAGCGCGTAGACCGCCGCCTTGATGCTTCCCCAAATGAGGGGGACTAATGACAATTTTGGTTCGCTCGCGTCCGAGCCGGTGGATTGCCAGACAAACGCGGCGGTTTCGTAGCCTTCGTAGAGAAGGCGCTTAAAAAAGCCGGCCCACCCCGCTTCGGGAAAGGAGCTGTCCATGGCGTGGAAACGAAGCGTTCCATCGGTGTGGAGTGTCGCCATGGTGTCGGCTCTCTCGTTTATGGCCACAGCCACCGCTTTCGGCCTGGAAGGAGGCAGACTCAGCAGGGTCGCGCCGGTTGTCGAATAGAGCCAGCGAAGCGCGCCTGATTCGTCAAGGACAACAAATCCGCGATCCCGGCCGGAAATCGCCATGTCGTACACCGCGCCGCCGCCGTCCGCGTCCCAGCCGGTGGAACGGCGGAGACGGAACGCGCCGTTTTCACGGCGGGGAAACCAAACCGAGATGGTTCCCTGTGCATCGCCAACCGCCAGTGCATAGCCGCCGGTAAGAAAGGACAGAGAGGTGACCGCCCCGCGGTCGCGCACGACCGGAGTTATGGAAATGGCGGGGGTGGTATCGGCGTCTCCCGACAAATCAATCGAGACAAGAACGCCTTGATCCGTTCCCAGGTAGAGGAGACCATCGTCGTTTAATGCGGCGGCGGTTATCGCACCGCCACGGTCAAGCCGGGTGCTTCGAACCGATTCGACTCCCTTTGATGCCCCAAGTAATCCCCGCCCGGGCGTGCGGCGCTTTTCCACCACGGTTCCGTCCGCATAAATGGCGACGATGCGATAGCGGGCAGCGTCTCCGCGCAGCAGCACGTACTGCGGCGGAACGGATGGGCTATCCTCTATGGTGTCTGAAAAAACCCGGGTAAACCGGGGCGATGCTTGCTGTATCCCGTCGTCTCCGATGGGAAAATCTGCCGACATGGCATAAAGCGAAACGGTGCCATCATCCCACAGAATGGAAAAGCTCCCATTCCCGTCGGACTGCACGGCGACAATGGACGTGGACTCGGGCGCATCCGGAAGGCGCGCCAGGGGAATCTCCCCGGCGAATCCGGGCTGGTCGAGCGCGAACCCGGCTCGGCCGTCCTTGAGGATAAACCCCGCCACCCGGAACTGGTTGTGCAAATCGGCCTCCACTCCCACCGCAACAACGTTATCTGTCGCGACTGTGGCGGGGAGGACGATAGCGCCGACCACCGCCTGTGAGGCGGGAAAGAACAGCGGGGCCGCTTCCCGGACAATCAACGCCAGCATGGCGAACATGGCCGCAATAACGGTAATGCCTGCGGCTGTGATGACCCATGCTGCCAGCTTGTCGGTTAATCTTTTCATCCGATGCGGATGTTTCGTCATGCTAGACATAAGAGAACTGGTCTCGTTGTTTTTCAAATAATGCCTTCTCCGGCGTACCGGAGAAGGCGTGAAGATAGAGTATTACTCGCCAATCAACTGCAATTGTTCCTGAACCACTTCGGCGGGCAGGGCGCCGTAGCCGTCGCGCTCGACCAGCGCCTGGCCTTCTTTGGACAGCACAAACTTCATGAACTCTTTGGTTGCGGTGGGGAGAGGCTGACTGGGATCCTTGGGGATATAGACATACAGAAGCCGGGCCAACGGATAGCTGCCGTCGACGGCGTTCATGAACTCCGGTTCCACAAACGCTTCGCCTGTCTTGGCGGCGATGGGCAGAGCGCGGACTTCGGAGGTGCGATAGCCGATACCGGAATAGCCGATACCAGCCTTATCGCCGGCAATACCATTGACGACGGCGGCTGAACCGGGCTGTTCCTTGACCGAGTCCTTATAGTCGCCATTGCCCATCGAGACTTCTTTAAAGAAGGCGTAGGTGCCGGACGCGGCGTTGCGGCCGTAAATGCTGATGTTCCTGGCTGCCCACTCGCCGGAAAGACCAAGCTGACCCCACGTGGTTATGTCGTCGTGGTTGAATTTGCGCGTGGAGGAGAAAATGGCGTCAATCTGGGGAAGCGACAGCCCCTTGATGGGATTGTCCTTGTTGACATAGACGGCAACGCAGTCGATTGCGACCGCGACCGCGGTGGGCTTGAAGCCGCGTGCCCGTTCAAAATCCTCGATTTCGGATGCTTTCATCATGCGCGACATCGGCCCGATCTGCGCCGCTCCAGCCGACAGCGCCGGCGGCGCGGTGGACGAACCCTTGCCTTCCACCTGAACCGTGACGTTGGGGTACATCGCCCGGAACGCTTCCGACCAGTACGCCATAAGGTTGTTCAGGGTGTCGGACCCGACCGAATTGATGCTCCCGGCCACGCCGGATTGCTGGGTATAGGCGGGAAGCGTATCGCCCGCAAGACAGGGTGCCGCAACAAGGCACGAAAAACCGAGAACCAGTGTTCCGAAAGTTTTTCTAACCAGAGACAGGGACATACGCGTTCTCCTCGAAAATAGAAATTTCAATGACCAGCGCCACCGCCAGCCACATTGATGACGAGGAGAGTAATACGGGATCGATATGAGAGTATTATTATGAAAATGTTAGAAAATTGTGAGGACGGAAAAACTGCATGCAAGACGCCGTTACTTTAAGGCAAGCGTGGCAATTTTGGGATGTGTGTACCTGGAAACAAAGGGTTCCCCGTCACCTGGTAGGTGAGGGGAACCCCATATACTATTATGTATTATGCTATAGACTGTCCGACTCGAGGCTGAGGTAAGCCAGCTCCTGCGGTGTCAGCTTCAGTTCAAGCGTGCGCAAACAGGAGTCGAACTCTTTGCGGCTGCGGCTGCCGACAATGGCTGCCACCTTGATCGGCTGGCATAATACATACGCCAAAGCGATGTTGATGGAATCGACGCCCTTCCGCTTGCCCAGTTCCTGCGCCCGCTTAAGACGCTCAAAATTGCCGTTGGAGAAGAACGCTTCCTGGATATCCTCCGGTGCGCTGCCGTCGCGCGGATAAATATCTGCAAAAAAGCCGTGCGCCTGCGAAGCCCAACTGAACAAGGCGATATCCTGCTTTTCGTGCCAGCGGGCATAGGCATCGTCGGCGTAGACGGTGCCGGGCCAGCGGGGCTTGGCAACCTTGGCGAGGGAGTAGGACGGGTTGTTGACGGCGATGCCGCTATACCCTTTTTTGCGGCAGTAGTCCATCGCTTCCTCGACCCGGGGCAGCTCCCAGTTCGACACGCCGTACGCGCCTATCAACCCTTCCTCCCGGTGCATCTCGAGTCTGTCCATAAAAGCGGCGACCGGCGTGGTCGGTTCGTCACGGTGCATAAGGTAGAGGTCGAAACGTTCGCATCCGGTATGAAGCAGGCTGTAGCGGAGGTCGTCGGTGATTAGCTCAGTTTTGACCCGCCAGTATTCGGGATGGTGCGCGCCGTCCGGAGTGATGATCGGGTGGCAGCACTTGTCGATTATCACCAAATCATCGCGGTTGCCGCGCGCGTCCAGCCAGCGCTTGAGAATGCCCTCGGAGCGGGCTATGCCGTAGAACCTGCCGCAGTCGACGGTGGTTCCGCCCTGGGCGACATACAGGTCCATCATGGCGAAAATTTCATCCTCGAAGGTGGGATCAAACCAGGCGGTTCCCATGATCAACTTGGAGACGGGCTTGTCGACGCCGTTGACGCTGATGTATTCCATTTGTTTCTCCTGTAGCTTAGGCGATTTTCTTTTTGAGGATATAGACGCAGAGTACGATGCCCAGGGCGGCGACGCCCGAAGCCACAATGTAGGCGTTGGCGTAGGCAAGGGCTCCCAGTTCGGGGTTAATGAACAAAGCGGAAATCTGGGGACCGATGAGGGTGCCTATGGAATACCCGAAGAACATGGTGCCGTAATTGGCGGCGGCGTTCTTCAGGCCGAAGGCGCGGTAGGTCAGGGGTGGGAAGATGACCAGAATACCGCCGAAGGCCGCGCCCAGGAGCAGCATGAAGGGGATGTACATGGCCATGGTCGTGGCGTAGCGGAGGCCCACCAACCCGATGATGGTGGCGATAAGCACGAGGATGAGCGTTTGCACTTCGCCCAGTTTGTCGCACAACTTGCCGATGCCGATGCGGCCGGTAAAGTTGGCCAGGCAGTTGAAGACGACCAGGTTGGCGGCGGCGAGGGCGGTCATGCCGAGCTGGGTTTGCCCGATGCGGGACAAGGAACTCATCAGCATGATGCCGGAGGTGCAGGCGATGGCGTACAGAGCCAGGAGCAACCAGAATTTACCGGTTCGGATCATCTCGCCGGCCGTGTATTCCTTGGCGACGGCAACACCCGGTTTGGGGGCGGGCGGAGTCCAGCCTTCAGGTTTCCAGCCCGCTTCGGGGACTCGCATCAACCAACCCACCGCCCAGATAAGCAGCATGCAGGCGATGCCGATATAGACCAGCCCTTGCAGGCCGAAGCGGTCGCACAGATATGCGCCGGCCTTGGCCAGGGCCAGCGGCCCGAAGGAGGCGGCGGAAAGCAGGATGCCGGACATGGTGCCGCGTTTGTCCGGGTACCAACGCAGCGCCGTGGCGATGCATGAATTGTAGAGGATGCCGTTACCGGCGCCGGTCAGAACGCCGAAGGCGAAGTACAGGACGGGCAGGCTGGTGGCATAGGCGGTGATAATCCAGCCCAGGCCGAACAGGAAAGCGCCAACATACATAAGGGCTTTAGGGCCGGACTTGTCCATAATTTTGCCGGAAATGAGCGCGAAGGTGGCGACCATGAACTGGAATATGGTGAGGGTGAGGGCCACCTGAGAGGCGCTGCCGCCGGTAGCGGCCTGCATCGGCAGGTCGAACACCGAGAAGGCGACCGGTGCCGCGCAGCAGAAGATAATGAAATACGACGCGGCAAAGACCAGCGTCCGGTTGGGTTGGCCTACCGCCGCTTCGGGGAGCGGCTGGTTGACTGCGACATGCGGTTCCATTTGTCTGTATTCCTTTCAATCGCTCCGCCAGCCGGCAGAGCACGGGAGGCTGACGGGATCAGTTGATTTTCAAAACCGCTTCCAGGGCATCGTAGGTGGCGTCCAGCGCGCGGCAGGCCTTTTCGGCGTCGCCGATGACATAGACCTCCTTCGCGTGCTTGGCGGCCACGTCCTTCAAGGGGTTATGAGCCGACGCACCCATAGCCACCACAACGCTTTCGAACCCGGTCAGGTCAACCGCCTGGCCGTCGGGACGCTCGTAGACGACGCCGTCCGGCTTGAACTCCTTGACCTTGGCGTTGCAGACCACCTTGACGCCGTTTTTCTCAAACGCCTTCATAAGGAAGAGACGGTGCTCGGAGATGACGTCGGCAGCCACATCCTCGCGCAGCTCCACCACCGTCACCTGGAAGCCGCGTTCACCCAGGAAGTCGGCCGTTTCGCTGCCGACCATGCCGCCGCCGACAACCAGCACGGAGCGCCCCGGAGCGACCTTGCCGTCCAGCACATCCACCGCCTCCATGAGTTCGGGCAACTCAATGCCGGGAATGGGCAGCTTGAGCGGCCGGCCGCCTGTGGCCAATATCACGCAGTCGGGCTTTTCCGCAGCCAGCATCGCTTCGGTGACTTCGGTGCCGAGACGCACGGCGCAGCCGCTCTTCTCCAGGGCGACGATATAGCTCCGGACCATGCCGGTGATGTCGCCCTTGCCGGGAGGGATGGCTGCCAGGCGCATTTGTCCGCCCAGCCTGTCCTCGGCTTCATAGAGGGTGACGGCGTGACCCTTTCTGGCAAGGAGGGTAGCGGCGTACATACCGCCGACGCCGCCTCCGACCACCATTATCTTCTTCGGGGAATCGGTTGGGCAGGTGTCGCATTCGGCTTCGCGCCCGACCATGGGGTTTACCAGGCAGGTGATCGGCTTTCCCTGGAACATGTTATGCACGCAGCCCTGCAAACAGGCGATACAGGGGATGAGGTCGTCCAGCGTGTCGGAGGCGGCCTTGTTGGGGAGCCAGGGATCGGCGATGCTTTGGCGGCCGAATGCGACCAGATCGCAGCGGCCTTCGCCGACGAGGAGATCGGGAAGATAGGGGTCGGTGAAGCGGCCGATGGTGATGACCGGGATGGAGACGGCTCGCTTAATTTCGCTGACGTGGTCCAGGTTGAAGCCGGCGTGAATGACCGTGGGAGCCCACATGTATTCGTCGTGGATGTGGACGCTGCGGGAGACGTTCAGGCCGTCGATACCGCACTGCTCAAGGTAGGCGGCGATGAGCGAATTGTCACGGAGGTCGAGGCCGCCCGGCACTTCGTCGGAACTGTTGATGCGGCAGAGCAGGGCGATGGAGTGGCCGACTTTTTTCCTGATGTTTTCAATTATAAGGCGGGCCAGGCGCATGCGGTTTTCGAAGGTGCCGCCGAATTCGTCCACCCGCTTGTTGGTCTGGGGAGAAAGGAAGCTGGAGACCAGGTAGCCGTGGGCGCAGTGGACCTCAACCGCGTCGCACCCGGCGGCGCGGGCGCGGACGGCGGCGTCGCCGTAGTGTTCGATCAGCTCGTAGAGCTCTTCGGTGGTGATCTCGTTGGGAATGTCCCGTCCCGGACCGGCGGAAATGGGCGACGCTGCCACAATGGGATAACCGGCGGCCTTGGCGTTTCCTTCGGGACCGGCGTGCTGCAACTGTACCGAGACCTTGGCGCCGCAGGCGTGGCAAATATCGACGACCCGTTTCAGCCCCTGGATTTGATTATCCTCGTACAAACAGTGTTTGCGGGGACCGCCTTTGGCCTTCTTGTCAACCACCGTCGCCTCGACGATAATCAGCCCGAAGCCTCCCAGGGCGCGTGCGCGGTAATACGCGACCGAACGGTCGCTCATATTGCCGTCCGGCTGGGCGTAGTTGTTGCACATGGGGGGCATGACAAAGCGATTGGGCACAAGCATGGGACCGATGTGGATGGGTTGGAACATATTCTTGAACCGCATGACCATTCTCCTTGCGCTGGAAAAAAGACAAAAACAAACCGTGCGAATTTGTATGATTGGTATTCCGCCCGAACGGATTGATTCTGTATGAGGTTTTTACTGCGTCGAAGGCTGTGGCTGGCTCGGGCATCGAGATTTCATTCTTTAATGTCACTATATAAGGAAAAAAGGTGATAATCCAACCAATAGTAACCAGCAGTTTCATGCATTCTATTGATAATAAAAGGGCCAGTGTTTTGCGGGTTGTGATTCGGTAAGCTTCTGGAATGATGGAGGATGTGGCAATTCTCCAAAAAATGACGCCGAGTATGAAGTGGGGATGGTATATTGGTAATATTGATAACGAATCGATCGATATCGATAGGATTGATATAGGAGCGATTATGATTCCTGAGTTCAACGGGGATTTCATCCAGTGGTTGCGTGGATTTTACTATACGGCCTTGACTGGCAGCATGACGGCGGCGGCGGAGCAGATGAAGCGCAATCAGTCAGCCATTACCCATCAAATTAAAAGCCTCGAGGAGGAATTGGGCGTCAAACTCTTCACAGGCACAAAGTCGAAACGCACCCTGACGAAAAGCGGACGCCACCTCCTGGCCAAGGCGGAACAGATCTTCGGGCTGGTTTCGGAGGTTGTGGACTCGGTGGGTATGGTGGAGGAGATGCTGGCAGGGGAAATCACCATCTCGGCATTCTTTACCATGATGGAGTATTACCTGCCGGACAAGATGGCCGAGTTCAGCCGGCGCAATCCGGACGTCTCCATCCGCATGAGCGGGAGCAGCGATCTGGATTCGGTGTTTGAAAAAATCTATTCGCGGGAGTACGACTGCGGCATGCTCAATATTGGTTCCATTCCGTCCGAGTTCCTGGTCGACGAGTTGTTCGTCTCGGATGTGGTCCTTGTGTCGCCGCTGGAAGGCCCGTGGGCGGTGAAGCATTTACCGACCCTGGAGCGTCTGTCGCTCCTGCCTTTTATCTCGCACCCGGACAATAGCTCGCTCGAGCCGTATCTTCGGCACCATTTCTCCCGCCTGGGCCTCACCTTCAAGCCGAAGCATATGGTGAGCCACTGCGGTGCGATTAAGGAATATGTGGCGCGCGGTTTCGGCGTGGCGTTTCTCGACAGGTTTATCTGTCAGCCGGGTGACTACGGGCGTATGAACGTCGTGTCGATGGAGTCGTTTTTCCCCAACCGCTCCTTCGGGATTGTGCGTCGGCGCGAGACCTATGTCCCGGCCCATGTGGAGGCATTTGTTACCTACCTCTTGGCAAACGCATCCTGCCCAAGCCTGGTCGGCATCTCCATTCCTCCGGACGAGCGCGCGCGTGACGAGGCCAATCCGGTCCTGCCGTAGTCTCTACGGAATCAGGAGCTTCGGCGATAAAAGCACCTTGGTTGGCGGCATGCCGATATTATCCAAGCGCCAGAGGGCGGTTTGCGCAGCCACTTTACCGATTGAGGCAATATCGATTTCGACAACTGGCGGCCGTGGATCCAGGCGCTCATAATAAACTGCTTCATTGTTGCACGACACGATATCGATGTCCTTCATCGGTCGGATGCCACGCTTTTGTAGAGAAGCGTAGACGTGAACGGTGAGGATGTCACCAGGGACAAACAAGGCTGTCGGCCGCTTGTCGCCCTTCAGCAGTCTGTCGAGAAGCTTATCAAGTTTGTCTGTGTCGATACCGGGCCGCCCCAGGTCGTTGGTAAATAACTGGTCATCCCCGACCGTCGTCGTTTTGCACTTCTGTTCGGCAGCGTATTGGGTCATATATCTGCCACGGTCGACCACCGGCTCGATCCTGGTGTCGGCGATGTACCCAAGGTGCTGATGTCCGCGTGCGACAAAGTATTCCGCGACCATCTTCCCCATTTCGCGGTTGTCCTCCATGACCGCATCGGCGGGATTGCAATCGTAGCGCATTATCCAAATCACCGGTTTACCCGCCGCCGCGATGATCGCTTCCGGCGCGGGATCGTAGCCATACAGGATGATGGCTGCCGCGTCACGCGTCTGTTTCTCAATCGTATCCACTGTTGCGGCCGGCAAAACCGTAAGGGAATACCCACACGGCTCGATAACCAATTGCGCCGATCCCATCAATCCCAAAATCCAATTCGATTGCTGAAAGCTCAAAACCTGATCCACCAGGGAAAAGGCGATCCTTTTTTTGCCCTGGCTGCCGTTGCGGCGCTTCCGGCGAATCTGGAAATTGGCCTCCTCGGCCACCCTGCGGACCTTTTGCGCCGTTTCGGGTGACACCCGGCCAGTACTATTGAGCACGTTGGATACGGTTGCCACCGATACACCGGCGAGTTCGGCAATTCGCACTATGGACATGGGGTCTCCATGATTGAATGAATATTTAATGCACTTGTAAAATTAATCAAATTTAACCAAGATTATTTTATATTAAAATTTGACTAATTAAGCAATGCGAAGTACAGTGACTTTACGGTCGTGGCAAACACTGCTTCCAAACACTGTGCCAAATTTCTATCACCTGATTCACTGCTTATTCCAGTATACACCACCCAATACGAAACCTCACAATCATTTTGCCGACCGACTCGAATTTTGAAAATTATGGTTAATTAGCCTGGTTAAATGAGTTGCCATTGTCTGGCGACCGCCTAGCCACGGTTATACCCGTACCCAATGACGAGGAGATGCCATGGCTAGTGTGCGCTTGCGGGCGGTCGAGAAGCAGTACCCCAACGGGTTCAAGGCTGTTCACGGCATTGACCTTGATATCAAGGAAGGCGAGTTCATGGTCCTGGTCGGCCCGTCCGGCTGCGCCAAGTCCACCACCCTGAGGATGATAGCCGGTCTGGAAGACGCCACCGGCGGGACTATTGAAATCGGCGACAAGGTCGTGAACGACATGCCGGCCAAGGATCGCGGCATTGCCATGGTGTTCCAAAACTATGCCCTCTACCCGCACATGACGGTGTATGAAAATATGGCTTTTGGTCTCAGAATGCGCAAATTCCCGAAAGAGGAAGTCGATGCGCGGGTTCGGGACGCCGCCGAAAAGCTCGAGATTACCGAGCTTCTCAACCGTAAGCCCAAGGAGATGTCCGGCGGCCAGCGCCAGCGCGTGGCGCTTGGGCGGGCAATGGTGCGGCAGCCGGAGGTGTTCCTCTTCGACGAGCCGTTATCCAACCTCGACGCCAAGTTGCGCGTGTCGATGCGGGTGCGTATCAGCCAATTGCACAAGCAAATGGGCTCGACCATGATTTACGTCACCCACGATCAGACAGAAGCCATGACCATGGGCGACCGGATTACCGTTCTCAAGGACGGCGAAATCATGCAGGTGGATACCCCCCTGAACCTCTACAACCGCCCCGCCAACAAGTTCGTGGCCGGCTTCATCGGCTCGCCCATGATGAACTTCCTCGATGTAACGGTGGACAGTCGAGACGGCCTCGCAATTCTCAGGACAGGGGAGAGCATCCTCCCGGTCCCGGAGCGCTTACAGGAAACAGTCAAGAAGTACGCCGGACAAACGCTGGTTCTGGGTGTCCGTCCCGAACATATCAAACTGACCAGTGGTGATGGCGAAGATGCCCTTCCCGGCGAGATTCTCGTCAAGGAAGAGATGGGCAACGAGGTCATCGTCTACTTTGATTATACCGGCAACCGCCTGACCGCCCGTCTGTCTCTGGACACGGAGGAAGGCCACAAGCTGAACGATACCGAGTATTTCACCTTCGACATGTCCAGGTGCCATCTCTTTGATACGCAGAGCGAAGTGAATATCGCCTTGTAGTTCAGCCGCCGCCTTTCGCATCCGATTCGGGGTCCATTATGAAAAACTTCGATAAATTCACCCGGCGGCATATGGTGAACCTGCTGTATCTGCCGGCACTGGTCATGTTCGGGATTTTTGTCTTCTATCCGTTCCTTAAGGGCGTCCGCTTGTCGTTCACCGACTGGAACGGCTTTTCACAGAACTTCAACTATGTAGGGCTGCGGAATTACACCGAGCTGTTCCAGGATGCCAACGTGCGGAAGGCATTCCTCAACACGCTTATCTACGGGTTCGGCAGCACCCTGTTGCAGCAGTGCTTCGGTTTGGGCTATGCGGTGCTGCTTAATCAAAGCTTCGCCATGCGCAAGTTCGCCCGCACCGTGATTTACATGCCGGTTATGATCGCGGGCGTGATCATGGGCTACATGACCTATTTCCTTCTCCAGTACAACAACGGCGCGTTGAATGATCTCATCGGCTTCTTCGGCATGGCGCCCATTGACTGGCTCGCCGACGGCAACCGCGCGGTGCTGATAATCATCGCCATAAACAGCCTTCAGTTTGTCGGCATCTCCATGGTCATCTATCTCGCCGGTCTGCAGAACATACCAAAGTCATTCTACGAAGCGTCCGATATCGACGGCGCTGGCAAAATCAACCAGTTCATCCATATCACGCTGCCTCTGCTTAAACCGGCCATCATCACCAGCCTGACGATAAACCTCATCGGCGGATTAAAGCTGTTCGACCAGATCAAGGCGCTCACCAACGGTGGTCCCGGCTACGAGTCGCACTCCATGTCCACGCTCATCGACGCGACCTATTTCCGTTCACAGCAAGCCGGGTATTCCGCCGCCATGGGTATTGTGCTGTTCCTCTTCATTCTCGTTATCAGTTTGGTGATGCTGCGGAGTTTCGACAAGCGGAGGTTTGAATACTAAGATGAAAAAATCCAACCTTATACGCAACATTGTCGCGGTCGTCATCGCCGCAGTGCACTTCATCCCCTTCTACATCGCCATCACCGTGGCACTGAAGCCGCGAACCGATTTCTCCTCGCGCTGGTCGCTGCCGAGCGAAGTGAATTTGGAAAACTTCGCCTACGCGATCAACCGGGCGAAGATCCTCGATGCCATGCGCGACAGCGCCATCATCACGGTTGTCTCGGTGCTTCTGGTGGCATTGTTGGGCGCGATGGCGGCGTACCCGCTGGCGCGCATGAAAAACCGCTTCAACGCCGTCATCCTCAAAATCGTTCTGGGTGTTATGATGATTCCGCCGCTCAGTATGCTTGTCCCCTTGGTTACCCTGATGAGCGACATCAACGGGATCAGCACCTACTGGGGCATAATTTGCGTTCTTGTCACGTTCCAGCTCCCGTTGAGCATATTCATGTACAGCAACTTCATCGAGGCGATTCCGCGAGAACTGGACGAAGCGGCGGAGATTGACGGATGCAGCAAATTCATGATTTTCTATCGGATAATCCTGCCGCTCCTGAAGCCTGTCACCGCAACCGTCATCATTCTGACCGGCGTCTTTATCTGGAACGACTATCAGTTCTCCCTGTATATCCTGCAATCGCCGCGTCTGCGGGTGGTGACCCTGGCTGTGTCGTCGTTCTTCGGCCAATCGTCGAGTAACCTCGGCGCGGCGGCGGCCTGCGCGCTTATCGCCGTCGTCCCGGTCATCGTCGTGTACATAGCGCTGCAACGGTATTTTGTGCGAGGCATGATTGACAGCGCGGGTAAATAACTATTTGTGGCACAAAGCATGCAAAATCAAACGGCGGATTACACGAGGCAGTCCGCAGAAGAATTTCGAACTGATGGGAGTGTACAATGAAAAAGGCTCTTATAGTAGCGGCGGTGGTCGTAGTGGTGGCGGTTATCTATTTCGCGTCTTCCGGGACGAAATCCGATAAGACGGAGCTGAGTCTTTTCCTCTCCATGCAGGCGACCGAACCGGCGACCTTGACGTTTGAGGATTTGGCGGCGGAATACATGAAGGAAAATCCGGATGTGTCGATTGAGGTCATTGTCGGCGGCGGTGATGCCGAAGCCATGCTCAAAACCAAAATGGCCGCGAACGACCTACCCGACATGTGGACAACCCATGGCTGGTCCCTGATGCGGTACAGCGAGTATCTGGAACCACTCAACGATCAGCCGTGGGCAAAGGACATCAGCCCCCTGATCAAACCCGCCATTACCGGCAAAGACGGAAAGTTTTACGTCCTGCCCATGGATGTGGAAGTAACCGGCATCCCCTGCAACATGACTGTTCTCGAAAAATCGGGCGTCGACGCCGACGCTATCCGAACGCTTGACGACTTGTTCGCAGCCTGCGAAAAGGTGAAACAGGCCGGCTTCACTCCCATGGTGCTCGGCGGCAAGGATATTTGGCCCATTGGCCAATACCTTCTCTGGACCGCTTTTTCCGAACTGGTGGCTGATACGGACAACAGCGAAATCGACAATCTCACCAGCGGGCAATTCCCCGAGGAAAAGTGGGTGGAAGTGGTCGGGTGGATGCACCGCGCCAAGGAACTCGGGTACTTCAACGTCGATGTCGTCACCTCATCCTACAACGACTCGGTCCAGACCTACGCCCAGGACAAGGCAGCGTTCATCGTGACGGCGAATTACGCTGTCGGTGAGGCACTCACCTATAATCCAAACGGCAAGTTCGGGTTTATTCCCATCCCGTCCGCTGACGAAAACGGCGAAGTCCTGCTTATGACCGGGGAGCGGGCGGCGGTCGGCGTGTGGAAAGATTCGCCCAGAAAAGCCGAATCGCTGAAATTCATCGCCTATTTGGCCCAGCCGGAAAACATCGCCAGGATGGCAACCGCCGGTTCCAATCCCACCGGCTTGACCAATTCCACCAGCGACACCGGCATGCTCAAGCCGTTTTATGAAAAATACGCGTCGGTGACAACCTATCCAATCTTTGACCGGGCGTATCTTCCCAGTGGCATGTGGGACACGTTATGCACCACCGGCGCTGCCATCCTCGCGGGCAGCATGACGCCCAAGCAGGCGGCCGAGAAGGCCAGGGTAGACTATGACAAGCTCTACCACCAGTAGAACCTCTAACTAAGCCCTATTCAAATCACTGTACATCCCGCCAGAGGACAGCCAAACGCACAAGGCTGAGTCCATCCGGGGATACTTTATCTCAACAAAGGGAAAGACGATGAAAATTACCTTCATGGGCGCGGGCAGCACCATATTTGCACGGAATGTTTTGGGCGACTGCATGTGCTCCGACGTCCTGCGCGACTGCGAAATGGCCCTTTATGACATCGACGGCAGCCGCCTCAAGGAAAGCGAAACAATTCTGAACGCCATCAATCGGGGCAAAGGCGGCAAAACGAGAATCACCTCGTACCTCGGTGCGGAGGAAAGAAAGAATGCCCTTCGCGGCGCGAATTTTGTGGTGAACGCGGTGCAAATCGGCGGCTTCGAACCCTGCACCGTCACCGATTTCGAGATACCGAAGAAGTATGGACTGCGGCAGACCATCGCAGACACCCTTGGTATTGGCGGGATAATGCGGGCGCTCCGCACCATTCCGGTTCTGGAAGAATTTACCCAGGATATGGCCGACGTCTGTCCCGACGCGTGGTTCCTTAATTACACCAATCCCATGGCCATCCTTACCGGCTATCTGCAACGCTATGCCGAAGTTAAAACGATTGGCCTCTGCCATAGCGTCCAGGTCTGTGTGAATGACTTGTTCAAGGATCTTGGTCTGGAGCAATATATTCCTGGTCACCGCGAAGTGATCGCGGGTATCAACCATATGGCCTGGTTGCTCGAGGTGCGCGACGCAGCCGGCAAGGACCTATATCCAGAAGTTCGGGAGCGGGCAAAGCGTAAGAACGATACGGAAAAACATAAAGACATGGTTCGTTACGACTATATCGACAAATTTGGATACTATTGCACCGAATCCAGCGAACACAACGCCGAGTATAATCCGTACTATATCAAGGCCCGGAACCCCGAATTGATCGACCGGTTCAACATTCCGCTGAACGAATACCCGCGTCGGTGTGTCGAACAGTTAGCCAATTGGAAAAAGGAAAGCGCCGAGCTGTTGTCTGGCAAGACGCTCGATCACGAACGCTCGCATGAATACGCGTCGCACATCATGGAAGCGATGACAACCGGCACCCCCTACAAGATCGGCGGCAATGTTCTCAACACCGGCGGCTTGATTTCAAACCTGCCGGAGGACGCCTGCGTCGAGGTACCGTGCCTGGTGGACAATGCGGGCATTTTCCCCTGCAGAGTCGGGCGGCTGCCGGTCCAGCTCGCCGCCCTCAATATAACCAACATCAATCCGCAACTCCTCACGATAGAGGCGGCCCGCACCCACAAGCGCGAGCATATTTATCATGCCGCCATGCTCGACCCGCACACTGCGGCGGAATTGACGCTTGATGAAATTGTCGCCATGGTCGATGAACTGATTGAAGCGCACGGGGCGTGGTTGCCGAAGTTTTCGTGAGCGATCGTCAGTAACTCGCTCGCGGCTGGCATGTGAAGCGGAATTGCCCTTTAACGTAGTAAGAACGGCCCATCCGGCATACATGCGGATGGGCCGTTGTGTTTTTGAGGACCGGTGTTTTACCGCATAAAGCGAACCGCCTCCGATATCTGATAGGTGGTATTCATCAGCGACCCTACCATCTGTTCCAGATCGGTGGTGGTGAGGTAATTGTCAAAACCGCTGATGCAGATGGCGGCAATTATCTTGTCGTTACGGCCCCGTATGGGCGACGCGATGGCGTGGAGGTTGGAGGCGTGCTCCTCGTGTTCGCGGGCGATATGTTCGCTGCGGACGCGCGCCAGTTCTTTTTTCAACGTCTCGAAATCGGTGATGGTGTGGTCGGTGAAGCTCTCCAGCCCCTTCTCCGCCACCATGCGTTCCAGCTCTTCCTCCGGCAGCTCGCTCGCCAGCACCTTGCCGCCGGCTGTGGCGTGGAACGGCACAATCCGCCCGGGATGGGTGTGCAGTTTAGGCAGCCAACTGCTGGGTATGCGGTCGGCGATGATCGTCTCGCGGTTCTCATAGACGAGGATGGATATATTCAGCTTGGGGTTTTCGGTCGAGAGCAGCTTCATGTACGGCAGGGCGATTTTCGTAATGGCGATGGATGAAGCGGCAACCCGCCCCATGGCAAATACCTTGAGTGACAGGTGGTACTTGTTGGTCTCGGGGTTGAGCACGATGTACCGGGCCTTCTCCAGGGTATAGAGAATGCGGAACGCCATGTTGGAATTGATGCCCAGCGCCTGTTGCAACTCCGACACGCAGATGCTGGAGTTTTTAACCGTGAACAGGTCGAGCGCCTCCAGAGCCTTTTGCGCTGCCCGGATGATGTATTTGTCATCCTTGCTTTCCGGCTTGGCTTTGACGATAGGCATCGGCGCAGCCTTCTCTGCCACGCGTTTAGACTTAGAGCCGAGGACATGAGTTTGTCCGCGCATAGATCCACCCCTTACCGTAGTGCGGCGTAAAAGTTTTAAGATTATAGTGGAAGTACGGGCTTATTCCTCAATTTATAATATCGTATATGGCCGAATATGCCAGTTGAATCTTCAAAATATAAAAAACAGCGGAAGTTTTATAAAAATCAAATCTGCGGAATCAACGAACTTCAACACGTCGATTGTGGTTATTAATGCAAGAATACAGCGGAAAAACGGCGAAAAACGGCCGAAAATATGCATGGGGAAACAAAGAAAAATTCCTTTATTCCTGCCGAGCGGACTTTTGAAATCTATAAATTTATGAAAAAATACTATGGAAAACTTTGACTAAGTGAATTTGGTGGGTAAAATAAGTGATGAAGTACACCTTCCGACACCTGGTTGGGCCAACGAGGCCGATTTTACATATGGATTCACCGTTTCTTCTTTGCCTTTACGATATGCGGTTCCAGTAGTATTACCACTTATCACCTGGATACGAACTTCATGCTCCTGCCGCCTGGCAGGGAGGGGATGTAGGTAAAAACCCCCCATTCTCCACTTCTCCCGCTTCGACCGACGCGCTCGCGCCGGCGCAAGGGGATACTGTACCCAATTGTTTTGGAAAGGCATGCGCAAATGTCTGTATCGTATTTCGTCCGCTATGAGGGCGAGACTGAAAACGCCGCCGCGTTCATGAACCACTACCGCACAAAACACACCGAACTGATGAAACGTTATCCGCGCATACGGGGATGCAAGCTCCACCACCCCACTGCGTGGCACGATCCGGTCCCGGTGAAAAAAGACAAGGTCTTCGTTTTGGCGGAACTGGTGTTCGATTCTATTGAAGATCTCAATTTCTCCCTCGCTTCCGATGCGCGTCAGGACTCGCGGAACGATTTCAACAACTTCCCAACGTTGCAGAACAGCGATATCCGTCACCTGGCGGTGACGACGGAAATACTTTTTTGACACGGAACGCCGGACCGTTTGGTTCCGTAGGATTGCCGTGTCTTCCGAGAATTGGGAACAAGGAGATGGTCATGTCGCGAAATTGGTGCATGCGGTGGGTGCTGGTACTGGGAATGATCATAACTGGCGCAGTTGGCGTCGGTTCGTCGGCTGGAGCGGGTGAAATCACCTGGCGATTTTTCTCCTATGTCTCGCCTTCCGATTTCCACTCACACATGAACAAGGCTATGGCCGAGGACATCACCAAGGCCACCGGTGGACGCCTCACCATCGAGCACTATGGAGCGGGAGAGCTACCGTACCGCGCCGGCGACGTCCTCAAGGCGGTCGCCTCCAACCAGATCCAGATGGGGCAGGTGGGAGCCGGGCTGGTGGCCGGCGACGCGCCGGAGTTGGATGTTTTTTCGGTGCCGTTCCTCTGTACGAATTTCGAGGAGTTCGCCGTTGCCATGAAGGCGATTGAGGAGGTGCCCGACCAGACGCTGACGAGCAAATACGGTATCCGCGTCGTCATGAATTGGCCCATTCCCGGCCAGAACATCTGGAGTACGGAAAAGATCGCCCGCATCGCCGATTTGAAGGGCAAGAAGATCCGCACCTGGAACCCGCTTCAGGTCGTCATGCTGCAACAGCTGGGCGCGGTCCCGACCTCGCTCGATCCATCGGAAGTCGTCACCGCCCTGCAGCGCAAGGTCGTGGACGGGGCCATCACCTCCAGCCTGTCCGCCAACGATTGGAAAGCCTACGACCTTATCAAGTACGGCTATATGCTTAATTTTACCATGGCGCATCAATTGACCCTCGCCAATGCCAAGGCCCTGGACGCGCTCCCGGCCGACCTCCGCACCATCGTTGACGACAAGATTATCGAATGGACCGCCAAGTACTATGCCGCGGCCGAGGAAGCCGACGCCGCAGCCATGGAAAATATGAAGAAAAACGGCGTGACCCTCACCATTCCCGAGGACGAGGACGTCAAGGCGGTCCGTGCCCAGTTGCGGCCCATGTGGGAAGCCTGGGGCAATGATAACGGCGCGGTCGCGGCCGATTTGCTGCAGCGCGTCATGGCTGCTCTTCAATAGTTCTCTAACCACCCGGCTCCCGGCCGACCCGTCGGTCGGGAGCGGGATAGGCCCTTATCGACAGGGTTTGGACGCATGACAAAATACGACAAGATCCTCGATTTCGTCACCGCCAAAATTGCCAACGGCATCGCGGCGGTGCTTATCGCCTGCATCTTCATCATCATTAACATTGAGATCGTCTGTCGGTACGCATTCAACACTTCCACGCTGATAGCGGACGAGTATTGCGGTTATTTCTTCGCCGTCGCCGTCTATGCCGGGCTGAGTGCCGGCATGTACCAGGACAAATTGATTAAGATCGATCTGCCCGGGGCATGGGCTGTTTTCGTCCGGCGACCGTTTATCCGGATGATTGTCCACTTGGCGGCGCTGGTCCTGAACACCATCCTCTTCTATGCGATTTGGCAGACCTTCGCCGCCAGCCTGCTTTTTAACTCACGTTCGATTCAGGCTTCACGCACCCTGCTCGCGTATCCACAAGGCGCGGTTGTGGCCGGCATCGGCCTGCTGTTCCTGGTGTCATTGTGCCAGTTTGTCCGCTCTGTGGTGCGTTGTTTGTCCCCGTCGGGGGAGAAAGGGGATGCGGCATGAACTGGGTGTGGATGCTGGGGTTTTATGGGGTCGGACTCGGGCTGTTTATTGGGTTCGGATGTCCTATCGCCATTGCGCTGGGGCTGGTGGCAATCGCCGGGATCGTGCTCCGGAGCGGCTGGATGTTCCTGCCGACCATCGGCGACATCCTGTGGAATCAGGGTAATTCCTTTACCCTGGTGGCTATACCCATGTTTATTCTTATGGGTGAAATCGTCCTGCAGACCGGCTTGTCGCAGCGGTTTTACCGTGGCCTGGCGGTCTTGCTGGGGCGGATTCCCGGCGGTCTGGCCCATGCCAATATCATCGGCTGCGCCATGTTTTCCGCCATCTCCGGTTCATCGGTTGCGACCGGCATCACCATGGGGCAGGTGGCTCTGCCCGAACTCCGTAACCGCAATTACGACATCAAACTGAGCGTCGGCTCGCTGGCGGCAGGGGGGACGCTGGGTATTCTTATCCCTCCCAGCATTCCCATGATCATCTACGCCGTCACGGTGCAGGTGTCTATCCTCGACCTGTTCATGGCCGGTGTGGTACCGGGGATAATGCTGTCAGTCCTGTTCATGCTTTGGATTGTCATCTCTATCTGGCGCAATCCGCATCTGGTGCCGCCGGTGGTGCGGGAGCACGTCTCGGGCCGGACCCTTCTCCTGGCGTTGCGTGACTGTCTCTCATTCGCGATTCTCATCATTCTCACAATCGGAAGCCTCTACCTCGGCATCGTCACCCCGACCGAGGCCGGCGGATTTGGCGCGCTCGCGGCCATGCTTATCAGCCTCGCCTATGGTGAATTGTCACTCAAACGCATCTGGTCGGCTCTCATGCGCACCGTCAGCACCACCAGCGTTGTCTACTACATCATCATGGCGGGCGCATTGTTGTCCTTTGGCATTGTGGATGCGGGTATCGCCCGTGGTGTCAGCAATCTGGTGGTCGAGTCGCACCTGTCGCCTTTGGAGTTTTTCCTGATTGTAGTGCTGGTCTACGTGGTGCTGGGCATGCTCATTGAAGGCGTCTCCATGATGCTGGTGACGATTCCCGTCCTCTTCCCGAGCATTGTCGCCATGGGCTTCGACCCGATCTGGTTCGGCGTCATCCTGGTCATCTTTATCGAAATCGGGGCGTTGACGCCACCCATGGGACTCAATCTGTTCGCCATTCATTCGGTGGCCGAGAACGTCGACCTGAAGACAGTCATTCGCGGGGCGTTCCCGTTCCTGTGCATGATGATCCTCGGGCTGGTGCTGCTCTATCTTTTCCCCGCCATTGCGCTGTGGCTACCGTATTCAATGCATTAGTTTGGGACAACCATGACAACCGAATCCATGCCGGTACTCCTTGATTCGATCAACTACCTTCTTCCTGAACACGCCGGACGCGTGGTGGTGGCCGGTTCGCACGGCGGTCTCTACTGCGCCTTCAAATGCCTCTCCTGCCGAGTCCGTGGCGTCATTCTGAACGACGCCGGCGTCGGCAGGGAAGCGGCCGGCATAGCATCCCTTGACGCCTGTGAACCGCATCGTCTGTCTGTTGCGGCGGTGGACTACCGCACCGCCCGCATCGGCGATGCGCACGACATGTTCGAACGGGGCATAATCAGTTTTTGCAACGCTTCGGCGCAAACGGTGGGTATAAGGCCGGGAATGGCGTGCCGCAAAGCGGCGGAACTGCTGGAGAGCGGCGCGCCAGATTTTCAGGTAATGGAAGCCATGCACGAATATCGCCACGACGTCTTTCTTTTCGATACCGCAAAAGAGGCGGTGGTGTGTTTGGATTCAGCCTCTCTTATTCAACCTGATGATGTCGGCCGGGTGGTGGTCACGGGGTCGCACGGCGGACTGATCGGCGGCAACCCGGCCAAGGCCGCCAACGTCGCCGCCCGCTTTCTTGCCTTCAACGACGCCGGCTTCGGCATGGACGACGCCGGGGCGGGGCGTTTAATTCCCCTTGCCGAACGGGGCATCGCCGCTGTGGTGGTGGACTGCGCGTCGGCCCGTATCGGCGACGGCTTGTCGACTCTCCATAACGGGATCATCTCCCGCGCCAACGCGCTGGCCGGTAAGGCTGGCTTCAAAGAGGGAGAACCGCTGGAAGACTGTCTGCGTGGGTATATGCAGTAATGCGATTTTTTTACGGGCTGTGACCGCAGTCCCAACCAGGAGGAATGCCATGAAACGTGCGTTATCCTTGTGTGCCCTTTTCGCGTTGCTCGCCGTCGCCTGTATGACTGGACGGGGCGAAGCCGCTCAAAAGACCTACACCCTCAAGCTGGGCCATACCGGCGCGCCAAGCCATCATTACCAGACCATCTGCCTCGAGTTCGCCAAGCGGGTAAAGGAACGGACGAACGGCGGTGTCGATATTTCGGTGTTCCCGTCTGATCAACTCGGCCGCATGATGGAATCCGCCGAAGGCGTGATGCTGGGGACCATCGACATGATGGTATCGGCGGATATGGCTCTCTCCAATTGGGTGCCTGACTTCGGCATCCTCACCCTGCCGTTCCTGTTCCAGGATCTCGACGAGACGCGGGTGGTGCTGGACGGGCATTTGGGCCGCCGCATCGCCGAAAAACTCGAGCCCGAGGGAGCGGTTGTCATTACCTACCTAGGGAACGGCCTCCGCCATATCACGAACAACAAAAAGCCCATCGTGGTCCCGGACGATCTCAAGGGCATGAAGCTGCGCGTCCCCGACGGCGGCGAAGTCGGTATTGAGACATTCAAGATTCTCGGCGCCGGACCGACGGTCATTTCCTTCGGCGAACTGTACTCCGCCCTGCAACTCGGCACTGTCGACGGTCAGGAAAATCCGCCCGCCCATATTCTGGCACAGCGTTTCTATGAAGTGCAGAAGTACGCATCCCTCACCGCCCATCAGCAGTCGTGTTCCCCCCTCATCATGAACAAGGATCTGTTGGAAAGCATGCCGCAGGAATACCAGGACGCGATCTGGGAGGTGGGCAAGGAAATCGGCCCGCTGCACAACACCATGCTGGCGGCGCTGGAAGCGGATCAATGGAAGGAACTGGGCGAACACGGCATGATAATCAATGAAGTGGACACCGAACCTTTCCGAGAAAAAGTCGCGCCGGTCATCGAGATCTACCGCAAGAAACTGGACGCGGCGCTCATCGACGACATCATCGCCACCTTGGCCGAATACCGGAAGAACAGGGAATAGGGCCATGCGTATCTTTGACTGGCTCGATTCGGCCGTCCGGTTTATCGCTTCCATCCTCATGCTGGCCATGACCGGCCTGGTTCTCCTCGAGGTGGTGTCCCGCTACGCCTTTAACCGGCCGCTCGGCGCGACACAGGAACTCAGCGTCATGTGCATGGTTTGGATTGCGATGCTTGGCACCGCTACCGCAATAAAAAGCCGCTCACACGTGTCGATCACCTTTCTCGTCAACGCGCTGCCTCCGCTGGGGCGGCGCGTGGCGGGCCTCGTGTCGAACCTGGTTATGCTCGCCCTCTTCTATCTGATGGTCAGTTACGGTTGGACTGTGGTGGTGCGGGGTATGCGCCAGGCTTCCACCGTTACCGGCATTCGCCACGGCTATGTTGCGTTGGCCGTCCCCGTCTGCGGCATTCTATGCCTCCTTTATCTCCTGGACATGATGGTATTCCGCCGCACACGCATCGAAGCAGCAAGCGACTCGGAACCCAGCGAGGAACCACCACATGCTTGAAATCCTCTTCCCCGCCTTTGCCGTGCTGGTCCTGCTGGGTATCCCCATTGCGGCTGCCTTGGGCACGTCGTCCCTGTTGGCTATCATTCTGGCGAGCAACGTCTCTCTCCTCATCCTGCCGCAGAAAATCTTGAACGGCATCAACGGGTTTCCCTTCATGGCCATCCCGCTTTTTCTCTTCGCGGGAAATATCATGTCGGAAACGAAGATATCCAACAAGCTGGTCAATCTCGCTTCGGTCATTGTCGGCCGCTTTCCCGGCGGACTTGCCCATGTCGCCACCGCCGCATCGGCCATGTTTGGGGCCATCTCCGGCTCGGCTCCGGCCACCACCGCCGCCATAGGCAGCCTGATGATCCCGTCGATGGTGGAGCGCGGCTATAAGCCCAGTTACTCCGCCGCCGTGGTGGCATCGGCGGGAGGGCTCGGGCTGATTATTCCGCCCAGCCTCACTATGGTTATCTACGGCGTCCTCTCGGGCGCGTCCATCGGCTCCCTGTTCCTGTGCGGGATTATCCCCGGGGCGCTTATCGCGTTGGCGCTGATCGCCCTGAACTATTACATCGCCAAGAAAAACAACTTCGTCGAATCGGGATCACGGGAAAGACAACGCCTCCTTCCCGCTCTCCGGCAGAGTGTTTGGGCGCTTCTGATGCCGCTCCTCATCATGGGCGGGATTTACTCCGGTGCATTTACGCCTACCGAATCGGCTGCGGTGGCCTGTGGCTACGGCTTGCTGGTAGGATTCACCATCTATCGGAATCTAACCTTTGGCAGCCTCTACACTATTCTCAAAAGCACGGTGGAGAGTACCGGCCTCATCATGTTCCTGATGGGAACCGCCAACCTGTTCAGCTACGTCATCACCGCCGAACAGGTACCGCAGGCGGTGGAGAAATTCATCCTCGGGTTTACCGATAATCCCAAGGTCGTCATGTTCCTCTTCCTGATCATCTTTTTGATAGTCGGAACCTTTTTGGAGAATGCGGCCGCGCTGGTTTTACTCATTCCGCCCTTCATGAACGTGGTGACATCGCTCGGCATCGATCCGGTCTACTTCGGCGTCTTCACCGTCATCGCCCTCGGCGTCGGCACATTTACCCCGCCGGTCGGGCTTAATCTCTTCATCGCCGCCAATATCGCCAAAGTGAAAATGGAACCGATATCGTATCAGGCGATCCCCTACGTGGCCGTGTATGTGGCGATGCTCATCCTGTTCATCTTTATGCCATCGTTGTTGTTGATACTGAAATGACCCCGAAGGAGAAGCGCATGTCAGAAGTTGTGGTACTGAACTCCATCACCGACGTGACGCCCGACCACGCCGGAATGGGCGCCGTGACGGGATCCAACGGCGGCATGTTTTGCGCCCACGCCGCTGGCGGCGGGTTGTTGCGCGGAGCGGTGTTTAACGATGCCGGTGTCGGCCTGCATGGCGCCGGTGTCGCCTCGCTGGCGTTTTGCGACGCGTACCAACTCCCGGTCTTCACCGTCGCCCACACCAGTTCCCGTATCGGCGACGGCAACGACACCATGGCGCGGGGCATAGTGAGTCGCGTCAACCGGGCCGCCGCCTCCGTCGGCGTTACTGTCGGCATGCCCTGTCGCGAGGCAGCGCCGCTCCTGCTGACCGCTACACCCATTCCCGGCGAGCCGAGCCAACCCGCCGCATTCAGGCATGAGATGAAGGTGCCAGGCAAAAGTGAAGCGGTGGTCTGCATCGACTCGGCCGCGTTGGCCAAACCCACGGATGCCGACGGCGTCATCGTCACCGGTTCCCACGGCGGCGTCATCGGCGGCAAGGTGGCGGTATACGTCCCTGCGCGCTTTTTCGCTTACAACGACGCCGGCTTCGGCATGGAGGACGCCGGTGCGGCAGGGCTCGGGCCATTGGCCGAGCAGGGCATTGCCGCCGTGGTTGTCTCGCACGAGACGGCGGAAATCGGCAATGCCAAATCCACTTACGAAACCGGCGTTATTTCCCGGGTGAATTCGGTGGCCGAAGCCGCCGGGTTTCAATGCGGCGTGCCGCTGGCCACCGCTTTGATACCGTATCTTCGATAGATAGAGTAAGGAATACGCGATGGAAAGAAACGTAGCAAATGATGTTGCCGACGTGCTAAAAGGGAGCGGCATCGATAAATTCTTCATGCTCACCGGCGGCGATCAACCGTTGTGGATTGCCCTCAAAGCCAGTGGTGTCCAGATGATTGTCGGCAGGAGCGAAGCCAGCGCCGTCTATATGGCGGACGGCTATGCGCGGGCGAACGGCAAGCCGGCGGTGGTCTATGGTCAAGCCGGTCCGGGTGCGGCCAATGTCGCCGCCGCCCTCGCCGATCCGCTCTGGGCGCAGTCGCCGGTGATGGCCGTGACCGGCGCGACCGATACCCGCTTCCGCCATATCAACGAGTATCAGGATCTGGACCAGTTCGCCATGTTCGACTCGGTCACCCGCTGGAACGGCAGGGCCGAGAACCCCGGGCAGGTGGCTTCACTGGTCAGGCAGGCCTTGCAGATGACGGTTGCGGGTACGCCCGCGCCGACGCATTTGGACATCCCCAAGGATTACTTCGCCATGCCGTCGAAAGGTATGGAACGGCAGTTGCCGCCGCTGGTCCTGCCGGTGGCGCAATCGACCGGCGATGCCCAGGTGGCTGCGGATATGGCCGAAAGCCTGCGGAAAGCCGAGCGGCCCATGATCCTGGTGGGTGAAGGCGTGCGCTTTGCCGGTGCGTGGGAAAAGCTGGCCCGTTTTTCCAGCGATACCGGTATTCCCATGGTGGCGACCATGGGCGGCAAACCCGCTGTCCTGGCGTCGCACCCGAATTTCATCGGCGTGGTGGGCCGCTATTCCGCCATCACCGCCAATAGCATCCTCGGTGACGCCGACGTCGTGCTGGTGCTTGGTTCCCGCCTGGGCGGCTTGGCAACGCGCGGCTACGGGGTGCCTTCACCGAAGGCGACGGTTCTCCAGGTCGACCGCGATCCGTCTGCTTTTGTGAATCCCTATTTCCCCGAGTTGTGCCTGATGTCCGATATGGATACCGCGCTGACGCAGTTGAACGCATCGCTGGGCAGAGAAAAACTCGCGCCCGCGTGGCTGACGCGCTGTACCGATGCCGCCAGCGCCTGGCGGCGCGAAGTCGATCAGGCTATGGCGGTTGAAGAAAAGCCGGGCGTTGTCTCGCCAATGGCGTTTTTGGCGTCGCTCTCTCGCCTTGCCGGGGAAATTACCCTGGTAGCAGACACCGGCTATATGGCTGCGTGGACAGGCGTGCTTTTCCCCATCGCCCGGTACGACAGTTTTTTCCGGGCAACGGGATCGCTCGGTTGGGCCTTGCCGGCGTCTCTCGGCGTGCAGATAGCCCGGGGCGGCAAGACCGTCTGTATCACCGGCGACGGCGGCGTAGGCTACCACCTCGCCGACATCGAGACAGCCGTCCGGTACCGGTTGCCGGTTGTCATCGTCATCTTGAACAACAACTGCCTCGCCTTCGAGTATCACGAGCAGAAGTACCGCTGGGGGGGACAGGTCATTCACGAAGCCAACGACTTCACGCCGGTCAATTACGCGGCTGCGGCCACGGCGCTGGGCGCGGAGGGCAGGCGGGTGGTAAACCGGGCCGAAGTCGATGCCGCTCTGGATGCGGCAATGCGCTGCGACGGACCGATGGTTATCGAAGTGGTGACGGATCCCGAGGCCTTTCCGCCGGTCACCAACTTCGACGCGGTGATGGAGCGGAAGATATGACCGACAACCCGGATCTCGTCGCGCTTCTTTTGGAGAAGGACTACAGCCTGCGGCCACGGGCCGAACTGACGTCGGGATTAACCGCCTCGCGGGCGCAGGTGGTCGAGCGGTTACTCCACTTGCCGTATTCGGCTCACCCCGAACTTGACACGTATTTTCAACCCGAAGAGTGAGAATGTATGGATGCGTCTCGTTATCTTGACACGTCCCTGGTCGAGACGGCCAGGGCGATTGCGGCCGGCGCGGTGAGCGGCGAGGCCGTGGTTCAGGCCGCCATAGAGCGAATCGAAGCCACGCCCGAAGCGCGGGCGTGCTTTGTGCGGTTCCGTCCCGAAGCGGCGGTGCGGACCGCCGTGCAGAACGCGCAGGCCGCCATGCCGTTGAATGGCATCCCCATGGCCCATAAGGATCTCTTTGCCATCCGGGGGGAACGGACAACGTTCTGCGCCAACCCTGCGTTTCATCGGTCCGGCATCGCCACCGCGCCGGTTATCGATGCATTGGACAAGGCGGGGGCGATCAACCTGGGTGGACTGCATTTGGCCGAGTTCGCCATGGGTGCGGCCGGGTGGAACGAGGCCCACGGTTTTTTGGAGAACCCGCACGATCGCGACCGTGTGTCGGGCGGATCGTCAAGCGGCAGCGCCGCGGCGGTGGCCAGGCGTCTGGTCCATGCCGCCCTTGGCAGCGACACCGGCGGGTCTATCCGTGTGCCGTGTTCGTTTTGCGGCGTAGTCGGGTTTAAGCCGACCAATGGATTGGTGCCGTTACAGGGGGTTTACCCTGTTTCGCCAACGCTGGATACTGTCGGCGTCGTGACGCGCGAGGTAGAGGACTGCGCGCCCGTCATGGATGTTTTAACCGGCGGCGGGCATCGTTTTGTCGAAGCACTGCAGGCGCGGGGCGACAAGACCCGGCTCGGCTTCCTTCTGCCGGAATCGTACCCGACCCCGCCGGATCCCGAGGCGCTGGCTGCGGTCGAGGCAGCTCGTCGGGCGGCGGAGAAAGCGGGGTATATGGTGACGGATATCCGCAGCGATATCCCGGTCCAGGGGAATATCCCTTCCGGCATCGTCTTTGTCAGCGAAGCCGGCGCAACCCACCTCGATCACATGCGTGGCGGTATGGAACGGGTGGGTGAACAGGTGCGTAACCGAATGCTCCTGGGCATGACCTATCCGGCCAGTATCTATATCCGCGCCATGAGCCAGCGCGAGGCGTTTGCGCGGCGCTGGCGCGAGGAAATCCTCTCGCAGGTCGATTATCTCGTCTGCCCGTCGACGCCGTGCTATGCGCCGAGGCAGGATGCCTATGCCGGATTGGACGCCGATGGCGCGATTGCGTTCAACGGCCGCTTGGGAAGTTACACCGCCTGGGTCAACTATCTGGGATTACCGGCGGTGTCGGTGCCGTTGTACAGGAGTGGAAATTTGCCTATCGGTGTGCAAATCATCGGTGACAGGCATATGGATGCCGAGGTGCTACGAGTTGGGCGGGACGTATTGAGAAATGCTTAAAAAAGAACCCCGGGCGACCGGGGTTCTCTCATGTTTGGTCTTATCCTCTCATAACACTCTATCGGCATGTCCGCAAAAAAACACATCGGAACCCCCAAACGTCACCCCGGCGGTGGAGCGTCGACCAGCGCGCACACGTGAGGTTGTGCCGGGGCAGGTACGAATGACCGTATGCTGCAATGCAATTCAGGATGCCTTGCCGCCCAGGTTCTTTTGATGACGTCATTTCAATAATGCCTCAATGTTGTCAGCCAGCGACGAAAGGATCAACAGACACGAAGTCGCGCCCGCGTCAACAGTACCTATGGAGCGTTCCCCCAGGCGGCTGGCCCGCCCGATGCGCGCCTGCATTTCCTTGGTGCTTTTCCACCCGGCCTTGGCTGCCGTTCGCATCGCTTCCAGGCAGGCGGTAAAACAGGCATCGGCCTTGAGAGATTCGGCAAAGGCCTCGCGTGCTGGAATAAGGGTATCGAGAAGGGTCTTGTCGCCCCGCTTGGCATCGCCCAACTCCTGGACCCCTTCCAGAGCCGCCCCAAGCATGGCGCTGAACAGTTCGGCGTCGATTTCAGCCGCGTCTCTACACGCCTTCGCCATGTCGATGAAGAAAGTGCCATAGATCGGCCCCATCGACCCGCCGATCTCGGTTAAGAGGATGCGGCCGAGATCCTGCAAGGCGGTGGACACATCCGCCTGCCGGTCGGCGTAGCGCTCCTGGTAGAGGCTGAAGCCCTTGTTCATATTGATGCCGTGATCACCGTCGCCGATAGCGCCGTCGATCTCACTCAGGTACGCTTTGTTTTTCTGGATCGTTTCTACCAATCCATTCAGCAGCACGGAACCGTTCGACGCGGAAAAGCTGGACATACGTAGCTCCTCTAGAATTGACACAAGCCCATACTATCACACTCCAAATCCATGAGTTGCTTGAGTTCGTCGTCACACTTCATCACCGAGAGCGTCACACCCATCATTTCAAGCGAGGTGAAATAGTTGCCCACATACGGCCGATAGACGCTGATGCCCCGTTCGGCCAGAAGATCATGCACGGCATTGTAGAGAATGTAGAGTTCCATCACCGGCGTGGCGCCGAGTCCGGAGAGGATGACCGCCACCTCGTCGCCTCCCGAAAAGGGCAGGTCGGGTACAATTGCGTCCACCATCATGGCGGCGGTTTCGTTTGCCGATTTCAGTTCGGTGACCTTGATGCCTGGTTCGCCGTGATGGCCGATGCCCAGCTCCATGGTGCCCGGTTCGATGGAGAAATTGGGTTTACCCACTTCAGGGATGGTACAGGGGGTGAGGCCGACCCCAATGGAACGGGTATTGTCGATTGCCTTTTGCGCGTCGGCGATGACCTCCTCCAGTGTTCCGCCCAATGCGGCGCGCGCGGCGCCTGCCTTCCACATGAAGATTTCGCCCGCCACGCCACGTCGCTTTTCCGGCTGATCCTTGGGTGCCGACGGGACGTCGTCATTGGCGACAACGGTCATGACGGGTATGTCGTCGTCCTTGGCCATTTTCCTGGCCATTTTCACATTCATGTTGTCGCCGGCGTAGTTGCCGTAGAGCACCGCCACGCCGGCTCCGCCGTCTGCCGCCTTGATGGCGTCATAGAAGGCCACCGCGGTGGGGGACGAGAATATTTCACCAATCGCGACAGCGTCGACCATGTTTTTCCCCACATAGCCGATAAAAGCAGGCTTGTGGCCGGAGCCGCCGCCGGTCACGATGCCGACCCGACCCTTGACAGGTGTTGTCACCGATTTGACCACCCGTGGGTTGGCTGTGGGGGAGACGAGACGGGAATGACTCTTGAGAAAGCCGCTCAGCATATCTTCGACGACTTTGGACGGGTCATTAAAAAAGCGTTGCATGGATAAATCCTCCGGATGATGGGGTTACTGGTTGCCGGGGCCGGAGCAACCGTTCTTCTTTTCGAGATCCATGATTGCCTTGATCTTGTGGCTGGAACTACCCGGTACAAAGCGGAGCGGCAGCCACTCGAGCAGGAGTTTCTTTGCCATCTCCACCGCGATAATGCGCCCGCCCATGGTGATGATGTTGGCGTCGTTCGACAGGGCGGCCCGCTCCGCCGACAAGGTGTCGTGGACCTGGGCGGCGCGGATGCCGGGAACCTTGTTGGCGGCGATGGCCATGCCGATGCCGGTGCCGCAGAAGAGGAGACCGCGCACGCCGCCATTGGATGAGACGACTACCTTGGCCACGCGTTCGGCGACTTCGGCATAGGGCGTATCGTCCAAAGCACTGCCGACACCCAAATCCTCCACCTCATAGCCCAGATCCCGAAGAAAAGGAATCAGTGCGTTTTTGAACTCGAAAGCGGCGTTATCACAGCCCACCACCAGTTTTTTATTCATATGTATCTCTTTCGAATTTTCGATCGCCACTGCCAGCTCACCCTCAAGGTTCCGGGTTGAGGCAGGGCGGTAAGGCTATTGGAGAGATCAACCAGGATATGGTGGTGTTTCGTATTCCTGGTGATCCGACGCCTTACAGAGTTTGTCTATGCTAAGTAAAAACAGACGCCGAGACTTTCGTTTTGACTTGGAAGCGAAAGGATATTCCGCCGAAGAGGCTTTCCAAAGAGCGTCATTGTTTCGTGTAAAGAGTGAGGCATTAGCGCCTTGTGTGACACTGATCCGATTGCTTACCCAAAAGAACTGCATTTCTATGGTTTGGTTCGCTTGTTATCGTTTTCGATTAAGTGCCGATTGTAAAATAAAATGATTAGTTCTCGCATTGTAATTCTTTTTGGTTTATACTGACACAAGTGGAGTCCTCCACTGGATAATTTTTCTTTTCACCCAGAAATGAAGGGTTTTTCTATCATGTTGCCGGAGCAGCGCAGGCGGAAAATACTGGAGCTGATTCAAGAAGAAGGCTCCGCCAAGGTCTCCCACCTTAAAGAATTATTCAAGGTTACCGAACCCACCATACGCCAGGATCTCGACAAGCTGGAAGAAGAAGGGTTTGTCGTCAGACAGCACGGCGGCGCGTATCTCAAAAGCATCCCCAACCAGGTCAAGACCATGTCTCTTCAACACACCACCAACATGGACGTCAAGGCTAGGCTGGGCGCGAAGGCGGCGGAGTACATTCACGATGGCGATTCCATCATTCTCGACGCCGGCACCACCATCACCGAGATCGCCAACCGGATGGAACACGTCAAAAACCTCAACATCGTCACATCCGCCATTAACATCGCTCTGCTACTCGGCTCGCACTTCAATACCCACGTGATTCTCACCGGAGGCGAGTTCAAGCCGCCGACCCTGTCCGTGACCGGCGAGCAGGCCGCCAAGTTCTTCGACAACAGTATGATTGTCAGCAAGTTGTTTCTGGCCGTGACCGGCATCACCGAAGACGGGATGATGACCTATCCGGGACTTTCCGACATTCCCCTGAAGAAAGCCATGATCGGCGCAGCCAAAGAGGTGTATCTGGTGGCCGATTCAACCAAGATGGGCAAGGTCTCTTTCGCCACGCTTGGGAACATCGATATGGTGCAGCACCTCATCACCGACGCCGGCATTTCGGAAAATTACATCCGCATGTTCGAGTCGCGTGGCGTCAATGTCATCATTGCCATGTAAGAACGAATGGTTTTGGATATCTTCGCTTTGCTTTATGACTACGCCCGGGAACGGGCGTTTTTTCTTTGGTAATCCACCCTGACGAAAATGTATCGCGTGATAATCGACTCTACGCGTTTCTTTGCGTGAACCTCCCCGGGGCGGCCCTCGGCTGCCCCGGGGAGCGCGTGGCATTAGAAGGTTGCGTTCATTTCCGAAGCCGGAATGGCGATGATGCGGCTGGGGATTGAATCACAGCCCTTGATGGGATAGGGGAGCAGCATGCAGATCCAGTCGCCGTCGTGGACCTTGTCCAGGTTGGCGCAGGACTCGACCATCGGGACTTCGCGCGCAAAGACGATTTGGTGGATGGGCTGGGTCATCAGGCCGGGGACTTCGATGTCGGGGCTGTCGCAGCCGATGCAGCCTATTTCCTTTTCGTTGATCAACCACTTGCCGCCTTCGATGCTCAGATAGGGCTTAAGGGTGTCCCACTTCGGGGTGTGGAACAGCTTGTCCGAGCCGGTCCAGAAGAAGACGATCGAGCCTTTTTTGATCTTCTTGTCGTATTTCTTCAGGTAGTCCAGGGGAATCTCTTCCTTGTCCTTGAACTTGGTGACGTCGATGACGCAGAGCGGGCCAATCATGGTGCGGAAATCGATCTCCGACAGATCCTTGCCGCCCTTGACGTGGTGGAAGGGCATCTCGACGTGGGTGCCGCAGTGGGTGCACCATTCGACGCCGGAGAGGATGTACCAGTCGTCGGGGTGGTGCTTGACGTTGGGCATGATGTCGGTGATATCGTCGAGGGAGATCTTGCAGGGGAAGTGCTCCTGGTCCGCGATAATGGTCTGGGTCAAATCGACGATCTTGCTCTTATCCATGTTGTTTCTCCTTAATGGTGGCGGGTTCGCGCCCGCTCGGTGTTATGAAATCAGATTTGTTTAAGACGCACGAGGAACTAGTTCATTTCCATGCCGCCGTCGATGTTGATGGTCTGGCCGGTGATGTATTCAGCCTGATCGGAAGCGAGGAAGGTCACAAGGTTGGCAACGTCGGTGCCGGTACCGGCGCGCCCCATCGGGATGTTGTCAATCCACTCCTGCATCAGTTCGCCCGGTTTGTAATTGCCGAGGAGCCGTCCCCATTCGCGATCGTTGTATTCCCACATTTCGGTGGCGACAATGCCGGGGCAGTAGGCGTTGACGGTGATGCCGGTTTTGGCCAATTCCTTGGCGAGACTCTGGGTAAGGCCGACGACGGCGAACTTCGAGGCGGCGTAGTGGGGCGAGTAGATAAAGCCGTGACGCGCCTGGGCCGAGGCGGTGTTGATGAGGAGTCCCGGCTTCTTGGCCGCGAGCATGCGCAGGGCCGCGACCTGGCAGCAGTAGAACACGCCGGTTGTATTGACGGCGAGGACGAGATCCCAATCCTGCGTGGTCACCTTGTCGAGGGTCGAGACGCGGCCGACGCCGGCATTCTGAATAGAGATGTCGACTTCGCCCAGCTCCTTGGCCACCTTGTCGTACATGGCCTCGACTTCCGCCTTTTTGGTAACGTCCATTTTGATCGGGAGGGTTTTGCCCAGGCTTGACAGTTCCTTGGCGGTTTCAAAGACCCGGTCCTCGTTGGCGGAAAGACAGACCGACGCGCCTTCCTGGAGAAAACGTTTGGCCAATTCCGCGCCTTGACCACGGCTCGCGCCGGTGACCACCACCACTTTGTTCTCAAATCGTCTCATGGGTTGTTTCCTTTCTGAAAAGAGGACATGACGTCCCAAATAGTTACATGGTTGCCAGCTCCATAACGCGGAGATCGGTGGCTTCTTCCCGGGACAGCACTCCCTTGGAGACGCCCCGGTTCAACACCAGCACCCGGTGCGACAGGCCCAGCACCTCCGGCAGGTCGGAACTGACCACGATAATCGCCACCTTCTCGCTGATAAGGCCCTTAATGACCTCGTATATGGCGGCTCGCGCGCCCACGTCGATGCCTCGGGTGGGTTCGTCGAGAATAATGATGCGGGGATTACGGGAGATCCATTTGGCAATGACCACCTTTTGCTGATTGCCGCCGGAGAGGGACTTGGTGCTTTGCTCCGGCTTCCCTTTGATAGCGAGGCGGCGGATTGAATCCCGGGTCAGGGCATGGACGCGCTTCGGATTGATCCACCCCCGTTTGAACAGCGAATCCAGGTTGGCATATACCATATTGTCGGCGATGGACTGGCTGAGGACGATTCCCTGGGATTTCCGATCCTCGGGAATAAACACAATGCCGGCATCAATGGCGTCGAGTGGACGTTTGACGCGGATATCGCGGTTTTCCACCCTGATGCTGCCTGCGGCAATCGGGTCGGCTCCGGCGATGCCCCGCACCAGTTCGGTACGGCCCGCGCCGACGATACCGGCGATGCCGAAGATTTCCCCTTCCCGTACCGAGAAGGAAACATCCGTGAACGCCTTCTCGGGCGAGCTCAGACCAACGACTTCCAAAACGGTCCTGTCGCCGGGCGGCGGCATTTCCGGAAACAGGCGATCCACGGTACGGCCGACCATTTGGGCGATAAGGGTTTTGGAACTGACCGACGGATCGTCGTGTTTCGCCACCATTTTGCCGTCCCGCAGAACCACCACCTTGTCAGCCACCTGGGAGATTTCGTCGAGACGATGGCTGATGTAGATAAAGGCGACGCCGCTTTTTTTCAGTTCGCGGATGCACTCGAACAGCCGCTCCACCTCGGCCGCACCGAGCGCCGCCGTGGGTTCGTCGAGAATCAGCAGCCGCGATTCGCGTACCAGTGCCTTGGCGATTTCCACCTGTTGCTGGGCGGCGATACGAAGGGTCCGCATGGGCCGGTCCACCGACACATTCAGCCCGAGGCGCTGCAGTTGTGTCGTCGCCATGGATGACATGGCGCGCCGGTCGATAAGCCCCATGCGCATGGGAACGTGGCCCGCGAAGACGTTTTCGGCGATAGAGAGGTCGGGGAGGTTCCTGAGTTCCTGGTGAATCATGGCGATGCCCGCGTCCATGGCCTCCTTGGGCGAACCCGGTTGGAAGATCTCTCCCATGAGCCGCATTTCTCCGCCCGCGTCGGGTGTCACGCTACCGGCCACGATGCCGGAAAGGGTGGATTTACCCGCGCCGTTTTCCCCCACCAGCGCCACCACCTCACCGGCGTGCACGTCGAAGCTGACGTTTTCCAACACGACATTGCCAAAATAACTCTTGCGAAGATTGCGAACGCTGAGGACGGGGTGGGTCTTGGAATCTTCGCTATCCATTCCATCAAACATAACGTGCTCCTGGACCGGCTGGGCGGCATGCATCCGCCTTGTTTCTTGCGGGGCGCGGCGATATTTCGACGTCGCGGGGGCCGCCGGCGCGTGCGGCGCTGCTGCGCCAAAGACCCCCGGATGTCACGACGTTCTTGCTCCGGGTGCGGTTAGGGACGTTCGTCCAGGAACTGCTGCACATTGTCCTTGGTGGTGAAAACCACGGGTACCAGCCGCATCGGATCCAGCTTTTCGCCGTCCATCAGCTTCAGGCAGGAATGAATGGCTTCGCGGCCGAACTGGCGGAACGCCTGGGTCATGGTGGCGTCGATGACGCCGTCCCGGATGGCGGCCAAACCGGGTTCATCGCCGTCAAAACCGACGACGAGAATCTGGTCGCGCAGGTTGGCAAGGCGGGCCGCGTGGGCGGCGCCGACGGCCAAGCCGTCGCAGCGGCCGAAAAACACGGTAATGTCGGGGTTGACCTGCAGGAGGTCCTGACCGACCCGGAAGCCGTCTTCCTGGAACCAGGTATCGGCGGCCTGTTCGATAACAATCATGCCCGGGGCTTTCGCCATGGCTTCGTTAAAGCCGGCCTGACGGTCGATTTCGGGGGTGGTGCCGAGCTGGCCCTGGATAACGCCGACCTTGCCCTTGCCGCCGGTCTGCTCGATAACCCATTCGCCCAGTTGTTTGCAGCCGTTATAGCTGTCCGATGCGATGAAAACGTCGCCCGGCTCGTTTTGCGGATTACGGTCAATGGTGACGACAGGTATCCCGGCACGGTGGGCATCGCGCACCGGCGCGTCGGCGGCTGAAGCGCCGGCGGGGATAAACATCAGTGCGTCGATGCCGCGCGCCAGCAAATCCTGCACCTGATCGATTTGGGTGGTCGCGTCGTCGCGGGAGTCGACAACGATAAGTTCGAGGCCCAGCTTTTCCGCTTCAGCTTCCGCGCCGATACGGATTTGATTGCAAAAATCCATTTGCAGATTGGCGACGCTAAGACCGAGCACGACATCCTTGATGTCTTTTTTCTGACCGGCGGCGGCGATGCCGACAGCCATACATACCACAACCGCGACTCCCATTCTTCCCCACGTTTTCTTGTTCATGAGTTACTCCTCTGGTTGTCTGGGCCCGAACTCGGGCAGAGCGCGCCGACGCTCGGGTCTGTGGAACGGAGACTCCGCTAGCCTCCACTGCGCCACCTCACACTGGTCAAAAACGCCGCATACCGCTATAGCTTCCTCAAATCGGGCCGCACCATTCGCGTCCATTGCAGCGAGGGAATCGCCATGATGGTGAAAGGGGGATTTACGCTGTTCAGAAGTGCCGCGAGGTTGAGACCTACCTGTTTTCCCGTCGGCGGATGTTGTCGAGGGTCACGGCCAGGATGATGACGCAGCCGATAACCACCTGTTGGACAAAGGGCGAGACGCCGTGGAGATTCAGGCCATTACGGAGCACACCGATGATAAACACGCCCATCATCGTGCCGCCCACCGAGCCAATGCCGCCCGAGAGACTCGCGCCGCCAATGACCACCGAGGCGATGCAGTTCATCTCGTATCCGGTCCCGGCGCTGGGCTGCGAGGAGTCGAGACGGGTCGCCATCACCACTCCGGCCAGACCGCACAACAGGCCGCAGGCGATATAGACCCAGGTGGTTATCCCTTTGACGGAAATGCCTGCCAGGTAGGCCACTTCGTGGTTGCCGCCAATGGCGTAGAGGCTGCGGCCGAAGGGGCGGTACTTCACTACCAGCCAGCCAAGGATGGCGCAGACGCCGAGGATACCGACGGTCACGGAGAGAACGCCGATATGGCGCTTGACAGAGAGATTGAAGAACCATTCCGGGTAGCTGATGATTTGCCGGCCGTTCGTGATGATGTTGGCCAGGCCACGGGTGATGGACATCATGGCGAGGGTGGCGATAAAGGCGGGCAGGTTCAACCGGGTGATGAGCACACCGGTGACATAGCCGCACAATCCGCCGACGATAATGCCGGCAATGATGGCAAGGGGCCAGGGGATGCCCTGCAGCTTTGCCAACCAGCCCATCACCATCATCGAAAGGCCGAGGACCGCCCCGACGGAGAGGTCGATGCCGCCGATGATGATGACAAGCGTCATCCCGATGGCCATGATTCCCATAACCGTCACCTGGTCGAGGATATTCAGGATATTGCGGAGGCGCAGAAAGTGTGGCGAGGTGACGGACATGGCCACGCAGAGCAAGACCAGGGCTATCACCGGGGTATTGTTGGCGAGAAGGCGTCTCCAGGAGAAAGCCTGTCGGTCGTCCGGCTGTTCCAGCGCCAAGTCGTTCTGGGAGCGTGCCGCCGCGGACTCGTTTGTCATACCGTTTGCCTCCGTTAGCTGTGAAGAATGGTTTCGCACGCCTCGAGTCGGGGTGCGCCTATGGCGGTGAGGCCATGTCGTCCGTACCGGCGCCATGGGAGGAGCCGTGATGAGGCAGGACGCGTCCACGGGAGCGTCTGGCTCGTCAACCTATTGTTTTGTGAATATGGAAATCGACCTGCCTGGGTCGATAAAATCGCAAGAGCATCCCTGCACCCTCAAGAGGGTGCACTGACAACTGTAACTGCTTGTTTAGGGGATAAGGGCGCGTATCGACGTAATTCTCTATCCGAACCGGCTATGACTCCTTGGGTCTCGTGCAGGTGTAAAGAGAATGATGGCATAATAAAAAGTAAGGTTAGGTTTTTGAAGACCAAGCGTGTGATAGG
>JAJPXZ010000182.1 GCA_021205245.1 Planctomycetaceae bacterium
GGCTATATCCGTGTGCTCACTCCAGAAAAAACGTTGCCGCCTTTTCAAAATGCCTTATAAACTATTGCTGTGAACTTCTCCTCCAGGGCTGTAACCCCGCTTCCAGCTTTTGCCTCTCCGTATGGAGAAGCCGGGCCGTGGAGGTCGATGGGGCTGTCCGAAAGCGAAGACGATTGAACGTCCGGAGAAACAGTTTCAGGTACCCTCATGATGCGGTTGTTCACCTGCAATATAGTGCTGACACTTCTTTTGTCGTCGCCCCTTCTCCTGACCGGCTGCTTGCCGCCGGCAGTTGATCCCTTGCAGGATCGGATGACGGCTGCCCAGGACGAACTGATGTCAGAGGCGGGACGGGAAGCGCCGCCCGCCAACCTGACCCTGGAAACGGCTGTCGAGTACGCCCTCCGGAACAACCTCTCCCTCCGCGCCGCCGAGTTGGAGTTCGCCATCGAGCAGGAGGCGAAAACGGCGGCACTGCTTCGTATGCTTCCGTCGCTTCAAGCCAGCGTCGGCGTCAACGAACGAAACCACCACAACGCCAGTTCTTCCATGGGATTGACGACGGGGGAGCAGTCCCTCATACCCTCCTTTTCGAGCGAACGTAACTCCCGCCCGAGCGACCTCAGTATGGTGTGGTCGGTAATGGATTTTGGCTTGTCGGCATTGCGTGCGCGACAGGCCGAGGAACGCATCCGCATTGCCGGGGAAAATCTCCGCCGTCTGCGTCAGCAGATTGTCATGGACACCACCGTCACCTATTACCGGCTCCGGGCGGCCGATGCCATTCTTGCCTATCATGCCGGGCTCCAAGACGACATACAGGAACAAATCGCCTACTACCGCGATCAAACGGCGCAACGCAATATGTCGGAAAACGAGCAAGCGCGCCGCACCATGCCGCTCCTGGTCGGCTTGAAGACACTGAGCGATTTGGTATGGGAAAGAAACGCCGCGAGCGTCAACCTTGCCAAAGCCATAGGCGCGGGAAATGCCGTGGACGTGGTTCTCCCTTCTGTCGACCCGGGATGGGACACGCCGCCCATTGCCGACTACGACAGGGAAGGGCTGTTCGAACTGGCGCTCACGTCCCGGCCGGAACTGTACCGGGCCGACGGCGAGACCCGCATTTCCATCGTGGACGCGAAGTCCGCTCTTTTGCAGCTCTATCCGAACGTCAACTTCACCGCGTCGATGCACAATGACCCGAACCGCTTCCTCGTCTACCACAACTGGCTGGAAGCCGGAGTGCGGGCTACGTGGGATTTGCTGCGCCTCCCGGCCAAGATAAAGGATGCTAAAACCGCCGAGCAGCGGGCCGAGTTGACCGCCATGCGCCGCACCATCACCGCCGCCTCCATCATGGTTCAGGTCAACCTCGCCCTGCTTGAATTGGAGAGAACACGGACCCGGGTTGACCATCTCCAGGCGATCGAGGCCAACCGCCGGGTCCTCATCCGGGGCGTTGAAGAAGCGATAGCGAGCGGCAAGGCCCACCAGGCCGATGCCCTGGCCGAGCGCATCCGCCATTTGACCGAATATGCCAGCCTGGCCTGGGCCAAGTCCGACCACATGGCCGCCTATGCACGACTGCTTTCCGGTCTCGGCCTGGACCCGGAAGTGGCGTGTCGACCCGATGCCATCCTTGCATTCGCCACGCATCCTCCGGTCGCGGCGGAAACGCCTGCGTCAGGGTCGATCACCCAGACCGTGGAGAATGGGGAACCGAACACCACTCGTGTAAAAATACGCGTCGGCAGGGCACAATAGGGCATAGCCTGCCGCCTTTTTCTCCTGGAGCGAACGTGCGTTATCTGGCTTGTAGTATGCTTGTTCTCCTCGGTCTTGCCGTCACTGCTAGGGCGGGGGACGTGCATGAACTGGAATGGAGCAACCGTTCCGTGCTGGCGGTGCGGCGGCAGGCGGTCCTGTCGGCCGAGGTCGGCTATCGCATCACCCGTATCTCACGGGAAATGGGACAGACGTTCCAGACCGGTGACGTTCTTATCGAGTTCGCCGATGCCATCGCCCGGGCCGGAGTCGAGTCGGCGAAGGCCGCCCTTTCCGCTGCGGAGCTTGCCTTGAATGCGGCCCAAAGCATGTACGCCGGCAGCAATGCCAGCCAGCTTGAAGTGGAGAATGCCAGGCGGGACGTCGTGGCCGCTCGTTCCCGGCTGGTCGTGGCCGAGTACGAACTGGCTTCCTGCGTCGTCGCCGCCCCGTTTTCCGGGCGGGTGGCGGAGGTCTATGTCAACGAACATGAATTGGTGGCCAAAGGAACCCGTCTCCTCGCCATCGTTGACGACAGCACCCTCTTTGTCAAATTCCTCCTGCCTGAGTCGTCGTTCGGCTCGGTGGCGCTTGGCGATCGTTTCCAGGTCGACGTCCAGTCCAACGGCGTCGTGAAAGAGGCCGTGGTGACGCACATCGCCGCCATACTCGACCCTGCCAGCCGCACCTTCGAAGTATGGGCCGGTGTCGACAACACCGACGGACGATTGCGGGCCGGCATGGTAGCCGCCCTCTCGCCAATGGATTCGGATAGCGAATGACTACCGCCGGAGATCCCCCATCCCAGGCCATTGCCGCCATTCAGCGCCTTGCCGCCCTTCAGCAGGTGTCCCAGGCGGCTATTACCGCCGGGAGCGAGCGCGAGCTTCAGTTCATCATGCTGAACCAGACCGCCGCTCTCTTCCCCTTTGACCGCGCCACTCTTTGGAACGTGCGCGCCGGGCCTCGGCTGGTCGGCGTCTCCGGGGCGGTTAAGGTCAACCGCGATGCCGAACCGGCGCGGGCGGCCCGCCGTCTCGTTGCCGGTCTGCCCACCGCCGGTGATGCCATAGCGGTTGCCGGGGATGATATTCCCGAGGCGCTGGGGGCGGAGACGAGTGTTTTGTGGTTGCCGTTGCCGGTGGAAGGGAAATCTGCGTGGGGTTTATTGTTCGAGCGGCTGTCCCACCCTGTCTGGAACAGAGCCGACATCAAAGCCATGGCCCCCATCGCCAAGGTGTATACCGGCGCGCTTCGTCTTTTTGTCCGTCGGGAACCCTGGTATCGGCGGGTGATGGTCGGTCGAAACCGTGCCGTAGTGACGGGCGGGCTGATCGCGGCGGTTTTGGCGCTGCTTCTGGTGCGTCTGCCGCTCCGCATCGTCGCGCCGTGCGAAGTCGTGGCGACCCGGCCGCTGCCGGTGAATGCGCCGCTTGACGGCGTCATCAAGACCGTGCTGGTCAGGCCTGGTCAGGGTGTGGCGGAGAGTGAACCGTTGTTCACCTACGACGACGACGCGCTCGCCGATGAGGTCGATGTTGCCCAAAAGCAGGTAGAGTTGGCGCGGTCGAATCTGGAACGCATTATGGCTATCGCCCTGGTCGACCGCAATGCCAGGGCGGAGGCCCGGCTCCTTAACAACCGCCTAGCCCAGGAGGAGGTCCGCCTCGAAAGCGCCCTGCGTCGGGCGGGAAACGCCACTGTCACCGCCCCGGAAGCGGGAACCGTGATTATGGGCGATCCGGCGGAACTGTCGGGAAGGCCGGTGCGTCTCGGCGAAGCCATTCTCCTGATAGCCAACCAGGCCGACAACCGACTCCGCATCTGGCTGCCACAGGATGATCGCATTGATTTTACCGAGCGGCATGACGTGAAGGTATTTCTGAACGCCGACGCCGGGCGTTCGCGCCGGGCGCGACTTGAGTATGTCGCCGCCCATGCCCAGCAGGGACAGGACGGGATCTACGGCTTTATGGCCGAAGCCGAATGGCTGGGCGGGACCGACGGGGTAAAACTCGGGCTGCGGGGAACAGCCGTTCTCTACGGCGAGGACGTCACGCTCGTCTATTGGCTCGTCCGCAAGCCGCTGGCTGTGGTTCGGCGCTTCCTGGGGGTATAATCATGTCGGCCGTCTCCGAAGACATGGTGCTGGCGCCGCTGCGGCCCGACGTCCAGTTCATTTCCGGTCCGGTTCAGGATGACGGCAGCCCGACCTTGATTTTACACGACAACTTCAACGACACGTTTGATTTGGTCGAATGGCAGGAACGGGAAATCGTCTATCGGCTCGGCTCTCCCATCAAATTGGGCGACCTTGAGGAACGGCTGCGCCGGGAGACGACGGTTCGCGTCACCCGGGAGGAACTGCTCCGGTTTATTGTCGATCTGCGGCAGCGCGGGTTGGTGCGGGGGTCCGGTTTTCTCCCGGTGGAGGAATTGCTTCGGCAGGAGGCACTCCAGAAGCACCATCCGCTTGGCTGGCTGATCAGTCATTACCTGTTTTTCCGGGTGCCGCTCATCAAGCCGAACGCACTGCTCCGCCGGACACTGTGGCTGCCGCGCTTTTTCGGTTCGCCCCTGATGGTGGCCGTGTACGCGGCGGTGGCGATAGCGGCTGTGCTCCTCCTTTTTCCCCGCTTGGAGCTGTTTGTCCAAAGCGCGACGCCGTTTCTGGCCTGGAAAGGTGCGGTATACCTGACCCTGGCCATGGTGGCGATAAAGGTCTGTCACGAATTTAGCCATGCCTATGCCGCAAGCATTCGCGGCGCGCGGGTGCGGTCCATGGGGTTGGCGTTCATGGTCATGGCTCCCATACCCTATGCCGACGTGACGGATGCGTGGCGCTTGCCGCGTCGGCAACGGATTGCCATCAGTGCCGCCGGCGTGCGGACCGAGATGATTCTCGCCGCCTTCGCCGCCTTGATGTGGTGTCTGGTTGCGCCGGGGCCGTTTCGGGATGTCTGCCTTATGCTTGCGTCCGCATCGGTGCTGTCGGCGTTATTGACCAATCTGAATCCGGGGATGCGCTTCGACGGGTACTATTTATTATCCGATATCATCGGCGTTGATAATCTGCAAGTTCGGGCATTTGCCCAGGCCCGCCACTGGTTTCGCCGGATGTTCCTGGGTCTTGACGATGGCGGCGACGTGGAATCGGCGCTTGGGCGGGGCAAAAAAGCCGCGCTGGTTCTCTGGTCGATATATACCGTTATGTATCGGCTGGGCCTGTACCTCGGTATCGCCGTGTTGGTGTACCATTATTTTCCAAAAATCATCGGCATCGTTCTCTTCGCGGTCGAGATCACGGTATTTATCGTGAAACCGGTCATCCGTGAGGTAAAGGCATCGTCAAAGCTGATAAGGGTAAAAGGCATGACTGTGCGGGCGTGGATTGTGGCGGCACTTCTCTCGATTCTGGCGTTGTGGTTCATCATCCCGCTTCCGCGCACAATCGGCATCGACGCCGTCGTGGTCGCCGACGGCGAGGCGGTGATCTATGCGCCTGAATCAGGCATGATCGCTGTCAATGCCCTGAAGCGCGGCGGCCTGGTGCGGCGCGGCGAGGTTATGGTGGTTCTGACAAACCCGGAGGTTGATTCGGCAATTCAGCAGACCGAACTGCACGTGCGCGAGGTCGACATACAACTGGAACGAGCCTTGGCCGGCGGCGACGACCGCACCTATCTGCGGGACCGCCTTGCCGAGCAATCGCGCCTGGCGTCGCAGTTGGCAGGCCTCCAATCCGCCAGGGAAAAAATGACGGTGCGGGCGGAGGAAGATTGTACCGTGCTCGACGCCGACGAAAGCGCTGTGCCAGGCGTGTGGTTGGCGCGTCGGGCGCAGATTGCCCGGGTTATGGCGCACGCTTCGGGACGGCGGTTGGTAGGATATCTGCCCGACAGCGACGTCAACGCGGTCGAGGACGGAGACAGCGCCTGGTTTTCTCCCGGATCGTCTCCTGGAATCCGAGTGGCGGCGGTCGTGTCGCACATCGATACCAAGTCGGCGTCCCGTATCGAAGAGCCGCCCCTGGCCGGTCCCTACGGTGGCGGCATGGCGGTGGTGCAGGGTGGCGACGGACTGACTCCCGCAAACCCAGTCTACCGAATGGAGGCGGTCTTCCTGGAAGAGGAGAATCCGGATCTCCGCATCGGGCAGCGTGGAACGCTGCAGTTACACACGCCGCCGCGTTCTCTCGCCTGGGAGACGCTCCTGTGGCTGTACAGCGTTCTTATCAGGGAAAGCGGGATATAAGGCATGGATATCGACGGCACGGACGAAGAATATATCAAGACCCTATGGGGTGACGTCGTCGTGGACGATGAAAACGTCTGCGGGACAATCCGGGCGTCCTCGTCCGCCGAGGCGGAAATGGACTGCCAGACCATCCAGGCGACCGGTTCGGATGAAGCAAGCCGTACCATCATCGCCGGTGACTCGCTTATGACCGGTTTCCTTGGCGGCGCCACCCAGGTCACGTTTCGCGGCGGCAACCGCATTAACCTCCGGCAAAGCCGCATGGTGGATGCGGATCGGGACGGCGACGTCGCCGGTGGAACAGAGTTGGGCAACGGCGACTTCATCGTCAAACGCGTGGTCGGGCAGGGCGGCATGGGCGTCGTCTACATAGCCAGTCAAACCTCGCTCAACCGCGACGTCGCGGTGAAAATGATCCTGCCCACCGTCGATTCGGAAGGAACGCGCGAGAAGCTGGTCGCCGAGGCGTTGGTAACCGGCGAACTCGAACACCCGAATATCATCCCCGTCTATGAGCTTGGCCATACCGACAAGAACAAGCTTTTCTACGCGATGAAAATTGTCGACGGCAAGCCCTGGTCGCTGGAAATGCCCGCCATTGGCGAGCGGCAGAACATCGACATCCTTCTTCGGGTCGCCGACGCCGTCGCCTTTGCCCACGATAAAGGCGTTATCCACCGCGATCTGAAGCCGGAGAACGTCATGCTGGGCGGCTATGGCGAAGTCCTGCTGATGGATTGGGGGTTGGCGGCCAGTCAGGTCGACCGGGGTAGGGCGGAGCCGATCACCGCTGCCAATGCCAAGGCCGGCACACCCGCTTATATGGCTCCGGAAATGGCCCGGGGCGAAGTCGATAAAATCGGTCCAGCGTCGGACATTTACCTCCTCGGCGCAATGCTTTTCGAAATCCTCACCGGTCGCCGTCCTCACGGCGGACGCAATGTTTATGTCTGCCTGAACGCGGCGGCGCATAATTTTTTCCAACCGGCCGACCGCGACGACAGTCTTATGCAAGTCGCGTACAAAGCCATGGCCACCGAGCCGGAGGACCGCCATCCCACTGTCAAGGCGTTCCAGGAGGATATTCGCGAGGTTCTCGCCCATACGGAATCGTTGATTCTTGTCCGAAACGCCGAGGTGTCGCTCGCGGCGGCCGAAACTACCGGGTCATACGAGGACTACTCCCAGGCGATCTTCGCCTACCGCGAGGCCATCAAGCTGTGGAGCGAAAACGACGCCGCCCGAACCGGGGTTGATCGGGCGCGAAAGCTGTACTCCGCCCGCGCCTTCGCCAATGGCGATTATGATTTGGCCGCGTTTAATCTGGAGGGATTAACCGACCAAGAGGCGCAAGACATGGCGGCCGCAATCGCCCGCGCCAAAGCCGACGCCGAGGCAAGGAAACGCCGGGTGCGCAAGCTGACCATGGCCGCCATCGGTTTAACTGCTGCGGTGGTGCTCATTCTTGCCGGGTCGACCGTCATCATTTCGGACCGCATGGCGCGGGAGCGGGAAGCCCGGGAGGAGGCCACCCATCAGGAACAGATAGCCAGGCGAGCGCTAACCGAAACGCAGGAGGCGCGGGAGCGGGAACGCCAGGCCGCTGCCGAACGCGAGGAAGCGCAACAGCAGGCGTTCGTCGCGTTGGCGCGGGAAAAAGCCGCGCAGGACGACAGGCTTGCCGCCATTGCCCGTGAGGAGGAGGAACGGCGTCAGCGCGAAGAAGCCGAACGGGCGCAGCAGGCCATCGCCGACGAAATGGCCAGGCTCGGCCAGCTTGAGGACGATTCCTGGTGGGCTTTTGACGCACAGACGGCACGATCCCGGCAGGAGGCGGCTGCGGCGACTGCCGGTAGCCCGCCGGAACTCTCGCTGACCGCCAATGGCACCGAGCTCCGTTTTGCCTTTATTCCGCCCGGCGAATTCGTGATGGGTTCCAACCCGCGCGAGCCGGTGCGTCAACCCGACGAGTACCTCCACCGCGTCGTTATTTCATCGCCGTACTATCTGGGCGTGACGGAAATTACCCGCGCCCAATGGCGGGCGGTGGTCGGGGTGGAACGGGAAGAGGATCTCATGCCGGAATACCATGCAGAAATAATGGCCCAATACATGACGTGGGAAATGTTCCGAAACGAGCAACTGGCGTTATGGGGCTGGCGCGTCAGACCGCTTGAAGAAGATGAAGAAGCGCTCCCGGCCACCAGTATTTCTGCCAATGAAATAGCATCGATCTTCATGACGAAGGCCGCGCGGTTCGCGCCCGAGGGATGGGTTTTCGGCTTGCCGACGGAAGCGGAATGGGAATATGCGGCCCGGGCGGGGACGTCGACGCAGTTCTTCAATGGCGACGTGGAAGATTCGGCAAACATCCAGGGGTGGACCCAGGAAAAGAGCGGGCTGCGGCTGCATCCGGTTCGTGGCTGGGAAGCGAACGCCTGGGGCCTGTACGACATGCACGGCAATGCCGCCGAGATCGTTCAGGACGCGCATTCCGTGGGGTTTTACCTCGCATCGCCCATTATCGATCCGGTCAATAATTCGGGTGCTCACTACCGGGTGGTGCGGGGCGGCTCGGTTATCCATTCCATGGCCGGCAGCCGCAGCGCCAGCCGAACCAATGTCCACGAGGACAACCGCTACCGTCAGGCCGGATTCCGCGTCGCTCTTCACCGAGCCCGCTAAACGATGCCTAGATGTGGACGTTCTTGAGCGCCTCAAGCAGTTCGCCGCAATTCTGGAACCGTTCTTCTTCATCCTCCTGAAGGCTTTTATGGATGATTGCCACCAGTTCAGGCGGCAAGCCGCTTATCCTTTCGGTGATGGGGACGATGTCGCAGGTGGAGACCACCCGTATTTCATCCTGATCGGCTTCGAAGTTGTACGGTCCCTTTCCGCACAGCATTTCATAAAACGTCGCCATCAGACTGAACACGTCGGAAGACGGCCTGACGTCCCGAAAATCCGTGAGTTGTTCGGGAGGCATATACGCCATGGTTCCGCCGCCGGTGAAGCTGGCGGTAAGGCCGGACAGCCCCGAGTTTTCAAAGTTTTTGGCCAGCCCAAGGTCGGTCAGTTTAGCCCGGCGGCTCGTACCCATGTCTTCGACCAGGATATTATGCGGTTTGATATCACGGTGAACGAAGTTCAGATTGTGCGCGTAGGCCATGCCGTCGGTTAATTCCATCAGCATGGCGAATGCTTCCTCCAGCGGCATTTTCCGTCCCGAATAGCGGTCGTTCCATACCGCGAGGTTACCGCCGTTCACGTATTCGAGGACGAGGTACAATTCCTTGTAGGGGGTGATGCCGGAGCCGAGAAATTTGACGATATTCGGATGATCCAGCACTTTGCATACTTCGATCTCGCGGTTGAAGGCGGTAGCCATTCTTTCGTTGAAGGCGAGGCGATTGATCATGGTTTTGATTGCCACCAGCGTGTTGGTCCCGTCCTCCCGGGCGAGGTACACCGTCCCCATCCCGCCGGTGCCGAGACGCTGGAGCAGTTGATACCCGGGAACGGTGGGAGCCTCGGGACACGTATCCAACTCATCCGGGTATTCGTCCGCGCCGTTGGTCGGGACGATCACTGTTTTCGTCCGAACCATTTCGACATGGATAACGGTTTTGCCGACCATTACCCGGTCGCCGTTCTGCAGGGATATGTAGCCGTCTCGCTTGATCCCGGAGGAGCCGCCGTAGGCCACGCTATTTATGGTTAAACCGTTGGTGGAGCCGAGGTCGTTGATCCGTACGGATGGAGGATTAACCTCCAGCACGGCATGCTGACGGCTAACCAGCCCGTCTCCGGTCAAGCATATCTTGCACTGAGAAACGCGCCCGATCAGCAGTTCCGTCGGTTCGGAGATTTCAATCTTCTCCACCGGCGCATTGGGCCGCATTATGGTTAGGGTGACTTTCACGAACACCTCCTCACCTCTGTTTACATCGGCCTGGGCCTATCCAGGCCATCCGTCCTCCGACAGGAGGTTCCGATTTTAGCACATTGATAAAATTCCTCAGCTATAAAAATGGATAAGTGTAGATGAGTGAAGTCGAGTCACTAATAAATGGGGCAGGCGGAGAAACATATAAATATTTCATAGTTATTATTGGTATTTTG
>JAJPXZ010000146.1 GCA_021205245.1 Planctomycetaceae bacterium
GTATGGCGGGGAGCGCCGGGCGGGGCGGTCTGTTATCGGCCAGAAAAAAGTGGCCTGGACGCGGACGCTGCATATCATGGTTTATCGCGGGTTCCCATAATAACTGTAAAGGCACGCATGATAATTCTCGACTCTTCCTACGTCTCACCCGAAATCGTCGCCTATGCCGCAGCCACCAATACCCCGGTACTGGACAATGACGCCGCGCGGGCGGCGAGTGGTTCATACGAAGTAAACCTGCTATCCGAAACCGACTTCGCCGCCCGCCTGAACCAGGGCGCGCGCCTCTACACAACGTCGGAAAATTCACTCGGCTGGGTTCTGGCCCATGCCACCGACCCCGACCTCCGCCGCGCCATCGCCCTGATGAAAGACAAGGCGGCTCTGCGAGAGAGCCTCGCTCCCTTGTATCCCGATTACCGCTTCCGCGTCGTCGATGCCGACGACCTCGCTTCCATCAACGTGGACGAGTTATGCCTGCCGGTGGTTTTGAAGCCGGCTGTTGGTTTTTTCAGTGTCGGCGTGCATATCGTCGCTACGCCGGAGGACTGGCGCCGCGCGGTTGCCGCTATTGCCACGTTGCGGGAGAATTGGAAAAGCGACTTTGCCGCCGGTGTGGTGGATAATGGCCGCTTCATTATCGAGGAATTCATCGGCGGGGACGAATATGCCGTCGATGCCTATTATGACGAAAACGGCGAGGCGGTTGTCGTCAACATCCTCCGCCATGAATTCTCGTCCGAAGCCGATGTGAGCGACCGGCTCTATTACACCTCGCCGGAGATCATCCGGGAGCGCTTGGGCGAATTCACCGACTATCTGAACCGCGTCGGTGAACGCCTCGCTATCCGCGATTTCCCCCTCCATCTCGAGCTGCGGCTGTCGGATAAGGGCATTATACCTATCGAATTTAATCCGCTCCGTTTCGCCGGCTGGTGCACGACCGACCTCGCCCTCTTCGCTTACGGCATCCATACCTATGGCATGTATCTCCAGAATCGCCGTCCCGACTGGGATGCGGCCTTGAAGAGGAAGGACGGGAACATTTATTCCCTCGTTATCCTGGACAAGATGACGGCGGACGGTGCGCGCGGTTTTGACTGGAAAAAGGCGAAGGCCAACTTTACAGAAGTTTTGAGTGCGCGGGTGTTGGGGCCGGAAGCGCCGGTATGGGGGTTCATGTTTACCCGAACCCCGGCGACGGCGAGGGAAGAAATTGACACGTTCATCCAGTCGGATCTTCGTGAATATATGCTGACCTGAGCGTTTTTCCGGAAAGAGTGCTGTGACCGTGGAGGTATTTATGGCGGCAGGCGTATCGGGTTTCAAGTGGCTATTTCACCGTTTGGGCGGATTGGATCAGGTGGAGTTCCGGAGCGGCGAGGACATTTGCCGTTTGCGGGAATTGGATCCGAAATTATGGGTTGCACTCAGTTGTCCGGCGCGGGGGCTGGAGTTCGACGCCCGCACCCTGGCTCTTATCGACATCGACCGCGACGGCCGCATTCGCATCCCCGAAGTCACTGAGTCGGCGGAATGGTTGTGCGCGCGACTCCGCGAGCCGGGCGATGTCCTGCATCCTGAAGCCTCCCTGCCGCTGGACGCTATCGAAAACGAGAGTCCGCGCGGCAAACGCCTCGTGTCGACGGCAGAGGCAATCCTCGCCACTTTGGGTAAAGCCGAGGCCGACGCTATCAGTCAGGACGATGTCACTCAGGCGGCGGCGCACGCGTCGGAACAGGTGTTCAACGGCGACGGTATCCTGCCGGTGCTTGATTGCCTTGACGAAGACATGCGCGCCTTTATTCGAGACGTTATCGATGTCTCCGGCGGCGTTGAGGACGTGGGCGGCGAAGTTGGCGTCAACGAGCCAATTGCTCAGGCCTTTATGCAGAGCCTCAAAGCGTGGAGCGACTGGACCGCGGGCGTTGCCAAGACCGAGACGCCCTTGGGGAAATCCGCACCGGAAATATGGGAGCTGGTCCGCGACCTGAAGGATAAGGTTGACGATTACTTTATGCGCTGCGAGCTGGTGGCCTACGCCCCGGCGGCTCAGGACGCCCTGAACCTCGAGGACCGCGCCCTCACAGACGCGACCGGCCTGCTCGAGCACAGCGCCCTGGCCGAACTGCCGCTCGCCAAGGCCGGGCCGGATAAGCCCCTCGACCTTATACACGGACTTAATCCGGCATGGCGCGTCAAGGTCGAACGCTTTGCCGTAATGGTCAAGCCGCTTCTCGCCGACCCCGACCTGTTGACCCGCGACGACTGGCTTACGGTGCAGGAGGCGATAGCACCATTCTCGAAAGCTGTCGCGGCAAAACCTGCGCCGGTGGCTGCGCCGGGGGTCACGGTGCCGCCGAAAAAGACAGTGGATCTGCTGGGCGAGGAACGCATCGCCGCTATCCTGTCGAGCGATCTCGCCGACCGCTTCGCCGATCTGGCGCGCCATGACGCCGACGGTCCTGCCGCTTCGACCGATATCGCCGACATGGAACGGCTGGTCCTCTACTACCGCCATCTGCACCGGCTACTCAAAAATTTCGTCAACTTCAGCGACTTCTACACGCCCGGCCGCAAGGCCGCGTTCCAGTCCGGCACCCTGTTCATCGACGGCCGCGCCTGCCACCTGTGCATGCCTGCCGGTGACGTCGAGGCACACTCCGCCATGGCCGGTGCCAGCCAGATTTTCCTCCTATACTGCGAGTGTACCCGTGGCCGCAAACCAGGCGAAGCGGAACCGGAAAAGAAGATGAACATTGTCGCGGCGGTGACGGCGGGCGATTCCGACCTGCTGGTCGCCAACCGGAACGGCGTCTATGTCGACAACAACGGTGACGACTGGGACGCGCGCGTTCTTAAGGTGGTGTCAAATCCCATCAATGTGTGGCAGGCGGTGTGGTCGCCGTACAAGAAGCTGGGAACGTTGATAACCGACCAACTCAGCAAATACGCGAACGATAAGCAGGCGGATCTTGTCGCCGGTGCGGGCAAAAAGCTGGGCGAGGTGGGCACACAGGTGACCGCCGGCGCGGCTCCCAAGTTCGACATCACCCGTAACGTCGGCATGTTTGCGGCGGTAGGGTTGGCTTTGGGCGCCATCGGCACGGCGGTTGGAAGCATCTTCAACGCCTTCTTGTCGATGGAATGGTGGCAGGCTCCGTTGGTGTTCCTGGCAGCGTTCCTCCTGGTCTCCGGTCCGTCCGTCCTTATGGCCTGGCTGAAGCTGCGGAAGCGTACCCTCGGGCCGCTCCTGGAGGCGTCCGGCTGGGCAATCAACGGCAGGGTCAAGCTGAGTTACGCCATCGCCAAGCGGCTCAGTTCCACCGCCACCATGCCCCCGAACAGCGTCAGGAGCGGGCTCGATCCGGTGGTGCGGATGCAACGGTTGCGGCGACGGGTTTTCTGGCTGGCGGTGGCTACGGGTGCGGCGGCGGTGCTTGGCTGGCTTGCCTACACGAATTACCGTTCGGGAAGAATCGACCCGGCCGAGCCAGCCGCTGCGGTCGAGGCGGCTCCGGTCGAGCCTGAGGCCGAACCTCCAACAGAAGCACCGGTGGAGGGAACGACACCGCCTCCGACAGCACTGGAACCCTAAAAAGGGACCATCAGCTCGCTTCGCCCCGCCGAGCCGCGCCGGATGCGTAACGCATGATTGATTCCTCCGATAACCCGTCGGAACGAGACAGCACCGCCTCGACCGTCCCTTCGTGCATTACCACCACCCGATCCGCCATCGCCAGCACCTCGGGCAATTCCGAGGAGATGAGGACGATGGCCATACCTTCATCCGCAAGCGAGCGGATGAGGTTGTAGATTTCCGCTTTCGCACCGACATCGACGCCGTGGGTCGGTTCGTCGAGAATAAGCATCTTGGGGTGCACCGCCAGCCAACGGGCGAGGATGGTTTTCTGCTGGTTGCCGCCGGAGAGGCTGCGGACCGGATGCCATATCGACGCCAGCTTGATATCGAGCTTATGGACATAGTCACGCACCATCGACGTCGCGGCGTTGAAGTCGACGATGCCGCCCCTTTTGAACGACGATAGCGCGCCAATCTGCATGTTGAACGCGATGGGTAACCCCATGAACAGGGACTGGCGTTTGCGGTCTTCCTGCAGCATGGCGATGCCGTTCTTTAAGGCCTGGGTCGGCGATTTGAACCGGACCGGACGGCCTTCCCACAAGAGCGTGCCACTGTGCAGGGGCGGCGCGCCGATGATTGCGCGGAGCGTCTCCGACCGTCCCGCGCCCATCAAGCCTGCGAAGCAAAGGATCTCGCCTTTGCGGACGTCGAACGAGACGTCGTGAAAGCCCTTGCCGCTGATGTTCTTCGCCTCGAGTAGAGTCTCGGTGCCGGGCTTGCGCGTTACGTGGTCGCGGTTCAGTTGACGGCCCACCATCATCTGGATGAGTTTGTCTTCGCTCGCTTCCGCCTTATCGATTGTGCCGACGTATTCGCCGTCACGGAGCACGGTGATGCGGTCGGCGATGCGGATGACTTCATCCAGCTTGTGCGATACATAAATGATGGAGATTTCCTTCTGCTTCAGTTCCTCGATAACGCTGAACAACCGCTCCGACTCCATCGGCGACAGGGATGAGTTCGGTTCGTCCATGACGACAACGCTTGCGTCCTTGGTCAAGGCCTTGGCGATTTCGACGAGCTGGCGCTGGGCGATGGAGAGTTTGTCCATGGTGGTGCGCGGATCGACGCGTTCGAGGCCCACCAGCGCCAAGGCCGCGCGGGATTCGCGGTGGAGCCGCTTCCAGTCGAGGATGCCGTGACGGGTGGGCATACGGCCCATGAACAGGTTTTCTATAACCGTCATCGACGGCAGGGTCGAGAGTTCCTGATAGATGATGGCGATGCCGGCGTCCATGGATTGGTTGGGGTTGTGGAAATGCACCTCCTCGCCGCGAAAACGGACGCTGCCTTCGTCGCGGGTGTGGACGCCGCCGAAGATTTTCATCAGGGTCGATTTGCCTGCGCCGTTTTCGCCGACCAGCGCGTGGACCTCGCCGCGCCGGAGGTGGAAATCAACCTGCTTCAAGGCGCGCAGGCCGCCAAAACGTTTCGAGACCTTCTTGATTTCGAGGACGGAAGTGTCGCTCATGCCGATTCCTTTTGCAGGTATGGACGCTCCCGCGCATGCGGAGCACGGTACGGGAGCGTCCAGCGCAGAGGCGTTGTTCCCTATTCACCGCCGAGCGGCGTCCAGTATTGCTGGTAGTTTTCCTTGGTGACAAACGGCATTTCGTTGAAGAGCCGCGCCGCCGGCGGCACTTCGTCCGCGACAATGTAATTGAACAGACGGATGGCCGGGTCGTGACCCTGCGAGAACGGCCCTTGGCCGATTGTGCCGGAAATCGCGCCGGTGGCGACGTGCTCCATCACCTCGTCCATGAAGTCGTAGCCGACGATCTTCACCGTGCCGGCGACTCCCGCCTCCTCGAAGGCGCGTGCGCTCCCGGCCGCGCCGTTGGAGGCGACGAATAGGGCGTCGAGATCCGGGTGGGCGGTGAGGAAGTCCTGGGCCTGGCTGTAGGCGACGTCGTTTCGGTCCAGGGTCTCGACCCGGGAGACGATCTGCGCGTCGGGGAGGAGTTCGGCCAGCGACTCTTCAAAACCGAGTCGGCGTTGCTCAAGCCCCTCGACCGAGAAAAAGCCCGTCTGGACGGCGATTTTCGCGTTCTTCTTGCCTTCCAGCAACTTTGCCATGTATTCGCCCGCCGTGCGACCCTGGAGATAGAGGTCCGCTCCGACAAAGAACAGGCGCTTGTTGGGGGTGGTCGTCTCGACATTGAAGGTGGCGACGGGAATGCCCGAATCCACCGCGTTGTTGATGTATTCGACAATGCCGGAGTCGCCCGCGATGGTGGCGATGGCGTCGTAGTGCTGGGCCACGCAGGCGTCGATGGCGACGCCGTAGAAGTCGGCGGTATGCTGTTCGCCGGCGGGGACAATCCAGTCGACGGTGCAGTTGAAAGGCTCAAGCGTCTTCTTTGCCTGGAGAGCGCCTTCCTTGACCGGGAGCCAGAAGGGGCTGTTCTCCATGCCGATGACGGCGATCTTCACCGGCGTCTCGGCCTTCTTGATCGGCTTCACCTTGCCCTGATCCGGCGGTGCGACAAGGACCGAATCGAACGCCGGCGCGGGTTTGAACTCCTTGTCCAATGCCTGGACGCCGCTGGCGCAAACAAAAAACGCCAGAACCACTGCCATTGTACCGTGTCTCATTGTCTTCCTTTCTCTTCCGGGATTGAACCGCGTGGTGCCTGGGATTGCTACGCCGCGGCGCGGCGGCGACGATAGCCGTCTATGGCCACGGCCAGGATGATGACAAGGCCGATGGAAACGGTTTGCAGGTAGATCGGGAGATGCAGGAGAACGAAGGCATTCTTGAGCACTGCCATAATGGCTGCGCCGATGACCGCGCCGACGATGGTGCCTTCGCCGCCGGACAGGCTGGTGCCGCCAATGATGACGGCGGCTATAACGTCCATCTCCGCGCCGACGCCGGCGTTGGTGACGGCGGTGGCGACAAGGCCGGCATTTATCAGCCCCGCCAAGGCGCACAGGAAACCGGTGAGAGTATAGACGAAGGTCTTGACCAGGTCGACGTTGACGCCCGACAGTCGCGCCGCTTCGGCGTTGGAGCCGACGGCATAAACTTGGCGGCCGAGAACGGTGTAGTGGATGAACAGACTGAAGAGTATCACCATGACCAGCATGATAACGACCTGTATGGGGACCGGTCCGATTTTGCCGATGCCAATGTATTGGACAAAGGCGTTCCTGACCGGAATGTTGGCCGCGACCGCTCCCTTGATGCCGGTGGCGGTAAGGTAGGTCATGCCCCGGGCGATAGACATCATCCCCAGAGTGGTGATGAACGGGTTGACGTCCAGTTTGGTAATGATAAGCCCGATGATAAGGCCAATCGCCACCCCGGCGAGCAGGCCCGCCGGCACGGCCAGCCACGGCGAGAAACCAGTCAGAAAAGTGCCGCCGCCGCCGATGCTTCCGGGCTGGAACATGAGCCGCGCGGTCAACATCGAAGTAAGGGCGAGAGTCGCGCCGATGGACAGGTCGATGCCGCCGGTGACGATAATCATCGTCATGCCGATCGCCATGATGGTGATGGTGGACATGTTCCTAAGCACGTTGAAGATGTTTTTCTCGGTGAGGAAATATTCCGACTTGAAGGTCATGAACAGGAAGAGGACGATGAGCGCCCCAAGGACGCCGGCCTCGCGGCGCTGCAGGAGACGTCGAAACAGCGGGACTTCAGCATATTCCACCGTGGTTGCACTCATGTATTCCCTTTCTCAATGTATTCTATTTTCCAGCTTGGTTAAATTCTTTGACCGCTTCCAAAAGGGCGACCATATTCTCGGTCGGGGTGCGCGCCTGGACGTTATGGATAGCGTTGAAGACAAAGCCGCCGCCGGGCGAGAAGATGCGGCACCGGTCCAGCACTTCTTTACGGACCTCCTCGGGCGTGCCGAAGGGGAGGGTCTTCTGGGTGTCGACGCCGCCGCCCCAAAAGACGATGCGATCACCGTAGGTTTTTTTCAGGTGCTCGGGGTCCATGCCGGTGGCGGAGCATTGGACCGGGTTGAGGATATCGAAGCCTGCTTCGATGAACGAATTGAAAAAGCCCTCAACCGCGCCGCAGCTATGCTTCAACGTCTTCCACGGGGTGTTGTCGTGAATCCAGCCGTTCAGCTTTTTGTAGTAGGGGATGTAAATTTCGTGGAAGGTTTCGACCGAGCAGAAGGTGCTGATTTGGGTACCGAAGTCGGTGCCGCAAATAAACACGGCATCATAGGCGTCGGGGCCGACGGCGGCGAGGACGCGGCGGAAATTTTCCAGGGCGATGTCGGTCTGGTAGGAGAAAATTTCGTGCATGAATTCAGGCCGCGCGACGACGGACATATACCATTCGGCGATATCGCGGATGCCTTTCGGGCGCTTCAAAAACGCGGCCGGCACGGCGGCGATGTCGCCAAGGTTGGTGTTGGGGAGGGCGGTGACGACGGCGCGGCCGAGACCACGGACCGCGTCGGCGTGGGCCTTAATTATGTCGATCTGCTCGTCAGTCAGGAGGGTGAATTCCTCCGTGTTGTCGCGCGGGTCCGGGTCGTCTTCGTCAAATTCTTCCTGGCGGATAATGGTGTCGAAGAAATAGCCGGACGATGGCATCCGCCCGCTTGCCGGGGCGGACCGGTCGCCTTGGGGATAGGTGAGGGCTTGGCCGTCCGGCGTTATCTCAATTTCCATTCCGGCGGGAATCAACACGTCCTGCCCCCAGAGCGTTTTCCATTCCTTCCACTTGTCGTCCAGAGGGACGCCGAAATGGTTGGTGATGGGCTGGGCCATGACGGTGTCGACGCCCATGGCTTCGGCCAGGTCGTCTTCGACCAAGCCGAGCATCTGGTAGGCCTCATGGACCTTGACCGGGTGCTGATCCAGGCCGTAGTGCTTGCGGAGTTCCGCCACAACGCTGCAATGGATGCCCGAACACGAGGTGGCTCCGAAGTCCAAAGCCATCCGCGAGGGCTGGCGGTGATTCAACGAGTCAACGACAACCTGCCTGCCGTTCTGCATGGAAATCTCCTTACGAAACGAGACGGTGGGAACGCTTTTCGATAAACAACCCGTGTACCACTTTTCTATCGTACTGGCTACTATAAGGTTGCGCGAACTACTCTGGGGTCATGCGTGCGTCCCTGTAAAAACTTTGCACAGACGCAGCCGTGTAGTGGTTGCTGCCGAACCTGATTAACCATAACCATCAGCGAAAGTTAGGGAAACCAATGGAAGGGCGGGGCGAGAGTGTACAAAATATGCACATGTGCACACGGTACGCTTCAACCGTAACCGTAGCTCATACATATTGCATTGCCGCAGGATTTGTGGTAACATCGCGCCGTGCTTTTCTTGCATTTTTTTCGTGTCTCACTGGCCGATTGGCGAATTTCTTCTATGGTGCGAGTCGTTTTTGCGCTCGGGGACTGGACGCTCGGGACTATTCTCAGCGTCGGTGAAATTACCCTGTTGTTTCTGCGCTGTCTCTATCTGCTCCCGACGCGAGGCATGCGCTTTCGCCGGGAGATCGTCACCCAGCTCTACTTCATCGGCGTGGGGAGCCTCTCCGTCGTTGTGACGACCGGCGTGTTTGCGGGCGCGGTCTTTGCCTATACACTCTATAATCAACTGGTGGCCCTGGGCGTCGGCAGTTGGGCTGGCGCATTTATGGCCAAGATGCTGACCTGGCACTTTGGCCCGGTGCTGATCGGTTTGGTGCTGGCCGGCCGCGTCGGCTGCGCCATCACCGCCGAAATCGGCACCATGAGCGTCACCGAACAGGTTGACGCGCTCCGGGGCTTCGGTGTCAGCCCGGTGTCCTACCTGGTCATGCCCCGCGTCATTGCCGCCATTGTTATGGCCCCCATCCTGACCGCTGTCGCGATTTTCGTCGGCCTGCTGGCCGGCATGGGGATGATTACCTGGGTTTTGGGTGGAGAGGCGCATTATCAGTGGGTTCAAATTGAAGCCATAATGATCCCCTACGACTATGTGCAGGGGCTGGTGAAGGGGCTGGTGTTTGGTGTGGTTATCGCACTCATCTGTTGCCGGAACGGCCTTGCCACCCGTGGCGGCGCTGAAGGGGTCGGCCTCGCCACCACCTCGGCAAACGTCTCGTCCTGCATTTGCATCCTGGTCATCAACCTGTGGCTGTCGGTGGTCTTGACCCATATGCAGCCGTTGTGGGATGGTTTTATCGCCAGGTTGGCAGGAATGTAGTTTCTTGAGAATTCCATAAAATAACGCCCCCATTCGCCGGAATGGGGGCGTACTAATGTTTGTCCTTTTTGCCGCGTCTTCCAGTACCTCTGCTCCACGATTGACAATGATTCTTCCCCCCAACCTCACCCCGGCGTCAGAGCGTGCATCAGAGGAAAAAACGGGCGGTTAGGGGGGGGGGCCCGGGGGGGGACCGTGTAGTGAGGGAGCGGGCGGGCGGGGCCCACCGGGGCGGGGGGGCGTGACGGGGGCAG
>JAJPXZ010000129.1:0-1300 GCA_021205245.1 Planctomycetaceae bacterium
CCCGCCGCCCCCCTCCCGCCCGCCAACGACCGCGATCTGGTGATGCCGGCCGCGAATCACTATGCCGCCCCGATTCCCGAACTCGAGCCGGTCCGCTATCAGCGCGTCGCCACGCCTGCGCCTGCTGTCAACTCCGCCCCCAACGGGGTGATGATGAGCAGCCGCGTTGGCCAAACCTTCGAGTCATTGCGGACCTCGTCGTTGCATTCGTCCGAAGCGCAACGAGCCCTGGCTCCCATCGCGTCGCCGACCCGCAGCGCGAGCGATTGGGTGCCGAGTCCGTTTACGGCGCTGGGCGCGAAATTTTAAAATTGGAATTCCACCTTTTGGATCCGCTATAATGGACGCTGACGCCAGCGTCCATTTTTCGTGGCCGGGGGGCTGAAGGGTATAAGGGGGTTATGAAACCTCTGGTCGTGACGCTGGACAGCGGAAAGCACAAGCCATGACGTTTAAATTTTCCAGGTTCCTCATCACGCTGGTTGTCACTCTGGTCCTCGGCCTCGTTGTCGTGGCCGGCCTGCGGTCGTTCGGGATTCTCGCCCCGTTTAATTTTTTCGACACCCCGGACGATACCGGCGCGCTGGTCGCGGAAGCCACCCGCGCCCTGCAGGCGGTACGGGAGCGTCAGCCAGGCGAGCGCCGCCCCGCCAGCTACGACATGGTCCTGACGCCACTTGACAAGCTCCTGACCCAAACGCGCCACCTTATCGAAAGCGAGGAGTTTGATCCCGTCGCCGACTACGAAAAGGTACGCTCCCTGGTCCTGCCGGTAGTCGACATCGCCACCCAGGCCGACGCCCAGGCGCGCCAGGAGACCGGCTTCCTCACCAAGGAATACCGTTTCAATTCCCAAAAGGGCGAAGCTATCCAGTATCTCGCCTCAACGACGTGGGAACGGATCAACCGCCGCATCCCCCAGTCCACGGGGTTCTTCACCGAAGCGCCGTCCTACCCGCCAGCCGAAATGAACGCCCTCAGGCAGTTGCTGGACGAAGGCATCGCCGCCGCGCCCGATAATTCACAACTCCATTACATCCGGGGCGTTCTCAATCGCGCCGAGGGCTTGTTCGGCCCGGCGTCGCGGGATCTCGAGCGGGCGGTAGAGCTCGACAAGAATTATATAGCGGCCTGGAATACCCTTGGGCTGGTACGGATCAACCTGCGCGAGTTCGCTTCGGCCGAGGAGGCCTTGGAGCGCGCCCGCGCTCTTGCCCTTATCCAGGCGCAGCAATTGGACATGAAGCCGGGGGCGGAATACGCGGCGATTGTGTATAATCTCGCCACCTTCCACGAAAAC
>JAJPXZ010000129.1:1326-9862 GCA_021205245.1 Planctomycetaceae bacterium
ATTCTATACCCGCGAATACCGCATGACACCGACGGTGGAGTCGCAGACGCTCATGGCCAAACACACCACCTCGGCACGGAACTATCTGGAGGAATTTTTGCAGATTGAACCGGCCGGCAGCCCCGATGCGAAAGCCGCCGCGGCCAAGCTGCAAAACCTGGGAAGATAACATCCATAAAACCAATCGGTCTTTCCAGCCCGGTTCAACCCTCTCAACTTTTATCCAAAATCGGTGCGGTGATTGAACATATCGGGAAAACTAGTTGGACATCATCCGACAACCGTATATAATGTTTTGCATAGCGATATCTTACGACCAAATTTGCTCTGACACATGTTGTATTTTTGCCCCACCGTAAATCTCGTCCGGAAAGGGTTCCGATGTCCGCCAGTGAAGCTTCGCCCTGGAAGGGGAAATCGATTCTCATCGTCGATGATTACCCTGCCGTGCGCCGCGCCATCAAGGATATCATCGTCGCGCTGGGGATGTCGGCCCAAGAGGCGGAAAATGGCCTCGAGGCTCTGGCCGCGCTCAAGAAGAGCACGTTCGACATGGTCATCTCCGACCTGGTGATGCCCGAAATGGACGGCTTCGAACTGACTGAAGCGTTACGCAACACGCCGGAGTACCGCCGCCTGCCTGTCGTCATCATCTCGACCCACGACGACTCCAAATACATCTTCCGGGCCCTGCACCTCGGCGCCGACGACTATATCATCAAGCCGCCGTCCATGGAGATGGTCAAGACCGTTCTCGCGAGGATATTCGACCATGACTGGTAACGTGCAAGCCGCCGAACCCAAAGCCGATCCGAAGACCGACGCCAAGACGGGCGAAATCGACCGGATGCCGGTCAAGATTTCCCATCTCGACACGCTCCTCGGTCTGACGGGCGAGATAATCATCGCCGCATCCAACATTTCCATTCTCCAGCGCCACCTCAACAACGTCGAGGAAGAGGTGGACAAGGAAACGATGGAGATGGTCAAGCTTGCGGCCATGTCCACGAACCGCATCTCCTCCGACCTCCACCATCTGGTCATGGACATCCGCATGGTCCCCATCAAGGAGACCTTCCTGCGCTTCCGCCGTTTGGTCCGTGACATTGCCAAAAAGCGCGGCCGCCAGGTCAATTTCGAGATCGTCGGCGAAGACACGTTGGTGGACAAGACCGTCGCCGAGCGCTTGTACGAGCCGCTGGCGCACCAGATTCGTAACGCCATCGACCACGGCCTCGAAGATCCGCTCGAACGGCAGCACGCGGGCAAAAACCCCACCGGCAACCTCACCCTCTCCGCCTACAAGAAAGAGGGCTTTACCTACGTCTCGGTCAGGGACGACGGCAAGGGCCTGGACCTGGACCTCATCCGCCAGATCGCGGTGGAAAAGGGCTTTACCCAATCCGGTTCGCAATTGTCGGCCGAAGAATGCCGCCAGATGATTATGAACCCCGGATTCTCAACCGCCCGCGAGGCGACGGAGATCTCCGGCCGTGGCGTCGGCATGGACGTTGTCAAGTCGACGGTCGAGTCCATGGGCGGCGAAATCACCATCGAGACGGAAAAAGGCAAGGGGTCGGAATTCACCTACAAGATTCCGCAGTTGTCGGCTGTCAACATCACGGACGCCGTCATCATCCGCGCCGGTTACGGCTATTTCGCCGTCCCGGTCGGCAATGTCGTCGCCACCCAGTCCATCCGCCACAATGAGATCCACACCACGATGGGCAGGACCGAAAACATCAAGTACCTGGATTCCATTCTGCCCCTCCACGATTTGCTCCAGCTCCTGACCGGCACGCCGCTCGAAGCCGATCCCGAAGCCGACGCCGTGCCGATTATCATCATCGAGGCGAAGAACGGCCGTATCGCCTGCAAGGTCTCCGAGTTTATCCGCCCGCAAAAGCTGGTCTTAATCCCGCTTCCCGATGGATTCCACGCCGGCGGCATCTCCGGCACCACCATTCTTGGCGGCAGCCAATTGGGCATGATTATCGAGCCGTTCGAACTGGTCGGCATGGCCAGCGGCACCGGCCTCGACCAGGACTCCTACACCACCTCGTCCGCCATCCCGATGGGCGACGACTTCGCCTCGTCCTCGGCCGATGCGGCTGCTCCCGCGTCACCCGCCCGGGGCGGGACAGCGGTCATTCCGGCGGCGGCCGACCAGAAGGACGACCAGCCAGGCGCGCGTCAGGCGCCGCCCGCGCCCGAGATGGACGAGGGATTGGCCGAGCAGTTCTTTGTCGAAATCCGCGATATTCTGAACGAACTCAACGAAGACATCTTCCAGCTCGAAAAAGAGCCGGAGAGCACCACCCGCGTCAACACCATCTTCCGCCATTTCCACTCCATCACGGGCAACTTCATGATGACCGGCTTCACCAACGTGGGGGCGTTTGTCCACCACGTCGAGTCGGTCCTGGACCAGATCCGCGAAAAGACCCTGGATGTCTCGCAGGAGATCATCGATCTGCTGCTGGACGCGGTGAAGAACCTTGAGGGCGGCCTGGCGGCGATTCGCTCCGGCAAGGGCTACGAGGTGACGGACAAGGATCTCCTGGCCACGCTCGACCGCTACCGCCGCCGTGACACCATCATCCGCAAAAAGGAGGAGGAGGACGCCCAGGACGACGGCGTGTTCCGCATGTCGCCCCTTGGCACGCTTCTGTTCCACGCCAAGATGTCTACCCCCGACACCAACGTCTTCCAGTCGATGATCCAGTTGAAGCCGTCGTTCCAGGATTCGTCCCTCATCGCCTACCTGATTATCCGCCGCCTGACCATGATCGCCGACATCATCGATTCGGTGCCGTCCCTGGAACGCATCGAGCAGGGCATCGTCAAGGACAAGATGAAGATTATGTTCGCCTCCAAGCTGCCGCTGGAGGACATCAACCGGTTCTTCAAGAACCAACTGCAGCGCTACTACTCGGTGGATATGTTTGAAAATCTCATAATGGAGTAGCTCATGCCGAAGATCATCGTCAGCCTCGCCAACGCCGAGGATCAGGAGAACATCTGTTCGGCGCTGCGTTTGAAACGTCATACAGTCAAGGCTCTCCCCCCCGCCACGCCGGAAGACAATCCCAAGGCTGTCGCCCAGCAGATGGTGGAGGAAAAGGCCCAGGTCGCCATTGTCGATTATCTGGTCGAAGACGCCTTCAGCGTCAAGATGCTCCAGGCCGCCACCGACCATGCCCGCATTCCCCGGTTCATTTTTGTCCTGCCGGAGGACGCCCCCTTGTCACATGTCCTTATGGCGGTCAACGAGGGCGCGGCAGCCATTCTCCAGCGGCCCCTGAACCTTGATTCCCTGGACAACTATATCGAGCGGGCCATCAACGGCCCGTCGCGGTTCCGTTACGAAGTCGACATGGAGAACAACCGCGCCGAAGAAATCGCCGAGATGGAGCACGAGTTCAAGGTCATGAAGATGCATATGGCCTCGACCCGCAAACTAATCGCCTTCCTGATGTCCACGCCGTTGTCGGCGCAACACCGGACCGCGCTGGTCGTCTCCGACTCCAATTACCAGCAGGACTACCTGAAGAAGCTTCTTGAAGATCACGGTTTTATGGTCCATGTGGCCATGAACCCGGACGAAGGCACCCGGGTCGCCCTGGCCGAGAAGCCGCGCATCATCATCAGCGATCTTGAAATGGAGGGGAAGAACGGCATCGAGTTCTGCCACGATCTCAAGATCACCCAGAAATTCATGCCCTGTTTCTTCGTCATCTGCACCGCCAACAGCGAAAAGGTGGATGTGGTCATGGCTCCCGGCAACGGCGTCGACGCCTGCGTCATCAAGCCTTCGAACGAGAGCGGCAACCAGGAGCTGATCGCGACAGCGGCGATGGGGTTGTTGCTGTAGTTCACTTTCGCAATCCGGAAGACGCGCCTTTATACCAAATTCGCCGCGATCCACTCCTTCGTCACCCCGGCGTGCAGACCTCCACCAGCGAGGCAAGCGGGCTGTTCGGCCGGGGTCCATGGGATGGACAGCGAAGGAACCGAACTCATACGGTTGGCGTGATTTATGTATTGGCTGTTCGGGGCGTGGACCCCGGCCGAACAGCCCGTTTTATCCGCTGATGGACGTTTTGACGCCGGGGTGACGTTTGGGTGGAAATTAGCGCAAATGGTGACAGACTACTAAACTATGAGGCGGAGGCGTTGTGAACACGCCTCCGCCATTTGTTTCGCGCCATGTAAATCAAGGAACGCCCGAATGGATTTCAGAATCTGGGTGGACGCGGACGCCTGCCCGCGCGAGGTGCGGGAGCTGGTCATCAGGACGGCCCTGCGCTGCAACGTCAAAGCGGTGTTTGTCGCCAACCAACCGCAGTATTTGCCCGAACGCGAATGCCTCGAGTTCCGTATCGTGCCGGGCGGCGACGACAAGGCGGACGACCTTATTGTCGAGGAATCGACCGGCGACGACATCGCCGTCACCGCCGACGTGCCGCTGGCGGCGCGGTTGGTCGCGAAAAAGATTTTTGCCCTCGACCCCCGGGGCGGCGAGTGGACCGAGACAACAATTGGCGACCGACTCGCAACCCGCAACCTGATGGATCACCTCCGCTCCACCGGCGTGCAGACCCCAGGCCCTTCCGGTTACGGAGAGACCGATCGGGGCAGATTCGCCAACGCATTGGACCGGGCGGTGACGAAACGGTTGCGTAAGCGGCCGTCAGCGGGACAATAAGTTCGGCCCGTCCGGACAGGGAAAAATCATGATCAACAAAAACGCCAGCAAAACCGTCAGGGAGCGTCTCATTCGCTACCAGCGCGATGAATTGACGAGCGCCATCGTTTACGCCCGCATGGCCGCACGCGAAAAAGATCCGAACCGCTCGGTCCTGCTGCGCATGTCGGCCGAGGAGAAAAAGCACGCCGTCATGTTCCGCCAGTACAGCGGCGTCGATGTCGCGCCCAGCCATATCCGGGCCGCCTGGTACGCCTTCCTCTCCTGGCTGCTGGGGTTTACCTTTGTCGTCCAGATCATGGAAAAGGCGGAGACCCTCACCGCCGGCGATTACCACAGCCTGGTGGATGAAATCCCCGAGATGCGCGCTATTATTACAGACGAAGAACAGCACGAAGCCGAGCTGCACGAGATGCTGGACGAGGAACGGCTCCATTACGTCGGCGCGATGGTCCTTGGCCTCAACGACGCCCTGGTCGAACTCACCGGCACTATAGCCGGCCTCACCTTCGCCCTGCAGGACAACCGCATCGTCGCCATGGCCGGCATCATTACCGGCGTCTCGGCAACCCTGTCCATGGCCGCGTCCAATTACCTGGCCGAGCGTGCCGACGGCAAGGACGATGCCTTCCGCTCCAGTCTCTACACCGGCGTCGCCTATCTCGTTACTGTGGTGTTGTTGGTCCTGCCGTATCTCATCCTCCCGGACGACCGCTATCTCGCCGCCCTCATCACCATGCTGGCGGTGGTGGTGTGCATAATCTTCTTCTTCAACTACTACATCGCTGTGGCGCGGAAAACGCCCTTCTGGCCGCGCTTCTTCGAGATGGCGGCTATCAGCCTCGGCGTGGCGGTTATCTCCTTTGCTATCGGCCTTCTGGCCAAGCACCTGCTCCAGATCGACCTCTAGCCATGTGGGTCATTTATCCGCTCCTGTTTTTGGCCGGGTTTATCGACGCCATAGCAGGCGGCGGCGGCCTGATATCGCTGAGCGGCTACCTCGCCGTTGGCCTGCCGCCCCATATCGCCGTCGCGACAAACAAGTTCTCCGCCTTTATCGGGACAGGCATTTCGGCCGGGATGTTTGTCCGGGGCGGCCACGTGAAGTGGGACGCCGCCCTGTTGTCCTTCACCGGTGCGGTCATTGGGTCGGCGCTCGGCGCAAAGCTGGTCCTGTTGGTGGATGAAACGACGCTGGCGTGGATTCTTCTCCTCGCGATTCCGCTGGTGGCTGCGTTTGTCCTTTTCAGACGCGATTTCGGTACGTCGCCACGGGAGCTCCCGGAAAGGCGGCTGCGGCTGTTGGCATTTCTCGTCGGGTTTGTGATTGGCGGCTACGACGGCTTTTTCGGGCCTGGCACCGGTACCTTCCTCATTATCGCTTTTACGACCGTGCTCGGGCTTGACCTGCTCACCGCCTGCGGCAATACCAAGATCGTCAACTTCGCCTCCAACATTGCCGCCGTCTTCACCTTCATCGGCTCGGGCCATATCGATTACCGCATAGGCGCGCCCTGCGCGGCATGTTTCATTCTTGGCAGTTTGACCGGCACGCGCCTGGCTATCAAGAACGGCTCCCGCATCATCCGGCCCATGATTATCGTGGTGATCACCATGCTCCTCATCAAGGTGCTGGTGGATCTCCTTTCGTAAATCTTCCGTCCCACCAACCCCCAATCGTCACCCCGGCGTGACGTTATGGTGAGGATCACCGTGTGAAACCAAAAACGCCCCGAACCAAACGGCGCGGGGCGATAACGGTCACTATAAACGTTTGCACTTATCCCTGCTTCTCGGCAACCTCCAACGCGATGCGGGCGAGTTCGCGCCCGGCTTCGGCGGCTTCGTCGAGGATTTGCTGGGTCGGGCGGTACGAGCATTTCAGGACCGGACGGTTCAGGGTCCAGCCGGCGGCCTTCATGTATTCCTCGACCTGATCCGCGCCGCCTTTCGCGCCCCAGCCGTAGGAGCCGAAGGCGAAGCCGGTGCGGTTCTGCACATTCATGCCGCGCATGTAGACGAGGGCGGCCGACGCGGCCGGCATCATCAGGTTGTTGAGGGTGGACGAGCCGAAGGCGAAGGCGGCCGTGTCCAGGAACTCGGTGGCGATGCGGGTCAGGCTGTTGTGGCGGACATGCATCATGACGGTGGCGACGCCGTCCATGTCAGCGCCCTGGGTGATGGCTTCGGCGATCTTGCCGGTCGATTCCCACATCGAGTCGTAGAAGACAGCGACTTTGGCCCGCACTTTCCCTGTGGCCCATTTGCTGTAGGCCCCGAGGATGGAGTCAAGGTGCTTCCGCCAAATAACGCCGTGCGACGGGGCAATCATCTTGATGGACAGCCCGGCGGCGGCGTCGAGGGTGCGTTTCACCGCTTTACTGTGGGGAACGACGATGTTGGCATAATAGGTCTTGGCCTCGTCCATAATGATGTCGAGGTCGATTTCGTCGTCGAAGCGGGCGGCGGAGGCGACGTGCTGGCCGAAGGCGTCCATGGAGAAGAGAAGTTCGTCCTCCGGCACATAGGTGAACATGGAATCGGGCCAGTGCACCATCGGCGTCTCGATGAACTGAAGGGTGCGGCTGCCGATTTTGATCGAGTCGCCGGTCTTGACCTCCTGCCAGTTCCAATCCGCACCGCCAAAGTACTTCTGGACGGTATCGCGGCACTTCTTGTTGGTGACGATCTTGGCATTCGGGAATGCCTTGACCGCCTGCGGCAGGGCGGACGAGTGGTCCGGCTCGGCGTGGTTGACGATAAGGTACTTTATGGAAGCGGGGTCGGCGAGTTCAACCACCTGACGATAGTAACTTTCGAAAAACGGACCCTTGACGGTATCGATAAGGGTGTTGTCTTCGTCGCGGATCAGGTAGGCATTATAGGTCGCTCCCCGTTCGGTATTATACGAGTGGAAGTCGCGGACATTCCAATCCACAGCTCCGACCCAGTCGATGTTTGGCATAAGATTCTTACGCATGTACAACTCCTCTTTCGTGTTATGGCAAAACTTTACGTAAATTTTGCCGTAGTGGACTGTCTTATTTATAGCGATAACCCCCCGGCCGGGGAAAGAAAAAATCGTGGAATTTTATCGGTCCAATTCCGGTCGGGGGAGGGTATAATGTCAGCTTGGGGCAGACCTCCCCCGTCGACGGACCACGGCACAATGCAGCAGGTTTAAACAATTTAATGCGATTATTACAAAAATACCTGCGAGGGACCAAAGTTAATTGGAAATAGTGTCGATAATCTGAAGGAAGAGGCTTAAGGGCCGACATTTAGCGCCACGGTGAGCCGGCACGATTAGAGTTGGTGTATCGAGAAGCCAACTTCTACTGCAACTAATGGCCGATAAAGCTTTTATCAGGATGATAAGGGTTGTCGCTCCAGAAACGGGCCTCTCCTCCCCCGGGATGAGGACCTCCGGGGGGCGGCGATTCGGAAATTTTCTTCTTGACATAATGGACCAAAGAATGTGAAATACTTGGAGCGGTCTATCCGTTGGGATGGGCGAAACTGCCTGATGAAGGGTAAAAAAGGGTGAACATCGGTGGTTTTAAACGCTAGGTTCTGTAAGCGAGTTTTTTTTGCTTTGTTATTTGAAGGAGGAGAGTATGCGTAAAGGTCTGTTTTTATCCGCTATTATGGCAGTAGCCATGACGGGTATGACTTTCGCCGCCACTCCTGGCGACGAAGTCTCGTTCCGCGAAGGCGAGCCCATGCCGCCCGCCCCCACCGGAATGTCCTGGTGCTTGATCCAGAAGCCCGCCGTCTACGAGACCGTCTCCGAGACGGTAACCGTTCGTGCGTCCGCCACCTTCCAGG
>JAJPXZ010000077.1 GCA_021205245.1 Planctomycetaceae bacterium
CGATATGCGGCTGAAACAGGCATACACCCAGGGTTGGGAGAATATGCGTGCGCTGGTTCACTCGCTGGTTCAACCTGTGTAGATCGAGCTCTGTCGGCAAGTCAGGAATTTGGGGGAGCAACCGCACTGCGAATTCATACGAACGAGGGAGATGCACATGTCATTACCATTAGCCTTCGCCGGGATGCCCGGTGGTTTGGAGTGGGTGATAATTGGTCTAGTCGCTTTGCTATTGTTTGGAAAACGCCTGCCCGGCATAGCGCGGTCGCTCGGTCAGGCGGTGACTGAATTACGATCGGGCCTGTCAGGTAAAAGTGAGGCAGAGGAGCGGGGGGAGTAGTTTGTTCAAAAGGAGGCTAAAACTTCCTCGACACAATCACTCCGAAAACAATCGAAGCTCTACATGCGAGAGCGGGAGGAGGAGGCTTCCTCTTCCCGCTTTACTTATTACCGATAGCTGAATACGAGGAGTGGTGTTTACGGTGGTATTATTGTGGACGCTAAGACCCGGGTTGATTGAAAAGTAATTGGGTCAAGTGGTAATTTTTACGTGCCTGGCTGAACCGCTCAAAACCGCCCTTGATATTATACGCGATTAAGGGGACTTCGATTTCGTGAAGGGAACCGTGACCTCTATAATCGCGAGGCAGATCCTCGAATTCGTCGTCCGAGTTCCCGAAGACCGTATGGCGATCGGCGAGAACGACAAGGTCGCCCAGCAATTCCGCCGGCAATTCGAATCGTTGCGCCGCCTCGTATCCGTGAAGAACGTCTTCGACGCCGCCGATGGCTTGCAGGATTGACTGAACAGCATCTCCATCATTTCGGTCTTTAAGGTATATATACGATACCCCTCCATAGCCTCCATGATGCGCCATCAGGCGATTGGCGACGGGTGAAACCGTCCGCTCGAGGGCGGCGCCATTCTTTTTGCAAATCTTGTCCAGGTTCACACACTGCCGTTTCTTTCCCATGCCGTGATCGGCCGTCACCAGGAAGGCGGCATCGGGGGCAAGTTTAACCGCCTCGCCGATAAGCGCGTCGATCTTCCGCATATGGTCCAGCGATTCCCGTTCCTCCGGCCCCCAGAAATGCATGGGAAAATCGGTGGTATGGATATAATACAGGCCGATGTCTTTCCGTTTATTAAGGGCTGGAAAGAGGGATTCAAACAGCCAGTAGTTTATTTCGGCCGAATATACGGACGGCGGCCGGTGCGACGTCTCGCCGACCAAATCGTTTCTTCCACTTGGCGATAAGCCAACTGTGGCACCATCTCCCAGAATGCTCATAGTCTTACTTTTGGCGGTAAACAACGCTCCCGTAATTCGGTGGGCGGCAGCTTTGTGGAAAATCGTTTGGGTATGGAGGGCGTCGGCCGATTCCACGTACGCCAGCGTTTTGGCTGTGGTATCGAACTGGCAGTTGGCGACGATGCCATGGTGAATCGGCGCGCAGCCACACGCTATGGAAACATTATTGGCGTTGGTCAGCGTCGGGAATACCGCCTCGCCCTTTTTGACGAATCCTTGCGCCGCCATAGCTTTCAGGTTGGGCATTTCCGATTGTTCCCAATAGTCCCAGCCGAACCCGTCCAACATGATAATAATGAGCCGTTGATTCATAGGTAAATTCCGTCGACGGGCCGTGCGTGGCGAGGGACACCTTTCATTCTCTCAAATGCGTTTGGCCGTGCGTCGCTCGAACGGTAACTAAGCATACGCCGCCACATCAGCGCGTCTTTTCTCCAGTCCCCGGCAAGGAACATAATCTCCTGAATGCTTGTGAAAACGGTGACTTTCATGCCCATGGCGGCGGATTGGTCTCTAAATTCGCACGCCGTTTTTTGGGGTTCTCCAGCAGCCATGCCACTGGCCGGAACGCTGCCCATGAAACCTTTGGACCGGTCGGCATACAGGCATGGGCTTCTGCGGGGCCAAGCAGAGCCGCGTCCGGAGGTTCCCTCCCAGCTCGCGCCGAACGAAGTAGACGATTTATGACGGAAGTCTTGGGCTTTTCCTATGGATGTTGTCATGGTGATTCCTCTCTAGTAAAAGATTGTTCCGTTGGTTCGCGCATGATAGCGCATCCAGGTTAGGGCTTTATAAGAATTGCGTTCTTTTTTCGCTTGCTTTTACACGGAGCCGGGAGATTGAAGTCGGCGAGAATAACCAATTACACACGGTTTCCTCACAAAAATTTAACATTCTTGAACTAAAACCCTGCCATCGAAACCATAACAATGTTGCGGAAGGAGTCTTTGATGCACGATACCATCGGGTGGAGGGATCACATCCTGTTCACGCCCGGTCCTTTGACCACCAGCCCAACGGTAAAACAGGCGATGCTTCGTGATTTGGGAGCGCGCGATGATCGATTTCTGGAACTGGTGCGGGAAATCCGGACCAAGCTGTTGACGCTGGCGGAGGTTCCGGCCGACGATTATGAAGTCGTTCTTATGCAGGGATGCGGCAGTATGGGCGTGGAGGCGACTCTCCAAACGGCGGTGCCACGGTCCGGTAAGTTCCTGGTCGTCGCCAACGGAGCCTACGGCAGGCGAATGGCGGAGATGGCCAAAGCGATGTCGGTTGAACATCACGTTCTGCAATACGCCGAAAACACGCCGGCCAATCCGGATGACATCGATAGAATTCTGACGCAGGACAAAACCCTGACCCACGTCGCGGTAGTGCATTGCGAAACCACCTCCGGGATCTTCAATCCTATAGGGGCAATCGGAAAAACCGTCAGCGACCATGGCCGGTCGTACATAGTCGATGCCATGTCAAGCTTTGGCGCCGCGCCGATAGCAGTTGAGGAATGGGGCATCGACTGGCTCATTTCGTCGGCCAACAAGTGTATCGAAGGCGTTCCCGGATTTTCGTTCGTTATTGCCAGGAAAGAGGCGCTACAGCGATGCGAAGGCAACGCGCGGAGCCTTTGTCTGGACCTTTACGCCCAGTACATGGACATGCGGCGGAACGGGCAATTTCGTTTTACACCGCCCACGCACGCAATCCTCGCGTTCCATCAGGCGCTGATCGAGCATGAATCCGAAGGAGGATGCGTCGGGAGGATGAACCGGTACAAGGAGAACAACAAACTGCTGCGCCGCGAAATGCGGGAAATCGGCTTCCAAGAATATCTTCCCGAAGATGAACAAGGGTGGATTATCACATCTTATCTTTATCCGAGCCACCCGCTGTTTTCATTTTCATCGTTTTACGATCGCCTGCGAGATGAGGGTTTCGTCATCTATCCCGGCAAGGTCGGCGATGCGGACGTGTTTCGGGTCGGCAATATCGGCCGGATTGCCGCAGCGGACATTCTCTCCCTGACGGCCGCTATGCGCAGGGTTCTTGCGGCAATGGGCATCGAACTGAAGGCAGCCGGTATTCCCTGTGGCTGCATCGCATAATCCAACGTGGAGTTGAACTGGTGGTATTCGATTTAGCGGGAACGGTTGTCGACCACGGCAGTTGCGCGCCGGCCGGCGCGTTTTGCGAATTGTTCGCCCGCCACGGCATCACCGCCACCGAGAAGCAGGCCCGAATTCCCATGGGAAAACACAAGCGCGACCATATTGCGGAAATGCTGGCCATGCCCGAAATCGACGAACAATGGACCTGGGTGCATGGCGGTAGGTGGAACGCCGGTGACCTTGACATGCTGTTCGAGGAATTTCTCCCCTTGCAGCTTGAAGCATTGCCGCGATTCTCCGAAGCCATTCCCGGCGCGGCGGAGACGTTGACCTCATTGCGATCAATGGGCATCAAAACCGCAGCCACCACGGGATACAATAACGCCATGACCGATCTGGTTCTCGACCTTCTGGCCGGGCAGAACGTGGTGTTTGATTTTACCTGTTGCGCGGCCGACGTCGCGGCAGGCCGCCCGCGTCCATGGATGATTTACCGGTGCATGGAAGCTCTCGACGTCTATCCCGCAGCCGGCGTCGTCAATGTGGGTGACACCATGGCGGACGTTGAGGCTGGCATCAATGCCGGAGTGTGGAGCGTCGGCGTCAGCCGAACCGGTAATATGACCGGACTGTCCAAGCAGCAGGTGGACGCGTTGCCGCAAGACGAGTTAAGCGATCTGCTGAGAGCCGCCGCCGAAGCCATGCTCGGTGCCGGTGCCGATGCCGTTATCGAGTCGGTATCTGACCTACTCCCCATGGTGGAGACATTCGGGGCGAAGCGCGCGCTCGGAAAAATCCCCGGCGGACCACCACTTAGGCGGAACGAATCGATTTACAATAGAACTCCCGCTACAGTCCCGGCGATCGCAACAGCCATCTCTTTCCGGTAATTATCACTCTTGATGAAGGGTACACAATGAAACGAATCATGCTCATCCTCGTGGCGCTTGGATTTCTCGCAGCAGCTTACGCTCCCGTGCTTCACGCGGGCGAAACCATCGTTGTTTACACGGCACTCGAAGACGACGAATATCCCACCTATCTGGAGTTATTCCGTCAGCTTCACCCCGATATCGACGTGAAGGTTGTCCGTGATTCCACCGGTATTGTGACAGCCAAGTTCCTTGCTGAAAAAAACAACCCGCAAGCGGACGTCATTTGGGGACTAGCCGCGACCAGCCTTATAAAAGCTCGGCACGAAGGCATGTTGGAGCCCTACGCGCCCGCCGGCTTGGAGAAGGTGGACGGCATGTTCCGGGATTCGTCGTCAATACCGTCATGGGTGGGCATCAAAGCCTGGGAGACAGGATTCATTGTCAACACCATCGAATTACGTGAACGTGGTTTACCGATGCCGCAATCGTATGCCGACCTCATTAAGCCCGAGTACAAGGGCCTTATCACCATGGCTAATCCGGCAAGCTCGGGAACAGGATACCTCACCGTCTCGGGGATTATGCAAATAATGGGTGAGCAGAAGGGGTGGGAATATCTCGATCGTCTCGACGCCAATATCATGCAGTACACCCATTCCGGTTCCAAGCCTGCCAAAATGGCCGGGCAGGGGGAATGCGTCATTGGCATCTCTTTCGGTTATCGCGGTCTGAAACAAAAGGCGAAGGGTGAGCCGGTCGAAACCGTCTGGCCTGCCGAAGGGGCGGGGTGGGATCTTGAAGCAAACGCATTGGTCAAGAAGGATACCATTACGGAAGCGGCAAAAACGTTCCTCGATTTTGCCATATCCGATGACGTGATGCGCCTCTATGCGGACATTTATCCCATTACCTCCGTTGACACCGGCATGCCGCCTCCGGAAGGCTACCCGGCTGATCCGAAGAGTTTGATTATCAAGAATGATCTCGAGGCCGCTTCGGAAGCGCGTGATTCGATTTTGATCGAGTGGAGCCGGCGGTACGACGGCAAAAGCGAAAGCAGGTAAATGATGACGGCGACCATCGAGGAGAAATCAGATCATAATGCCGCAGACGGCTCTGATCAAACCGTGCGGGCATCCGGCCTGCGGGTTGAGAATGTATCGAAGCGGTTCGGTAAGACGCCGGTTCTGACCGATGTGTCCTTGCAGGTGGCTAAAGGTGAGTTCGTCTGTATTCTTGGCCCTTCCGGCTGTGGAAAGACGACGTTGCTGCGCATAATCGCGGGCCTCGAAATGCCGGATACGGGCCATGTCGTCATCGGCGGCGAAGATATGACTCGGGTACCCACTGCCGGACGGGGCATAGGCATTGTGTTTCAATCCTACGCACTTTTTCCCAATCTAACCGCCTTGCAAAACGTCAAATTCGGTGTCAGGAGAAACGATCTCGGCAGTTCATATGCCGAGCGCAAGGCGTTGGCACTCTTGGATACCGTCAGTCTTGCCGACAGCGCCGGAAAGTATCCCGCACAACTTTCCGGCGGCCAGCAGCAACGGGTCGCCCTCGCCCGGGCGTTGGCGCCCGAACCGTCGATCCAGCTCCTGGACGAGCCCCTCTCCGCCCTCGACGCCAAGGTGAGGTTATCGCTCCGGAAGGAAATTAGGCGGGTTCAGCGGCAGTTCGGCATTACCGCCATCATGGTGACGCACGATCAGGAAGAGGCGCTCACCATGTCCGATCGGGTGGTCATTATGCATAAGGGCCTTCTGGCCCAGTTCGCCAGCCCCGAGGAAATCTATCGCCTGCCGTCGACGCAGTTCGTGGCCGACTTCATTGGAGCCATGAACTTCCTTCCGGGTTGGCGCGTGGACGGTGACAAAGCGCGCTTCGGCGGTCTTACCCTACGGTTACCCAAAGCTCTGGAGGCGGACTGTCTCAAGGCCACGCTCGCCATCCGCCCGGAGGACGTCCAGGTTACGCGCGATTCATTCCCGGGAGAAAACACCATCATCGCAACGGTTGCCGATATGGAATTCAGGGGGACAGGCTACTGCATTGGTCTAACGGTATTCTCAAATGACGGAACAGGGTCCATACGCATGGAAGCGCTTATCCCTCCGTTGCGCGTCTCCCAGCTCGGTATCCAAGGAGGAGACACCGTCAAAGTAAGATTGCCAAGTGACCGACTGGTCTCTTTTGTCGAAGATGCCCAAAGCGGTGCCTCCGGCTCCGGAGTCCGTTCATGATAGCCGTACCGTCACGACAGTACTTTCCAAGCGACCGCCTGATACAAGCCTTTCTCCTGCTTGGCTCGTTATTGTTCATGACGGCGGGATTGATTCTACCGCTCGGCGAACTCTTCGTTAAATGTCTGACAGACAGTCAGGGCAATTTCGCCGGCATGGCAAACTTCGTCCGGTTTTTCACCGCCTCCTCCCTGGCGACCGGACTGTACCATAGCCTGTACGTCTCTTTTATGTCGACGCTGGTTGCTCTGCCGCCGGCGTTCATCTTTGCCTACGCCATGACCAGAACGCCGATACGGGGCAAACCTTTTTTCCGTCATATAGCCATGCTGCCCCTCTTCGCCCCGACCATGCTGATGGGTATTTCCCTCATCTACCTGTTCGGGAGGAAGGGCATCGTCACAACCGGTTTCTTTGGCCTTCTGCCATGGCTTGGCGTCGATATCGGACTCTACGGAGCGACCGGCATAATTATCGCCGAAGCGATTCTGGTTTTCCCGCCATCGGTCATGATTTTGATGACGGCGCTGTCCAACTCCGACGCGCGTCTCTACGAAGCCGCCGAAGCGCTTGGGGCAGGTCGACCGGAGATTTTCTGGAGTGTGACGCTGCCGGGGGTCAAGTACGGCGTCATGAGCGCCGCTTTCGTCTGCTTTACGCTGGTCTTCACCGATTTCGGCGCTCCAAAGGTATTGGGCGGCAACTACAGCGTGCTGGCCACCGATATTTACAAGCAGGTGGTGGGGCAACAGAACTTTAACCTTGGCGCGTCCATTTCCATCATTATGCTGATGCCGACGCTCCTCGCCTTCATCGCCGATAACTGGTTGCGTCGGCGACAGGAGGGGGTTATCACCTCCCGGTCGACGCCGTTGGTACCCAAGGCGAATGCGTGGCGTGATTGTATATGTTACCTGTTCTGTATAGGCGGCTCCGTGGTTATTCTTTCCGTCTTCCTGACCGCTGTCTTTGCTTCGTTGGTGGATGTCTGGCCCTATAAACTTGCACTGTCTCTGAAGCATTACAATTTCAAAGAGTACGGTGGCGGCGGGTATACGGCCTTCTGGAACAGTATCCGGCTGGCAACCTACACTGCGGCGGTAGGCGCGGTCATGACATTCGGCACGGCCTATCTGGTGGAAAAAACCAGACGGCTCGTTTGGCTGCGGCGAGCGGCATACGGCCTATCGCTGATACCGTTGGCGCTTCCCGGACTGGTCATCGGGCTGGCGTATATTTTTCTCTTCAATTCCACCGCTTTTTCCGTCGCGGGGCTGAAGATTCCTAATCCGCTCGCCCAACTCTACGGTACCATGATCCTCCTTGTGGTGTGCAATGTGGTCCATTTTTACACAGTGGGCTTTCTTACGGCGAGCGCGGCCCTCCGGCAAATCGATCGTGAGTTCGACCTGGTGGCCGAATCGCTATCCGTTCCTTTCTATGTGATGTTTCGCCGCGTTACCCTGCCATTGTGCCTTCCTGCCGTTATTGATATCGCGGGCTATTATTTTGTCAGCGCAATGGCTACCGTCTCGGCGGTCATTTTTCTGTATACACCCGACCTGCAACTGGCGTCCGTCGCGGTGGTCAACATGGACGACGCGGGCGATTCCGCCCCTGCGGCTGCCATGAGCGTGCTTATCGTCCTTGCCAATATTGTGGCCAAGGGCGTCTTTGAACTGTCATCGAAAAGGGCGCGGAAAGCGGCGGAGCGTTGGCGCAGCCGTTAGCACGCGAGAGGAGTCGTAGAGTGGAAAAACCGAGCCAAGCATACGATACCATAATCATCGGCGGCGGCATTACCGGCGCCGGGATTGCCTACTCCCTCTCCGCCGCCGGACATACCAGGGTCCTGCTCATCGAACGTGGCAGGCCAGCCTGCGGCGCAACCGCCAAAGCCGCCACATTGATCTCCCACGCCCGTTCGCACCCCGACATCATCCCCTATGTCAGAGAGACGTGCAAACAAATCACGACGCTCGCCGCAGGCGATCCCGATTCACTTGGCGCGTACCAAGTTGGCGCGGTGCACGCCGCATCGACGCCGGAAGGGGTCGCGGGTCTCGAAAAGACATTCGAAACCTCGCGGGCATGCGGCGTTTCAGGGTGGGAGATCGACCCGAGCCGCATCAAGGAATCGCTTCCATGGCTTGAGACAAAAGCCATCGCCCAGGCGTACTTTTATAGCGAGGAGTGTTTCGTCGACGGATACCTGCTGACCACCGCGTATCTCAACGCGGCGAAAAGCGCAGGCATCGACGTCGTTCTCGGCTGCGCCGCGAACGATCTACGGCCTTCAGAAGGCACCGGCTATGAGGTCCATACCACGGAAGGCGTTTTCCACGCCGCGAATGTGGTTGTCGCCGCCGGTGCGTGGAGCAATCTCCTGCTCAAAAGTTTGGGGGCGTATATTCCATGCGCTCCGGTTCGCAGTCAGTACTGGATAACGGGGCATAATTCGACACATTTCCCGCCACGTCAACCCATCTGCATACTGCCGGATGCCCGCGTTTATACAAGACCGGAAAACGGCTGCCTTGTGGTCGGTTGGCGCGAGCCGGAATGCGTTTGGGTTGATCCGCGCGAATTACCAGCCGAATCATTCGAATTTCGTTTCCCGCAGGATCCCGACGGATGGACTAATCTCGAAGGATGCGTCACGTGCATGGAACCATATTTCCCAGCTATGGAGGACCAATCCATTTCCAGATACGTGGCAGGCTGCTCCACCTACACACCGGATGGGCTCTTTACTGTGGGCGAACTGGCGAATTATCCAGGCGTGTACGCCGCAGCCGGCTGCGCGGGCATGGGAATAGCCGTATGCGGTGGTATAGGTCGGGCCATAACCGAGCTTATTTGCCTGGGTTCATCCGTCCTTGCCACCGAGCCGTTCTCACCGAACCGGTTTAATGGATTTGACGTTTTCTCCACAGAGTTTATGCAAGCATGCGCGCAAGCCCGATCCGGTAAAGCTTGCGGCTAAAAGCGTCATAACATAGACCGGAAAACTATCCCGCCTCCTTTCGTTGTGAGCGTCACACCCCATCGTCATCATGTCGGCATTCCCAGGCAGTGCAATCGCTGAAACACGCCGTAGTCGCTCCGTATCGATTGAGAAAGTCGAGTGCGGAAGTCATTCATGGCAAAAATTATCAATTTGCGCCATTTTTCCTTAAATACCAATGTCGAAAAATTTCTCGAAAATAACGTATTGTCCGGTAATTGTTTGAATTGCGGACTTAATTCTTCTATTTCTATTTTGTCCCTATTATGGAAATAAATCATGATTAAAAAGAGGCGGAATAG
>JAJPXZ010000089.1:0-28343 GCA_021205245.1 Planctomycetaceae bacterium
AATACAGGACGGCGAACGCCGTTCACCACGGGGGCGGCGCCGAGAGCGCCGCCCTTTTTCTGTACCTGTGAAGAGAGACATATGAGAAAGGCGACGCCGAAGCGTCGCCTTAATGATTTGCTAAGTTGCCGTCCTTCCGCCGTGCCTACACCTCGCGGCAGCGGTTGTCGGCGTCGTAGACCACCCTGCCGCCAACCACGGTGGCGATGGCTTTGCCGATCAGCGGCCAGTCGCGGAACGGGCAGTTGCGGGAGCGCGAATGGAACTTATCCACATCGACCACCCACTCGCGGTCGGGATCTATAAGGGTCAGGTCGCCGGGAAGTCCGACGCGGAGCCGGCCCCGTCCAAGGTCCAGGATATCGGACGGACGGCTGGTCATGGTCGGCAGCAATTCAGCCCACGTAAAGCCGCCATTTTTCACCAAAGCGGTTGATATCACGCCCACTGTCGTTTCAAGGCCGATCATGCCGTTGGGGGCGAAGGCGAATTCAAGTTCCTTCTCCTCCTCCAACTGCGGCGCGTGGTCCGAGGCGATGGCATCGATGGTGCCGTCCTTTAGGCCCTGGCGGCAGGCGGCTATGTCGACGTCCGCCCGAAGCGGCGGCGCGACCCTGTAGACCGGGTCGTAGTCCTTCAGGCAGTCCGAGGTAAGGGTCAGGTGGTGCGGCGTCACCTCTGCCGTCACCGGAATCCCCGACTCCTTGGCGCGGCGAATGATTTCAACCGAGTTCGCCGTCGATACGTGCTGGATATGCACGTGGCCGCCGGTCAGACGCGCCATGGCGACGTCGCGGGCAACGATGATTTCCTCGCACTCGTCCGGGATACCCTTCAGGCCGAGGGCGGTGGACATATAGCCTTCGTCCATCACGCCGCCGTCGAGCAGAGATTCGTCCTCGCAATGCTCAAGGATCGGCTTTCCCAGCATCTTGGAATAGGAGAGTGCGCGCCGGAGCAGGCCGGCGGTGGGAATGGCCGAGCCGTCGTCCGAAAAGGCGACCGCCCCGCCCCGCGCCATTTGCGCCATTTCGGCCAATTCGTGCCCTTTGCGGCCGGCGGTGACTGCGCCGACGGGATAGACGTTGGCGAGGCCGGCGCGGCGGGCTTCGCGGCGCGTAAAGGTAATCGCGGACTCGGTGTCGACCGCCGGTTCGGTGTTCGGCATGCACACGACCGAGGTGAATCCGCCGGCGACGGCGGCCATCGCGCCGGAGGCGATGGTTTCCTCGGCTTCGTTGCCGGGTTCACGCAGATGGACGTGCATGTCGATAAGGCCCGGGGTGAGCATATGCCCGCCCGCGTCCAATTCGCGCGCGCCTTCTCCGACAGCGTCGCGGGCGGCCTTGAGGTCGCCGCCGACGTAAACGATCAACCCGTCCTTGACGCCGACGTGGCCGGGTCCGTCAAGCCCTTCCGAAGGGTCCAGCAGTTTGGCATTGGCTATTATTATGGATGACATTGTCGTGATCCTGTTGGTTATGGTTGTTGTTGCCGATAGCTCATGGTATTGCTTTTGTCGTTGCCGAGGCTCCGCTACTCCACGCCGGCGACGAGTTGCAGCACCGCCATCCGGACGGCGAGGCCGTTGCCGACCTGGCGCAGGATGACGCTCTGCGGGCCGTCGGCAACTTCCGGCGACAACTCGACGCCGCGGTTCACCGGGCCCGGATGCATTACCACCAGATCCGGCCTGCTCTTCAGCCGTTCCTTGGTGAGTCCGAACATCTGGATATACTCGCGAATCGACGGGAACGGATTGTGGCCGCCTTGGCGTTCGAACTGAATGCGGAGCATGTTCAGGACATCGCATTCGCGGATGGCCCGATCCATGTCGTGGCAGACTTCGACGCCCATCTTTTCGATATCGCGGGGAATGAGCGTGGTCGGGCCGACCGCGAGCACCCGAGCGCCCAGCTTGGTCAAGCCCCAGATGTTCGAGCGGGCGACGCGGCTGTGGGCGATGTCGCCGACTATGCCGACGGTGAGGCCGGCGATGCGGCCCCGCACCTCGCGGATGGTGTAGAGGTCGAGGAGTGCCTGGGTCGGGTGTTCGTGCTGACCGTCGCCGGCATTCACCACAGCGCATTTGACGTGTTTGGCCAGCTTCCACGGTGCACCCGACGCCCCGTGCCGCAGCACCATCACGTCCACGCCCATCGCCTCAATGTTCAGGGCGGTGTCGATCATCGTTTCGCCCTTGGCGACCGAGGTGCCGGCCTTTGAGAAGGAAAGGATGTCGGCGGAAAGGCGGCGCGCGGCGAGCTGGAACGAGATGTTGGTACGGGTGGAGTTTTCGAAAAACATGTTGACGATAGTGCGGCCCACAAGGGCTGGCACTTTCTTGTTCGGCCTGGTGCAGATTTCCTTGAATGAATCGGCGCGGTCGAGGATGAAGGTGATTTCCTCGGCCGAAAGCTCCTCCAGGCCCAGCAGGTGTTTACGAGTCCATTGCATGTGCGGTTCCTCTGTGCATACCCGGACGACGGCAGCGTCGTCCATACTTAAAAAAAACGCCGCTAAAGCGGCGTCTTTGCTGTTCGATTACGGTTCCGGTTCTCCGGGGCCGACGACAAATACCGCGTCTCCCTGCGGATCAATTTCGCGCAGTTTGAGTCGGACAAAGCCGCCCTTCGATACTTCGATTTTGACGCCGAGGTAGTCGGGGTGGATGGGGAGTTCGCGCCCGCCACGGTCGATCATCACGCACAGCGATATGCTGGCGGGACGGCCGTAGTCGAACAGCGCCTCCATGGCGGCGCGGATGGAACGGCCGGTCGAGATGACGTCGTCGACGAGGATGATGTCCTTATCGTTGAGGTCATAGTCGATTTCCGACGGCACCACCGGCTTGAGGCCTGCGCCACGTGTGAGGTCGTCCCGGTAAAGGGTCGCGTCCAGGTAGCCGATGGGGAGGTCGAGACCGTGCCTGTCTTTCAGGAGCGCCTTGAGGCGGTCGGCCAGGATGGCTCCGCGAGTACGGAGGCCGATAAGCGCCTTGCCGGAGCCCTTGTCCTTCCGTGACGCGATGGAGTCCGCGAGACGGATAAGGCAGTCTTCCAGCCAGGCGGAGTCGAAGATTTTGGATGCCATACGATTCCCTGTTGTCTAGCGTCTTTGAAAAGCTCTGGTACCTTGCTGCGTTTTACGGTCCAAGTGAAATAGACCGAAAAGCGCAATGGAACGGTCACCCATACTTAAAAACGCAGTAAAGAAATGAGGATCCAACTCATAATACACGGAAAAATTACCGCGTCAATTCTTACGCCGCAATTTTCTACCCCGCTTCGGCCGATTCAGTCACCGGGCGAGGAATCGACCAGCGTTCGATCAGCTCATGTGTGATCTTTTATTCGCCTTCCCAGGCTCGGCGCTGCACCCGTTTGAGCGACTCTCCCACACCTTCTGTAATGCGGCGTTGCTCATCCTTCCGCAAACTTTTATCCGCGCTCGGCACCAGCGGCGGGTCGATATAGACTTTGAGGTGGTTCAACCTCGGATACTTTTGCCCACGCGGCCAGGCGCTGTAGCTTCCCCAGATGTACACAGGCACCACAGGCGCGGCATTGCGGACCGACAGCATGCCGACTCCAGCCTTCATGTCGCCGACCAGACCGTTGTGCGAGCGCGTTCCCTCGGGGAACATGACAACGGCGAAGCCCCGGTCAAGCCGTTCGCCAAACGCACGCAGAGCGTCGCGGCTGTCGCCACCGTCCCGGTCGAGGGGAAAGGCGTTGTTGTTGCGGATAAGCCAGGCAAAGCCGGGGACGTCGAACAGGGTGCGCCGTGCCATGAAATGCAATTCCCGGTCGAACGCGGCGCCCAGGATCATCGGGTCGAGGTGCGACGTATGGTTGCAGGCGACGATGAGCGGTCCCTTGGCCGGGACATTTTCCTGACCATGCACCTCCAGCCCGCCGCCAACCCAAAAGGCGACGCGCAGCAGAGCGCGTGAAGTCATATAGACGGCTGTACCCATGCATTTCCCCGCAAAAACCCGCGTCCGTTGGTCGGACGCGGGTGGATGGTCTAGCAAAGACCCAAGTAACTAGAGGTCGAAAGACGGCATGGCGGTGACGTTCATGTCAGCCATGACCTTGTCGATGTTCAGGAGAATCTTGACCTGATCGCCGACCTTGCCCAAGCCACGGATGGATTCGTGGTCGGAGCCGGAACCGAAGCGCGGCGGGTCTTCAATCTGGTCGTCGCGGATGTCCATCACTTCCTTCACCGTATCGACGATCATCCCCATCCAGGTGCCGGAGACGTCGACGACAATGATGCAGGTCTCGGACGTGTGTTCGATCTCTTCCATGCCAAATTTGAGCCTGGTGTCGATGACCGGAATGACTTTGCCGCGCAGGTTGATGACGCCCTTGACGAAATGCGGGGCCTGGGGCATGGGGGTGATGGGAAGGAGACTGAGGATTTCCTTAACCTTGAGAATTTCCAAACCATATTGCTCGCTATTGAGCACGAAGGTGAGGTATTTACCGCCACGGGTTGTAGTGCTTTCCACTGCGCTCATCATGTCTCCTTATACTCGACGCGGCTTCAGGCAAGAGGGCTATCGGCACGCTTGAACATTGCGATAACAGGTTGCTTTACAAGCATTATAACCTTTGTACAAGCCAAAGCAACAACAAAAACGAGGGTACTCTGGAATAGTTATGTCGATGTACCGGGCGAGTTTTCCGGGCCGAGTATGGGAAAAAACTGAGCGGCGCGGGAGGATTTTTCCCCCGCGCCGCTCGTATGGCTTCTAGTTCTTCACCGCATCATAGGGCAGCTCAAGCTGGACGTTGGCATCGAACCACGCCTTCCGTGAGAGGAAGTAGCCAAGCGCGGCCACCGCAACGACAATGCCGATGATATTTGACACGCCGTAGGGCAGATTAAAGCCGATCCGCTCCATGCAAATATAGGTAATGACGATGGCTGTCATGATGGTCGCGGGTATGCTGGCAATCCAATGGATTGAATGGCGCTTCACCAGGTAGGCCGCGGCGGTCCAGAGGACGATAGTGGCCAAGGTCTGGTTCGACCAGCCGAAGTAACGCCATATGATGTTGAAGTCAACGAAAGTCAGCGACACGCCAATGATGAACAGCGGCAAAGCGACGAGGAGGCGACTTGGAACAGCTTTCTGGCTGTAGGCGAAAATGTCGGCGATGGTGAGACGCGCGGCGCGGAAAGCGGTATCGCCCGAAGTAACCGGCAAGACCACGACGCCAAGGATAGCCAGCACGCCACCGACAGGGCCAAGCAGGGTGGTGCAGATTTCGTTCACGACCATACCGGGGTTGCCGGCGGCGGCGAGAGCTTCGGGGCTCTGGTAGAAGGTCATGCCGGCGGTGGCCCAAATAAGGGCGATGATGCCTTCGGCAATCATGGCGCCGTAGAAGATTGACCTGCCCTGGCGCTCGTTACCCATACAGCGAGCCATCATGGGCGACTGGGTGGCGTGGAAGCCGGACAGCGCGCCGCAGGCGATGGTGACAAACAGGAGCGGCCAAATCGGCAGGCCCTGCGGGTGCTGGTTGGTCCATTCGGCCCAGCTATAGAATTCGTATCCTTCAAAAATCAGGCCGCCGGAGACGCCCACAGCCATGATTATCAGGACGATGGCGAACAACGGATACAGACGGCCGATGATGACGTCGATGGGGAGAATGGTGGCCATGAAATAGTACAGGAAGATGATGGCGACCCAGGTCGTCATGTTCCAGCCGGTGAGACCGGTGAGGAGTCCGGCGGGGGCGGAGACGAACACGGTGCCGACCAGAACCAGCAGCACGACGGCGAATACGCGCATAACCTGTTTCATAATATTGCCGAGGGTGTACCCGACCACGTCAGGCGTCGATCTGCCGTGATAGCGACTGGAAAGCATCCCGGAGAAGTAGTCGTGGACGCCGCCGGCGAAAATCGAGCCAAGCACAATCCACAGCAACGCGGTCGGACCATACAGTGCGCCCATGATAGGGCCGAAGACCGGGCCGACGCCGGCGATGTTCAGGAGCTGGATGAGGAAAACCTTCCAGGTGGGCATCTTCACATAGTCGACGCCGTCGGCCAGGCGTTCGCACGGCATGTCGTGCTTGTCGTCCGCGCCGAAAAGTCGTTCCACAATTCGGCTGTAGAGGATGAAGCCCAACACCAGGGCTACGACCGCAATGAAGAAATACATGTAATTTGGCATTTCTCGCTCCTTGTAAGACGGCCACTATCAGTCACATCCCACCCAAAACTACAATGATTTTGATTGAACCGCTGCCTGAATTGAGGAGAAAAGAGGATGTCTGTATCTTAGACGCGCGTTCCAGGATTGCAATGAAATTTTACGCCGATACAGTACGAAAGAATAGTCAGTTATCGTGTGGAAGGAACAAAAACCAGCCGTTTCTCGAAGAAACGGCTGGTTTGTCTTATAGTGAAGAAAATTCGCGTTTTCAGGACTTGCGCATGTAAATGGTCGGCTTAACGTATTCGAAGCGGTGGTTGACGCCGCTCAAACTCTCCGAATGACCAATGAACAAAAACCCGCCCGGAGCGAGGTTGTCGTAATAGCGGTTGATCAAGGATTCCTGCGTGGGCCTGTCAAAATAGATCATGACATTGCGGCAGAAGATGAAATTGAACTTGTTGCGGAATGGCCAATCGGTAAACAGATTAAGATGGCGGAAGGTTATCATCCGCCGCAATTCTTCCCGCATCCGGTAGGCGGGGCGGCCCTTCTCGTCGGAGACCGGTTCCAGGTACTTCTTAACAAGCGTCGGCGGAATGCCGGTAATACGATCCTTACCATACACGCCGCGCTGGCCATGCGCCACAACCTCGGTGTCGATGTCGGTGGCGAGGAGCTTGATGTCCCATTCATCGCGTTTTTTGATGTGTTCGCTGATAGTCATGGACAGGGTATAGACCTCTTCCCCGGTGGAGCAGCCAGCCGACCAACCGCGAAGGCGGATCTTGCCGCCCGTGCGGACGTTGCGGCGTTCCAGATCCGGCAGCATGGTCCTGGACATGAATTCAAAGTGATCGTTTTCGCGGAAAAAGGATGTCAGGTTGGTCGAGATGGCGTTCATCACCTCGCGTAGGGCATCCCCTGTCGTGTCCGATACCATCCACTGGAAATATTCCCGGAAGCCGGACATCTTCCGCTGGCGGATCACCTTGCCAAACCGCGCCCGGACCAGCTCCATCTTGTTCTTGCCAAGACTGATGCGGGCCTTTTCGTAGATATACTTGCAAATCTTGTCGAACAACTCGTTGGTGAGGTCGTCTTCCCGCAAGTATAATCTGGTGGAGTTAGTGGAGCGAGCCATATCAATTCCCCAATTACGGAACGATTCCGCCAGCAAGGGTATTCAGTGGACTACCGCAAACATCCGATCCCCAGATCGATGTTTTACGGAAGTTGCCCGTACCAGAGTCATGAGTTTCGTCACGTAACCCGTTATACCCGATCTAAAGGAAAAGGCAATTCTTATTCCAGACTGTCCGATTGAGGTTGGGACCATGCGTCATATAAAACCGTCCCGACTCCAGGGAGTCGGGACGGTGGACAATGGTACAAGTGGGAAACCGGGTGCATGCCTGTCTTGCTCAATTGGGAACGACGGCACAGCAGTTAGCGGTTTCTGCCATTCATGGTGACGGACAGAACCGCAAGGCTGCTGACCAGTTCCACGTTTTCGACAAGAACATTTTCCGGTACGTCCAGTTTGGCCGGAGCGAAATTCCATATCCCCTGAATGCCGCTGGCGACCATCACGTCCGCCGCCGCCTGGGCCGACGACGCTGGCACCGTCAACACCCCCATGGCGACGTTCATCTGCCTGGCCATGGCCGGCATGTCGCGGAGGTGGTAGATTTTCCTGCCGTGAATCGATTCGCCGATCTTGTCGTCGTCGACGTCAAAGGCTGCCACAATATTCATGCCGCACTGTTGGAAGTTCTCGTAGCCGATAAGCGCGTGGCCGAGGCTGCCGGAACCGACCAGGAAAGCATCCGTAAATGAATTCCACCCGAGAAACCCTTCAATCGCGTCCACCAGCGGCGTCAACTTGTATCCGATGCGCGGTCTACCGGTTATCCCCGTAAGGGCGAGATCCTTGCGGACCTGGGTCGAATCAAGATCTAACTCGCGGGCGATGCGAGTGCAGGAAATTTTTTGCGCGCCTTCAGTCCGCAACTGTCGCAGAAGACGCAGGTACGATGGCAACCTGCGAATGCTGGGATGCGGGAATTGGCGCTTGGGTTCACTCCGCATATCTAATATATCCCTCTTTACCGAATGGTTATCTGGAAAGTAACAATGGTAACCAACTGCATGGTGTTTGCCAAGCCCTTTTTCCGATATCAGAGCATACACGATGACCGCAGTTCACCATTCCCACCATAACTTACCTTGAGTCAAGGAAATGGAGGGATAGGGCCAGATATCGCATTTGCGGAAAAAATTAGCGATTACAGGCCGTCACGGTATTGATAGGTATGTATCACTGTCGAGCATTCGCTCAAAATGGCGGGTAAGTGTAGCTGACTGCTCCAAAGTGAGATTGCCGTTTTGTAATGCGGTTTCAATCCGTTCACGCATCCGCGCATTAAAGCCGTCCCGGGTGAACTGGACATAAGCAAGGACTTCCATCACCGAGTCGCCGCCGATCGTCTTGTCAATTATGTAGCCCTTCTCGGAGGAGGATACATGGACGACGGTGGTATCGCCAAATAAATTATGCAAGTCGCCAAGGATTTCCTGGTAGGCACCGACCAGGAAAATGCCGAGGTAATACGGCTCATTTTTCCGCATCGTGTGCAGAGGCAGGGTGTGGCGGACATCGCGGAGATCGACGAACTGGTCCATCACCCCGTCCGAATCGCAGGTAATGTCGGCGATAATGCCGTTGGCGGTCGGCTTTTCATGGAGCCGATGCAAAGGCATGACCGGGAAAAGTTGCCGAATGGCCCAGTGGTCGGGAATGGACTGGAAGACGGAGAAATTGCAGAAATAGGTCGTGGCCAGCATTGATTCCAACCCGGCGAGATCATCGGGGACATAATCGAGCCGGCGCACCAGGCGCACAATCTTCTCGCAGGCAATGCGGAACCGCGTCTCGACCCCGGCGCGCTCCTCCAGGGTGAGGCTTCCGTGGTTAAACAGGGTCAGGGCGTCCTGCCGGGCCTGAATGGCGTCGTGATAGGCCTCCTGGTAGTTCTTGGCATTGACCCCCTCGGTTATTTCGTGCATGTCGAGTAAAACCTGGCTCGGCTTTTTCGGCATGGGGGGCGGGGTGGTGCCATCTTCGAGATCGGTCGAGGATATCGCCTCCACCACCAGCAGCGAATGGTGTGCGACCAAGGCCCGCCCGGACTCGATGACGATGTTCGGATGAGGAATATTGCCTTCGATACAAGCGTTGGTGACAGCGTCGACAATATCGGCGGCATATTCCCGGGGACCGTAGTTGGCCGACGAGGGGAAATTGGTTTTAGATCCGTCGTAGTCGACAGCGAGGCCGCCGCCGAAGTCGATGTAATTGATGGGCGCGCCGTGCCGCCACACCTCGCGGAACAGGCAGCAGACCTCGCGGGCAGCCTGCTTAAAACGCTGGATATCGGTGATTTGCGATCCGATATGGACGTGGAGAAGCTGGAGCCGGTCAAGCATCCGCCGTTTTCTTAGAGTCGCCAAGGCGCTCAGGATTTCATTGGAACGCAACCCGAACTCTCCCTAGCCGCCGGAAGAAGATTCCCCTCGCCCCCTGCCCCGCGACGACAACTTCATCCTGATGCCGAGGAAGGGTTCCACTTTCAAGGCGCGGGCGCGTTCAAGAATCAGGTTGAGTTCGGTCAGTTTTTCAACCACCAGGCAGACCTTGTGACCAAGCTTTTGGCCAAGGAGAGCCGTGTCGACATACTCCTGATCCTTAAAGCCGTTGCAGATAATCAGGGCTTCGGGATCTCGGTGGTGGGCGATGGCGATAAGCAGTTCCGGCTTCGACCCTGCCTCGAGGCCGTGATGAAAGGGCGCGCCAAGGTTGACGATATCCTCGACAATATGGCGGTGCTGGTTGACCTTGATGGGATAAACAGGTCGGAAACCGCCTTGATAATTGTATGTCTCCATGGCGTGCTGAAACGCGCCGTGGATCACCTGGAAACGGTGCTTAAGAATATCGGTAAAGCGGATGAGGACGGGCAGCTCGAGGCCGCGCAGGCGGATTTCGTCCACTAGCGCCTTCATATCAACATGACTGTTGTCCGAGCACATGCAGACATTGCCGTTTTCCTCGATGCGGAATATATCCTTACCCCAGCGATCGATACCGTAGATATCGGCGGCGTCGGCTATGGAATACGAGTCGAGCGGGTTCGACTTCTTTTTTTGCATGCGCGGGCGCTTATCTCCCATCGTCATTTCTCCAATTCCTCTCATTACCGGCAACCCCGGATCCCTCTAGTATAATATGTCGCCTCCGACACAGCTAGAGCGATTATACAAAAAAATGGAGCAATAAATGGTCAGTCGCCTAAATAGGAGAAAACCACGTCGGCCCCCGCCCTATGCAGGTTTTCCGCAGTTGTGGTCACGCCCAGGCCAAGCGTGGCCGCCATGTCCATGTAGCCAGCATAACCGGCCGGACTGCCCCTGAAGGGATCTTTTTTCAAAAATACCCGGGGAAAGCCGTATTCTCCCAGGCCGCACGACCCGTCCCGCCACGCGACACGGCAGGCGGCTGCCAAGGCCCCGGTTTCACCCACCAGGATGCCGCCGTATACCGTCGCCCCGACCTCGGCGGCGAGGGCCGACAGAATGCGGTACCCGTTCAGCCCGCCGTTCTTGGCCAGCCGCAGGTTCCACCACGACGGCCTGCCGCGCTCGATAAGCCCCTTGGCGTCCGCAAGGGTGCAAAGGCTTTCGTCAGCCATGGTAGCCACCCCGGTGTCGGCCTCGAGGCGGCGATAATCGGCACTGGCGGCAACGGCAGGCATCAAAGGCTCCTCCACAACCGACACGCCCCATTCGGAGAGGCCTCGCATACGTGCGAGTGCCTCGTCCGCATCCCAGGCAGCATTGGCGTCTGCTGCGAGCCAGGCGGCGCCGATTGCCGCTCGCACCGCCCTGAGCCGGGCGGTATCGCGGCTGGCGTCCTGCCCCACCTTGACCTTGAAATGACGGAATCCCATTAACCGCAGTAACCGTGCCAATAGCCAAGCTTTGCGTGGTCCAAGGGCCGGAATAACACCGACCAACGGAATCCTATTGCCTGCAGGGGGAATAGAGCCGGTCGAGCGAGCCCAGGCATCATACCCAGCGATGTCGACGCCGGCCCAGGCGGCGGTGCGCCGTTCGGAGTCTGAACGAGTATAAAGAGGGTGCAGAGCCTCCCGCCACGCTGCCTCGCCGCCGGCAGTGGGTAGGATGAGGGCTTGGAGCGCCGGCCATAGGTCGCTGACCAAATACTCGAGAGAAGAATTAATCGTTTCACCGGTGAGATAGTGACGGGGTAGTACTTGGCCGTAGCCGCAGTGGCCGCTACTTGTTCGTAGTTCCACCAGAAGCGTTTCCGCTTCGGAACGGGTAGCCAGATTGTGTGAAAAGGTCAGGCGGAGCGGGAATCGGGCGCGCCAGATGGTTAAACCGGTGTAACGGAGCAAGCGGCTGCCCCCTTTCTCTGTGCGCTTTCACAAATCCGTGAGACATGGATTAGAAAAGAATACTGGTATAACCCCTCAAGTTTCCCCAACCAGCACCGAGAATATCTCTGTGAATAAAAAACTGCATCCAAGTCTTTCGGGATGCGGTCAAGGTATTCGTTCATGTCGGAAAAGTGAACCACAGTTATCGGAATCTCAAGGTGCGGTAATACTTTCCGGTATTGGATGACGCATTACGATAAAGACGGAGCCCGAATTCACCGATAGTAACGTTACGCGCGATCAAGCGCATTTCCGCCAGGAGAAGTTGAAAGGGGATGTCATGAGCGAACACGAACACCGTCGTCAGGAAATTATGCAGGAGTTGGCGGAAAGATTCAAGAACTCCTCTGAAATCATGCGATTGATCGCCAGGCGTATCGGCGAAGCGGCCGAGACCCACAATGCCAACCGCCGCCGCATCGAAGAGGTATCAGCCCCCCTCCGCAAGTGCGTCGAGGTTAAGAATGGCTCTATGCCCTTCTCCTACCGCGAGTTCGTCGAATTCTCAACCGCTGACGAATTCGACCGCTTCCGCGAAGCCGACCCCATCACCGACGAAGAAGTCGCCAATGTCGACTGGGACGAACTAGCTAAAGGCCTGCTCGAAGAATAGTACGATATGATTGGCACGCAACAGCCCAGCCCCCGGGAATCCCGGGGGCTGGGCTGTGTAAATAGTTTGGGAATAGGTAATCAATTACCCAAGCTTATAACCGTGAATACACCCACCCGGTCGGCCGATCCTTATCATATGGCATAAAGCCGTGGAAGGGCCTCGGGTCGTCGTCAAACACCAGGGGCAGGAAATGCCTGTCACCCTCCCACATAGGCAGCTCGTGCAGCCTGTCCAACTCTACCCAAGCCAGCGGCCCCTCCTCGCTCGCCTCACGGGGTTCTCCCTGAAATGCGGTGATGCGGAAGATAAAGCCCAGCCAATCCTCACCCTTTGGCCCGAAATTCGTCCAGTTGATGGTGCCACGCAATTCCATCGCCGTTACCTCGATGCCAGCTTCTTCGCGTATTTCACGCACCATGCATGCAGCCACGTCCTCGTCCGACTGCATCTTGCCGCCGAGCCCGTTGTACTTGCCGAGCTGATCGTCGTGTTGACGAGCGATACGGTGGACCATCAGCACTTTGCTTTGGTCAGGCGACAGAATATAACCGAGAGTACCGCAAATCGGCGTGTAGGGCATGACTCGTCCTCATTCACTGTAAACCGGGCTAACCGGATTAAACGAAAAGTCCAGGCCATTGAGACCTGGACCGGATGCGAAATTAAGCGAGAAACGGCCTAGTTCAGGTCGTATCCCATCTCTTTGGCGATAGTGACCAGCCGTTGGATAACGACGGGATTGTCGGGCGATTCTGCATCGAACATGTCGGGATCGACTCCCTTCATGATCAATTTTATCTTCAACGGCGCGACCAGGCCACGATCACCCTTGGTGCGTAGCTGGATTAACTGGTCGATTAAAACTTTGACTTTACCCGCCATGATTTACCAGCCTGTGAGCCAAAGATCAATCTCCGACTCACCAGGAGCCAGACTCAAGCATGTGATTGTTCGATAATTTCAATTTCTGTCAACAAGAATGTGGTCCATGACCGGAATTCTTATAGACAATAATAAACCCCACCCCGTGGTATCCCTACACAACGGCATCACGAAATTGGTATGACCGTATCCGTCCATAGTGGTGGGACCTCTCTTTCAAATCCGGTATTGACCCCGCCTAACCGTATCCAGAGGCCGCCATCTTCGCCCCGCACGGCACTTGGCTGGAGGATTTCAACGTTGATGAGGTGTTCACACTGTCCACGCGAAGGTTGGACCTAAAAAAACACCTGGCGATACAGGACGTATGCGCCAGGTGCCTTGAGGTTTTCATTAGAGTTTTAGAACGCTATCGCCTCCTGGCCGCGCTGGCCGACTGGCCTACCCTGCCGTCCTGCGGGAGGCGCAAAACCTGATTGGGATGGATAACCGGATTGCCGCGCTTGTCGGTGCGAATCTTGTTTTCGCGAATAACCCAACTCACCACCTCCGGATCCCAGGTGCCAAGCTGACGATAAACCACCTGCGCGACACCTTCGCCCGACTTGACCGTTGCCAGCACCTCACCGTCACGAGCCACGGTTTTATTCGATCCATTTCGACTGGTCGCACCCGCTACTGCAGGCTGACCTCCCGCTCGAGCCGACCGGTTCTCTGCCGTAGCGGCGGGCCGCAGAGAGTTACGGGACGGCGCACTGTCGCGTGTTTCAGTACGGGCAACGCTTGTCAACGGAATGGGGAGGGACAACGCACCGCCACCGCTCGCCATCTGGGTATCTCCTTCAGCCTGCCTGGCGCGGTTGTCGGCAAGCACTTGGTCGATGCTTCCCGCCGGGTCGCGGACTTCATTGACATGGAGCCTGGTTCCGGGCTGAGGCGATGCCTGGAGCGCCATGGTTGAAGCCCGGGTGGGCGTGCCTGTCGGGCCGGATTCGGTTGGCCTGAACACAGCCAGGCCGGCATTGCCGCGCGTGTCCTGCTGCACGCGAACCAGTTCCTGGTTTTTGCTCTGCAATTGGTTGATTTGCGCACTCGCCATCTTTACCTTGTTTTCGAGTTCGGTAATGCGATTCTGTTTATCGATGCTCTCCTGGACCTCGCGCTGCAGGTTTTCCCGCAATTCCGAGGTTTGCTGATGCTGCATGGCCAGTTCCTTCTCGTGGCCGGAGGAGTTCATCCAGTTCATTACCGGCAGTGCGATAAGGGTGACTGCGGCGGCGGCGCCAAGGGAATAACCGACCGCCAGGCGCTTACGCATCGACCCAAGCGAGGAGCGCATAGTCTTTTCCTCTTCGCATTGGCGTTCGACCGTCAAGGCCAGGTCGTCTCGTTCCTGTTGCAGGCCGGGCATGACGTCGCCGGTCACTTCGTTATAGGCGCGACGAAGATCCTCGAATTCGTCATACAGACGTTTATGCTCTTCCCGCATACCTTTGAAGAGGGCGAGCTGCTCGTCGCGGCTCTTCACCTCGGATTGGGTTGCTTCGACCTTCGCGAGCAGTGCTTTTTCATCGGTTTCGGCCTTGGCGAGACGAGCCTGCAACTCTTCCAGGGCGGCTGAACGGGCGTCGAGTTCTGTCTGCTTTTCCCGTACCCGATTCTCGCTGGCGGCTGCGGCGGCTTGGACATCAAGAAGGCGGGCGGCGAAACCGTCGAGTCTGGTCTGGTACTCATTCTCCATCTGATCCCGGATAACCGCTTCGCGGTGGAGGATTTCAGCCACGGTCGGATCGGGTTCAAGCGAGACGACAAGGCTGTGCTCGCCCGCATCCGCCGCTCCACAAGCGACATCGCATTCTTCCGGTTCGGGGCGACCGCAGAAAAGGCGGAGGAGATCCGCTTGTGTCGCTTCGGTGAGGTAATCACCCAGCGGAACCGGGGGTTCGGACGCGGCCACGGGCTCGCTGACAGGTTCCGTCATTAACGCGGAGGCGGCTTCATCGGCGACGGCTTCTTCCTGAACGACCGGCGTTTCGGCCAGCGACGGAAGCATCCGTAAACAATTCATCAGCGGCATTTCGAGAGAGGATTCCTCCTCGTCGTCCGCTGCGTCAACATACTCGGGATAATTCTGGCTGAAGAGGATAACGTTGTTGCCGGTCGTGGCCTCTGGCTCTTCGTCTTCGTCGATGACGACACCGCCATTGGCGATAATCATCATGTGATCGGAGCCGGCTGCGTAGGGATCGGTCGACTCTTCCGATTCCGGCGCGTCAGACGCAAGGGCGATGAGAGCGGCCAGGGCGGTGACACCGTCTTCCGAACTAGGTGCTGATGAAGTGGATTCAGCCAAAATGGCCGAGTCGTCTTCGATGACATCATTCGGGGTGATGATGCCCATAGGTTCGCTCATGCCCGGGGCTTCGGCGTCTGTGCCGCATGCGTCCTCGAGCATTTCCTCAGCAAGAGCGGGAAGAAGGGGAGTATCGTCAGCTTCGGCAATCACCTCATTGTCATCAACCAACGACAACGTTTCAGTGCCTTCGGAACGGGTGAGCACAATTTCCGGAAGGTCGGATGCTTCCTTCAGGGCGTCGCGTTTTTCTTTCCGCTTGCGCGCACGTTCGCGGCGGCGCTCGCGCCTCGCGCTCTTTTTAGCCTCGGACAAGCCTTTGGCAATCGGTGCGGGCGCAAAGGAAACGGCTTCGGGCGCTTCAGATTCGGCAATTTCCTGCGGCTCGGAGGCTTCTTCAGCTTCCGGTTCGGGAGTGGCGCTCGCTTCAGGCTCGAGGGTTTCCTCGATGGCGGAGAGCTCGGCGACGCATTCCTCTTCCTGCGAGACGGTCTCGGCAGCGGGTTGAATAAATTCTTCCGCAACAGATTCATTGACCGCTTCCGGCTCATCCGGCACTGCATTTTGAACATCGTCCGCAGATTCAGTCACAGCCTGCTGCGCCTCCAACAGCCTGCGCGTCTCCGCTTCGATACGCTCGCGGTTGGTGGCGGTCGCGTCGTCATACACCATCGACACCGACCCGGGCAGATAATCGGAGCTTATTTCCGAGTGGGCCGCGACCTCGTCCCGCACGTCGGGTGTTTCGTCACCGGCAGTGGTCTTGTCTTCCTGAGCTTCTTCATTAATCACTTCTGGACACTCCTCGGCAACTGCTTCAAAAGTTTCTTCAAAAGGCGCATCTTCGGTTTCGTCGGCCTCCGGCTCGGCGACCGCTTCCGGGACTGGGTCCGGAGCGGATGCCGGAGAAAGCCGCACCGCTTCGCAAATCGCTTCCGAGGCGGATATCTCCGCCATCGCTTCCGGTTCGGCAACGGGTTCGTCAATCGCGAGCGGTTCCTCTGCGGCAACTGGCTCCTCAATGGGCGCAACAGCCGCGGCAGGTTCATGTACACTCGATTGACCATCGGGAATGTCAGCAGTCGCAGCGGTCGCAACCCTCGTCCACAACCGGCTCCATACACCGCGCTGGTCGTTCTCGTCAGGACTGGCCATTGCCGCGTTGGGGGCGGTGGCGGCATCGGCAGGCTCGGCGACCGACTCAGGGATGGCTTCGGGAGCTATGGCGGCATGTTCGGCCGAGTCATCGCCGCCCACCAGCACCTCGGCCACCGATTCCTCGGCCGTGGCCTCAGGCGCTGTTTCCGCCATAACGTCGAAATCGATGCCAAACGCCTCCGAAACCTCGGCGTCGTCGTCGGCGATAAAGAAAACCATGTCATCGTCGCCGGCGGCAACTGCATAGGCGGCTGTTTCACACGGTCCGGAATCCTCCATGGAAGCCACCGCCTCGCCGTCGCCTTCCAGGCGAGCGATGACGGCAAGCATGTCGAGTGCCAGGGGCTGTTCGCGGCTTTCGGCCAGCAGGCGCAACGACTCCAAGCTATAGCCGCGCTCCAGATAGTGCTTCACGATCGATTCGGCGCTGGTCATGGTTTCCTCCAGGGCAGGTTCTGATAAAAATCCTTAGGCTTTTTTATCGACCGATAACGTCCAAGAGTTCACCGTGAATGCCGTGAGTCGGAAAAAATGTCCACATTCCCTCCCCTGCGATTGTCCCATAACTCCTTACCATGAAGGGTATGTACACCGGGATACACAAAAGGCACGGAAGCTGTCCGTTATCGGAGGCTGTGGCCTGTTCATCGCTTAAGCTGCAGCAAGTCCTTGACTCGTGGCGGCTTCAGCCTTACCATTGAATAACGGACGCGGCGCGATCCCGCCGCGGCGTGGTTATATGGTTTTGTCCGGACTCTCCTCCCCTGGGATACACACGGGAGTGGGCGGTATTGGCCATTGGCGCAGTCTTTCCTGAAAATGGAACGCGACGCATGATTTCCGAATAACTCCTGCAAAGCTTCATCGCCGAAGCCTCCGACCTGCTCGACGACGTCGAGCCGTCCCTGGTGGAATATTCCCGCCTTGACGACGTGGACGAACGGACGGAGATAGTCAACCGCGTGTTCCGCCATTTCCATTCAATCAAGGGGAGTGCCGGATTTGTCGGTCTGCACGACATAGCCCGCCTCACCCACGAGGCAGAAACGCTCCTGGAACAGTTCCGCAAAGCGCCGGAAAAAATTATCCCCCAAGCCGACATTACTCTTCTCTGCCGTACCGTCGATCTGCTGCGCGCTATTTTCCATAGCGGCGGCGATAACGTCGACGATGATGGCAACGAGTTAGGGATAGACGGATTGATAGCGGAGATCGTCGCAGCCACGCAAGCCGCCAAGGGCCTGCCGCCCAAAGCGTTTGCTTTGCAGCAGCCTGTGTCGGACGTCACCGAGACGCCGCCCCTGCCGCCGGCGCATGACGATTCGGCGGTGGAAACGGACGAACTGGGCGCAGGATTTTCGGTTCCGGGTGAAAACGAGGAAAAAACCGGTCCCGACGCCACGCAAACGTTATCCCGGGAAACGGTCAGCCAATTAGTCGGCGCCAGTGCCAGTTCGAAACCGACGACGCCGCCTGCACCCCGCAAGCCGACGCGGTCGGTCGATACCAGGCGAGATTCCATGACCCGCTCCCGCCGGCCGTCCTCCGACACGGCGCGCATCATTAATACCAGCCAGATGGCAAAGCAGGAAAAGATGGGGGCGAACGAGTTCGCCGGCCGCTACGTCACCGAGGCGAACGAATTGTTGGAGCAAATCGAACAATCGCTCCTCCAGGCGGAACAACATCCGGAATCCAGCGCCGAATCGATCCAGGAAGCCCTCCGCAGCCTGCACAGCTTCAAGGGCAATTCCGGCTTCATGAACCTGATTGACCTTGAAAGACTCAGCCACCGCATGGAGTCGGAGGTCGAACACACCATCGACCGCACTCTCGGCCTTGATTCACAGACCTTCGATTCACTGCTACAAATGATCGACGTTCTCCGCCAGGGCGTCCTGGATTTCTCCTGTGGCGGCACCGGTGCGATTCCGGAGGCGGACGCCTATATTGCCATGCTGGATGAGTTCTCCGCCGCCAGGCCAAACACCCGTGCCTCGACCCGGCCACCCACCACCATCCTGCCTGCGCCAGCACCGACTCCAGCGCCGGCGGCGAAAGATATGGCCAAGGAACCTGCCGAAGTGAAACAGGACCAGAAGCCGACGGAACCGTGGCAAACGTTTGAACCTGCCCGCCGCGGCACGCGCGTCACCGATAAAAAACAACGGGATACCGCCACCCGGCGCATCAGCAAGCCCAAAGGAACCGACACCACCAAACTCGTCCTGCGCGGCGCGACTTCCACACAGGAAGATCTCCGCGCTCTTCCGAAGGCGGAACATTTGGTCATCCGATCGGATACAGAGGTCGCCCCTTCCGCTAAGCCGAACAAAGAGCCGGCCAAGGACACGACCAAGAAAATAAAGGATACCGATCACCAGACCAAAGCTACACCGGCCGACTCCAAGCAGGCCAAAAGTTCCGACACCGGCCAGAAGCGCCGTTCAGTCGATCAGTTGTCCGCCAGAAACGACATACGTGTCGACCTTCGCAAGCTGGACGCCATGCTGGATTTGGTAGGCGAGTTGGTCATTGCCGAGGCCATGGTCACCCGCCACCCGGTTGTATGGGACGCCGACAACGAAAGTCTCGAGCGGGCGGTACACCAATTGCGACGCGTCGCCAGTTCGCTTCAGGACATGGCCACCTCGGTGCGGATGATTCCGCTTGCTCCCACCTTCAGGCGCATGACCCGACTGGTCTACGACCTTTCGGTCAAAGCGGGCAAACTGGTCGACCTTATTCTACTTGGTGAAGATACCGAAGTTGACCGCACCGTTATCGAGCGCATCTCCGACCCCCTTGTCCATATCATCCGCAATGCCATCGATCACGGCATCGAGCCGCCGGACGAACGGCTCCGTGTCGGGAAGCCGGAGACGGGCCGCCTCACTATTGAAGGCCACCACGAAGGCGGCGAAGTATGGATTATCATTACCGACGACGGCCGGGGCCTGGACCGGGAGGCAATCCTCAACCGCGCCATTTCCCGGGGGTTGGTGCAGGGTGACGGCAGCGATTTGACCGACAACCAAATTTACCACTTCGTCTTTGAGCCGGGCTTTTCCACCGCCAACAAGGTGACAGACATTTCCGGACGCGGTTTCGGCATGGATGTTGTGAAGAAAAACATCGAGAAACTTTCCGGACGCATCGATATCCGCACCCGTCCTGGCGAAGGCACGGCGGTGGTGCTCCGCATTCCGCTTACCCTGGCCATTATTGACGGTATGCTGGTCAGCTCCGGCGATACCCGTTACATTATTCCGCTCCTGTCCATTCGCGAATCCCTGCGGCCGGAAATGGCGCAGATCATGTCGACCCCCGATGGCCAGCAGATGGTCAAGCTTCGCGACGAACTTATTCCCATCGTCAAGCTGGACGAAACGTTCACCCGGGTCCATTCGTCCCGGGGACTCACGGACGGCATCCTCATGATTGTCGAGGGCGAGGACGGCGATGTCGTCGCACTCTTCGCCGACGAGTTACTGGGCCAACAGGAAACGGTTATCAAGGGTTTGTCCGGCTGGCTGAAAAAATCCAGGGGAGTGTCGGGCTGTACCATCCTCGGAGACGGCGAAGTGGGCCTTATCCTCGACATCGGCGCTATCGTCAGGCTGGCACGGGAGCGTTCCGCCGCCCTGGGTGCGTAGAGAAAACCATTCATTAGTGCCGAGCGCCCGCCTCTCGCGGCGCTCCCTCATAGATATCGGAGGCAACCATGCGGCAGTCGATGCTCGACGACTATTGGGGCGACGACGAAGAAGAAGACGACACCCAGAAGGATAAGTACCTTACCTTCCGGCTCGACCAGGAGGACTACGGCCTGGAGATTCGTCACGTCAAGGAGATTATCTCCATTCAGAAAATAACCGACGTCCCGGATCTGCCCGATTTCGTCAAAGGGGTTATCAACCTGCGCGGCCAGGTGATTCCCACCCTCGACCTGCGACTTCGCTTCAGGCTGCCGCCGAAGGAATATGACGAACGCACCTGTATCATCATCACCCATATGAACGAGATCCCGGTCGGGGTCATCGTCGATACGGTCAACGAGGTGCTGGACATTCCGGCCGAACGGATAGCCCCGCCGCCCAGCGTGCAGAAAGGGGCGGCACACCGCTTTATCCAGGGGCTTGGACGCGTCGGTGACGATGTCAAAATCATCCTGAACGCCGAAAAGCTGCTGCATGAAGACGAATTGGAAGCGCTTGAATCGGCCTATTGACTGAAAGCGGATGCGGCAGGACAGCACGGCCGCGTTCCACTGGAGTAGAAATGAAGGCGTTTGGTTATGCAAAGTACGGCATGGTGGGGGCGCTCGTCGTCTTCTATCTCGTCATTACACTCCTCTTCTACAGTTTTGTCATGCCGATGGCGGTGCCGGCTGGGGCGGACTTCAATCCCGTCGCTCTCGCGGCAATGCAACGCACCCTTGCCGTCGCCGGGTTTGTGATCGCGGTTCTGGCGACGCTTGTCGTCCTCCTCGTCCTGTCCCGTTCCCTCCCCAAAGGTTTTATCGTCCAGGAACTTGCCGACGCCATCCGCCAGCCGGCGATGCTGCTGGACGTGAATAGGCGTCTTCTCATGTTCAACAAGGAGGCGGAACGCGTCCTGGGTCTTTCCGGCCAGCGCGATATCGGCAAGGCGGTGGACAAGGATATCCTCGATGCCCTGTCGCGTGGCCCCACCACCCTTGACGCCCTTGACCCACGTACCATAGTCGGGCGGCACGGCCGCCAATACCTCGTCCTCGATAATCCGCTCCCGAGCGGCAGTGGCGGCGCGAACCGCATCATCATGCTGCGGGACGTCACCCACCATATGCGCCTCCGGGACGCCATTAACCACATCAACGAAACGGTGGGCGTTCTTGTCGCCAATACCGGCAGGATTTCGTCCTCCGCAGCCTCCCTGTCCCACGGCGCAACTCGTCAGGCTGATTCACTCACCGCTATTAGCGAATCTCTGGACGAGTTCAGCAAAAAAATCCAGGGCAACACCGAGTCGGCGGAAAAAGGCACGCAATTGGCGGCCCAGGCCCGCGAAGCGGCCGAAAAGTCGGGAAGCGAAATAGCCCACGCCCTGTCCGCCATGACCGACGTCCAAGACGCGGGCATCCGCATCGCGCGCATCGTCAAATTGATCGACGACATCGCCTTCCAGACCAATCTCCTGGCCCTGAACGCCGCCGTCGAAGCGGCCCGCGCCGGACGCCAAGGCAAAGGTTTCGCCGTCGTTGCCGGTGAGGTCCGCAACCTTGCCGGACGTTCAGCCAAGGCGGCCAAGGATACCGCCAGCATGGTGGAAGACGTCACCGAGCGTATCGGCAATGCCAGCGCGTACATATCCAAATTGGAGGAAATGCTCCGCAATATCGTCCAGGACGCCATCCGCATGGCCGATTCGTCCGCCTCGGCCACCGCCACCTCGGCCGAACAGGCGACAGCCATCCTTCAGGTCAACCAGGAGCTGAGCCAAATGTCGTCGGTGACCCGCACCACCATGTCGGAGGCGGAGCAAACGGCCAGTGCCGTCGGCGCGCTTGTCCGCCAAGTTGACGAAATCAAGGCAATGCTGCAGGACGTCACCGTCGGGTTTGGAGACGATACGCACCGTGAGCACGGCTATCCACAATCCATCAATCTGCTGGATAACCCGCCTTCATTCAGCCAACCCGCTGGCAAAGACGACTTTTTCACCCGCTACGCGCCAGCGTATAACGGGGCCGGAAGGTCGTCGGCCGGCACCGAAGCCTTTACCGCACCCTACCGCAACACGACCACGGATTGGGATCTCGATGCCGAAGCGGCGAAAGACGACCCGACCCTCTCGAACCTACTCCGTTCCGATGGCTACAACCAAAAATACGAGGAGTTCCTTCGAAAGAGCAATGCCGAGAACTCGTCGCCGATTTTCAAAACGCACCCAACCGCCGACGCCAAGCCTGAGTATAAAACCACTCCGGACGGCGACAAGGTGATTAAGCCAGGACAAAGCATCCACCTGGACGACTCGGAATTCGGGCGGTATTAGAAGAGTTTTCAAATCAGATGAAACAGCAAAGCGGAGGAACCGGACGGTTCCTCCGCTTTATATGTTCCAAGTAGCGATTTAGACTACGACGATGCTTCGTCTTTACTTTCGTTTTCGGTACTCTCACCAGCCTCGCCCGGTTTTTCATTCATCACCGTCACGTATTCCATCCGCAGGTCGCGAAGCAGATTCGACAGGTACTCTTCCTCCTCGGAGGTCAGGTTGCCCTTGGTCTTCTCTTCGAGAATGCCCAGGATGTCGATGGAATACTTGGCATTCGCGAGATCGACGCCGGCCTTGCCGGTCATGGGATTCGACATCTTGCCGAGATGCACCAGGGTTTGAACCGCAAATCCATTGATGAACTGGGTAAAGTTGGCCTTCACCGGCATACTGTCTGCCATAACTCCTCCGTCATAATGCCCTATTGTTTTAATCCCGCCTCGACCGCATTTAAAACCATCACGATTAATGACCGCGAAAACGCAGGTGCTCCAGATGCTCCTGCACGTTCGACTGGGCCGAACGCGCCACTTGGCTACCGACATAGAGGAGTACCGACAATCCCCACACCTGTTCAGGCGCTTCAATAACGCCGGTCCGGACGTCGTTGTCGTTTTCCAACCGGTTCATGACCTGCTGAATCGCTTCATCCACAGAGCCGACCTGGCGCGTCTGGCTTCCGGCCGTGTTGACGTACTTGGACGGCGGCATGGAGATGCGGCGAGCCAAGGCAACCACCGGGTCGTCGTGATTCATGTTTTCCCAAAAATCTTCGAACCCTTCAAAAGAAAATACTTCGCCCGGCAAGGCAATCTGCGGCTTGTCGGCAAGAATTTCACCCGACCTTACCATGACGAAGCCCTCTCCGTCCTCAGCCTTGGAGACGCATATATATGGCAAACGCGTTGCGCCAAAGGTGTAGAGGAGATTCTTCCGCACCTTGACAAATTTGGTGTCTTCCTGCGCAAGCCGGAAGGCCTCATCCAATTCCATGGAAAAACTCCATTTTTTTAAGTTGACGGTCAACCAGAATCGTATATATAATGCACTTGCTTTGCAAAAGGAAAAAGCCGGTACAAACGTAAAAGCTGTCTTGACAAAAACACTCCCCTCCGGTCTAATTGACACTGGGGACCGATAATAGAGCCTTTGTCAAGTATCGGATCTGTGCCTTTGCAATGAAAATACGAAACGACACACGAGAATTTTACATTAAATTTACGTTTAATTTATATGCCCAATATGAAACTTTGAGGTTTTTGGTCCCGAGAGAAAGGAATTACCATGCGCAGACTACTGTTGGCCCTGCCCCTGGCTTCGCTTATTTTTGCCGCCGGCTGCAATACTTGCAACACCTGCACGACGGTTGCTGACGCTTCCGTTTCAACCGAAATCGTTACCGCTGGGGTAAAATCCGGTGATGTTCTTACCATGGAACAATATCAGGCGCTCCTCGCCAAAGGCAAGGTAACCGCCCTGCCCGCTCACGAAAACGTCGCCACCGCTCCCGTCAAGGCCGCCCCGGCTGTCGCCGTTGCCGAAAAGAAGGCAGAAACGGTTGTCGCCCCGGTCGTGAAGGAAGAAAAGGCTGCCGCCCCCAAGGTTATTGCGCAGAAGCCCGCGGTGCGTCAAGCAGCTCCGGCCCGGCGTAATGTCCCGACCGTCCGCACCATTCCTTCCATGCCGCTCCCCGAAGGCTGGTCCTATATCATTGAAGAAGACCTGACCGGCGGTCAGCTCCACCCCGAAGCGGCGCAGATGTTCTACACGCAAGCTCCGGTGAAGGCGCAGGCCGAAGGCTAAAACCTCGGTTATGCCCAAAGAGCCGCAGAGGGTTTACACCAAAATACGACATCGCTATAATACTATCGACGGGACGAGTCGTCTCCCGTCGATATTTTTTCGTCTGATTGCTACTTTATCATAAAAAGGGAATGGGACGCAGCTTTGCGGCGTCCCGCGCCCGCGTTCGTCCCTGTCAGTGCCGGAGGATTCGACCATGCCCCGTTGTGGCTCATGCGGTAAGAACTACGACGATTCCCGGGTCATGGAACTGGTCCGCAACCAGGACAACCGGTGGATATCCATTTGCCGCAATTGTCTCGATATTGGCGTCGACGTCAACCTGGTGGAACAAGCCAATATCGCCGTAGAGGACCAGGCACTCGCCACTGCGGACAAGCCGTCAATCGACGTCACCCTTTCGACCGACCCCATAGCCAACGCGCGGAAGCTCCTGGACTCGCTCCGCAACCTGCGCCAAAGCAAGGAACGGGTGGGCCGCGCCCGTGGGCATGAGCGCAAGCAGGTCGAAATGCGCGTCCACTTCACTCTCGCGCGGGACGACACCCGCCACGAAGGCACGGTCAAGGATTTCTCCCAGGGCGGCCTGCGGGTGGTGACATCCTATCCCCTGGTCCGGGGACAGACCGTCCAGTTCGACTGGAATATCCCCCTGCCCCCGGCAATGATGCGGATGTTGCAAAGCTCGGCCGAAGTGCGTCGGGTTATCCGGAACGATGACGGCCTCTATGACGTCGGCTTCAAGTTCGTGTCGCGTCAATCGGACAAGGGCGCCAACCGTCGCCGCTACCGCCGGTACAAGTGCGACATGGTGGTGTATTATCAGCGTAACGGCAGCGAGTTGCAGTCCTGGGGCAAGGTCATCGATATCAGCCAAGGCGGCTGTCAGATGCAGCTTGACGAAAAGCTGGAGAAAGGTGAAGTCTTCACTGTTCGCCTTATCGGCGGCGGCGGCACTCGGGGCGACCTTGTCGGCAGTATGCGAGTGTGCAGGGTCATCCAGCGCGAGGTCTCGTTTGAAACCGGCTGCGCCTTCGAGAAAATGCGGATGGAGCAGCAGGGCCATCCCCACCCCGCAGTGTGATTTTACCGAGTCTTTGTATACCCATTTCAGGAGCGTTATGGAACCTGTAGCGGATTTGGATATTCTTGAACACGTCGAAAATGAAAACCCGTCCGGCGATTGGCGCGGCGGCGGCGCCACTCCCCACAACCTCCAGGCTGAACAGGCCCTGCTGGGCGGCCTTTTGCTGCAACCCAACCAATTCGACTTTATCGAAGGCAAAGTCAATCCGGAGGACTTTTTCGCTCCCACCCACGGGATGGTCTTCGCGGCCATGCAGGCGCTGCGGTCGCGCCAGCAGCCCATCGACCCCATTCTGTTGCAGACAGAACTCATAGCCAGAGGTCACCTCGACACGGTCGGAGGCGTCGTCGGCCTGGCGGCGCTTACCGACGCAGCCACCACCGGTGCCAATGTCGAACACTACGCAGACATCATCCAGGATCTGTCAGCCCGCCGTCGACTGATCCAGACCTGCACAGACACCATCATTGCCGCCTCCCAACCGGACGCCACCTCCACCGACCTGCTGGGCGAGGCCGAGACATCCATCCGCAACATCGTCACCAGGAACTTCGGCAGCAAGGTCTTCACCATGCGCGAAGTGATGCAAACCACCTGGGACAATATCGATGCATTTATGGCGAACTCGGAACTGGTCAACGGCGTGACCACCAGCTATACCGAGCTTGATCAAATGCTGACCGGCCTGCATGACGACGAACTCATCATCATTGCCGGCCGGCCGGCCATGGGAAAATCCACATTTGCCCTCAATATAGCCAGGAACGTCGGCGTCAAGTCGCACCAGGCGGTGGTGGTCTTTACCCTGGAAATGAGCGCCACCAACATCGTCAGCAACATGCTGGCCGCCCAGGCCCACGTCGACGGCATCAAGATGCGCAACCACAATTTCAGCCGCGAGGACATGGACCGGCTCAACACCGCCACCGAGCAACTAAACGACACCCCCATCTTTATCGACGAGACGCCGGCAATATCCCTCGCTGAGCTCCGGGGCAAAGCCAGGCACCTGAAGCTCCGTAGCGACATCCGTCTCGTCGTTATCGATTACCTGCAGCTCATGACCGCTTCCTCGGTCGCGCGCAACCGCAGCCGTGAACAGGAAGTGTCCGAAGTCTCGCGTGGCCTCAAGGCGCTGGCGAAAGAGTTGCACATCCCGATTATCGCCCTATCGCAGTTGTCCCGTAAGCCGGAGAACCGCACCGACCCGCGTCCGATGCTGTCCGACCTGCGTGAATCCGGGGCTATCGAGCAGGACGCCGACGTCGTCCTCATGCTCCACCGCCCCGACTACTACAACAAGGAAGGGGACGTCCCCACCGGCGAAGCCGAAGTGATTATCGCCAAACAGCGTAACGGCCCCACCGGCGCGGTGAAGCTCGCCTTTATCAATCACCAACTCCGTTTCGAAAACCTGGCCCTGCGGGCCGATTACAACCCCTCCGAGCACATGTAGGAATCCACATGCCCAAACGTTGTATCGTGTTGTTTTCCGGCGGCCTCGACTCCATGCTGGCCCTGCGGCTGATGACGGTCCAGGGAATCGGCGTCACCGCCCTGAATAGCGTTAATTGTTTCCACGGCAGCCAGCGCATCGAGGAAAAGAAGGCGCACCTGCGCGCCACCGCCCTCGCCCTGGGAGCCGACGACATCATTTTCCCCAACACCACCGAAGACGTGGTGGCCTTGACCAAAAACCCGCGTCATGGCTATGGCAAACACCTGAACGCCTGCATCGATTGCCGACTCCGCACCATGCGGGCGGGCTTCGACGCCATGCGCGAAATCGGCGCCGACTTCGTCGTCACCGGCGAAGTGACCGGCCAGCGGCCCATGAGTCAACGCAAGGATGCCATCACGCTGGCGAACCGCGAAGTCGCCGCGTGGGGCCATGCCGGACTGCTCCTCCGCCCCCTATGCGCCAAGCTTCTGGAGGAAACGATCCCGGCAAAGGAAGGCTGGATCGATTCCCGTTACCTCTACGATATCTCCGGTCGCGGACGCGATCGGCAGATGGCCTTGGCCCAGGAATTTGGCATCGGCGAGTATCCGTGTCCGGCCGGAGGCTGCCTCCTCACCGACCCGGGTTTTTCCAGGCGGCTGGCGGTGTTGTTCGAGTGCAATCCCGACTTCACCGGGGACGACGCGGAGCTACTAAAGGTTGGCCGCCACTTCCAAATAAGCCGCCGTACCAAGATCGTCGTCAGCCGAAACGAGGAGGAGAATTACCGTCTCCGCGATCTCAGCCGCCCCGACGACCGCTTCTACATTACGGCCGACCGGCCCGGAGCCATCGCCATGGCCAGGGGCGAGGATTCACCCGAAGTAGAGGCGTTAGCATCAGGGATGGCTGTATATTATTCCAAGCTACGGGAAGAGGGTGTGGCCCCAGTGGAACGGTGGCGCATCGTTGACGGCGTGGATACGGGCATGGAAGTTCTGGACGGCTGCGCCCGCGTGGACCCTGATGTGCTGCGTGGAGCCGAAGCGGCGCACATTCCTGCCGATTGTTTAAAGCAGTTGCGGATGCGGAAGCGGGTGAAGTAGTTTTATTCGAGCTGCTTCGGTTAAAACCCCACATTCACCCTCGACGTCACCCCCGCCGGGGGAACCCCCAACACGGGGGCAACCGGGGGGTTGTGGCCGGGGGGGACGGGGGGCTAGAATACGAAAACCCCAAACAAGGGTTTGGGGCC
>JAJPXZ010000089.1:28353-48674 GCA_021205245.1 Planctomycetaceae bacterium
CTGCTTCGGTTAAAACCCCACATTCAGCATCGACGTCACCACGGCGTGCGCACCGCCACCAGCGCGGCAAGCGGGCGGTTCGGCCGGGGTCCACGGGGATAGACAATGACAGCACCGAACTCACGTGGTTGGCGCCCGTAGCAAACGGTGGTGGCCGTGGACCCCGGCCGAACCGCCCGTTTTTTGCCCGGTTGGAGGTTCGCACGCCGGGGTGACGATGGGGGAGAATAGAGGTTGCACCTTACTCCGGCTTCCAGTCGGCGTCCCAGAAGCGGTAGAATACGCCCCATTGTTCAGGATGGACGCGGATGGTGTTGGCGATGACGTCGGCGAACATCTGGGTCATAGCCACGACCTTTTCGTCGCGATCGCCCGTTTCAGGGATGGGAATCGGCGGCAGGAACACCATGGAAAAGCTGTCGTTGGTGCGGCGCAAACAAAAGGTGGGAATAAGCGGCGCGCCGGTGGCGATGGACAGCCGTGCCGGTCCTTGTGGGAACCGGCAAGGGCGGCCGAAAAAGTTCACCATGATTCCCTGTTCGGTAGGATCCCGGTCGCCCAGCATACCGACGACTTCATTCCGTCTCAGGGCGCGAAGCATTTGCTTCGCCGCATCCTTCTCCATGTCGACCACTTTTATACCCATGGCTTGGCGTTCGCGCATGAAAAGGTTGTTGATGCGGCCGTACCGGTGCATTGCCACCGAAACGGTCAACGTCTTGCCGCCCAGGATGGTCACCGCGGCAGCGCCCAATTCCCAGTTGGCAAGGTGGGCCGATGAAGCGATGCACCCCTTTCCGGCAGCCAAGGCATCCTCGACATAATTCGTGCCGAACATGGCCATGTTGACCCGAAACCAATCAAGGTTGAATTTGCGAAAGCGAAAAAACTCGGTCAGATACTTGGCGAAGTTACGGAAAACCCAACGCGCTTCCTTGTCGATACGTGCCTGCGGCGCGCCCGGGAGGACGCGGCGGAGATTGTCCTCCACGGCGGCACGGCCCTTTTTGTCGAAGAAGCGGTAGTTAAGGTCGGCAACATGAATGGCGATGAAATACAGGAAACGCTGCGGCAGCAGGTTACACAACCCGAGGACCAACCGGAAAAACAGGTAGCGGAAGTAAATCTTCATTGGTTATATATCCAAGTCTGGGATGCCCAGCGCATCCTTTAGCTTCGTCGCGTCGTATTCCTCGGCCATGTCGATAAACACCAGGTTCGCCCCGGCGGCGTGACAAATCGCCTTGAGTTCATCGATAGGCCCGGCGGGACGCCCCTTCCCCGGGTTATACGCTATGCCGGTCAGGACTTGACCGGTTTTCGCGTCGCAAATCAAGAAGTCAAAAAGAAGTCCTCGCAGACGATTGGCATAACCCACCGCCTTTTCCGTCGGCTCCACCACCTCCCACAAAGCCACCTTGGGGAAAATATCCACATCCGAGCCAAACGCTTCTTTCAAGGCACTCAGGCAGGCCTTGTCGGCTGGCGAGAGAAAAATGCGGCTGGCATAGGGATAGGAGTTGTCCGGCGGCGGTTCGTCCTCGGGCAGGATTTCGGGCGGCGGTGCCGCCGGCTCCGGCTCATCGGCCTTTTTCTTCTTCTTTTTCCTGCCTTCCTCCTTCAACACGCCGTAGAGCATTTCGTACTTCCGCAGCCGCTTGACCAGGAGGGCCAGCATCGGCAGCACGAACAGCAACAGAAACAGCAAAATGACTTCGGAGATGGTGGTTTTCGCAAGCGCGTCCAGCATGGCTACTCCGCCGTTTCCTCGCCGGCATCGGGGAGGATAATTGTGTCCTCGTGCTCATAGGCGGGCGCGCACTGGCAAAGGAGCACCAACGGCACGTCGCCGTTGTTCCAGGTCTGGTGCCGCACGCCGGGACGATGCAGAACAGACATTCCCGGCTCGATGTCGAAGTATTCGTCACCCGCCAGGATCCGTCCTTTTCCCTCAAGACAATAATATATTTCCTCCACCTTGGGGTGGAGATGACACTCGGTTTTGCACCCGGGGAGCAAAAAGGCCTCGGCCAGACTCATGCTTTCGCAATCGCTGTTGCGGTAGGCCATAAGCTCGCGGATGGTGGAGCCATCCTTGGTGGTAAAGGGGGCGCAGTCCTCGCGCCTCGTGACGATGGTCATGTACCGCTTCTCCTGCCGTGTGGAATATTCTACGCTTCAACCCGTTCCTGCATTTGCAAACGGACACGCTTGACCCGGCGCTCGTCCGCCTGGAGGACACGGACAGATAGCTTTTCCTCGAAGACAAAGCTTTCGCCGATTTTTGGGATATGGCCAAGATTGTCCAACACAAACCCGGCGGCGGTTTCGTAATCGTCGTCCTCGGGGATGATGTCGTCGCCGAGCATCTTGTTGATTTCGCCGACGTGGGCGTTGCCGTCGGCAACCAGGGTGTAATCATCCACCTTCTTGACCCTGCCGTCCGAGTCGACCGACTTGGCGTCGAACTCGTCCTGGATGTCGCCGACGATCTCCTCCAGCACGTCTTCGATAGTGACGAGACCGGCGGTACCGCCGTATTCGTCCAGCACTACCGCCATATGCGATTGACCCCGGCGCATTTCGGCAAGGAGCTCAGGAATAAGCTTTGTCTCGGGGACGAACAGCGGCGGGCGCAGCATGTCGACCAAGGCCGGCCGTTCGGCTTCCGGTTTGTCCCAATGCCGGAGGGCGTCGCGGACATAGAAGATGCCGACGATGTTGTCGCGATTTCCTTTGAACGCCGGCATGCGCGAATAGCCTTTGTCCATCGCAAGGGCGATAGCGTCGGAGAGACCGGCCTCGGCGTCGACGGTGGTCATCTCGGTTCGAGGAACGATGATGTCGGCGACGTCCGAATCCTTGAATTCGAAAATGCCCTCGATCATTTCCTTTTGCCCGTCTTCGACCACCCCGTCCAACTGTCCGTCGGAAACGGCGTCGATGACCTCGGCTTCGCGTTCGTCCTCCTCGTCCTCTTCCTCGACCCCGACGGCACGGGTAAACACTCGTTCCGCTGCCAGGGCCAGCCAGGCAAGCGGGTAAAACGGTGCGGTCAGGAATGACATGGGGAGGGCGACATTGATGACCATCCGCTCGGCAAAGTAATCGCCCACCGGGTTGGCTGCCATCCGCACCAGGAACAGGGCGGCCAGGCACGCCACAGTCCCCCAAATATAGTCGTCGACGAACATCGCGCCGTCGGCGCGGATGAGGGTCCAGATGCCGTAACTAATAAAAAGGGCGGTGGAAAAGACGTAGAGAAGATCCACCCGCATGAGGATCGACGGGTCGTCCGAAGCCGCCTTCATAAGAAACGACGAAGCAGGCAACCGCCGCGTCTCCAGGGCGCGGCTGATGCGCGAACGGCTCGCTCCCAGGAGGGCCGATTCGTAGGAGCCGCTTAAGAAATTGACAACGGCGAGTGCGGTGCGCGCGAGAACATCAAACCATAATGGAACGTCATCCGGCATGGGGTCGGTGTCCCTCCCTAGTCGCTGTCGGCTTGGCGGTGGTCGTCATACTGCCCCCAATCGTCGGAGACCGGCCTGGTCGAGGCGGTACGTAGATTTTTCCGGCACCACGGACGCGCCCTGTTTGAGATAAAACGCGATAGCCTTGTGGTTCCAGTCGCGGCAGCCCCATTCGAGGTGGTCGCAGTCGCGCTCCAGCGCGATGGTCGCCAGCCGCGCCATTATGGCCTGGCCGATGCCGCCCCGGCGGCATTTGCCGCTCACGAACAAGTCCTCCATAAACAACCCTTGCCTGCCGGAAAAAGTGCCAAGGGTTTGGAAGAAATATGCATACCCGACCAGCTCCCCGTCCACCTCGGCCACGATGGCTTCGCCCTGCCTCTTTTCGAAAAGGGCGAACTTGAGCGCCTGAGCGGTGATAGTCAACGGCTCGTCAAGCTGCATGTAGTCGGCGAATTCGTGGATCAACCCGACGACGGCCGGGATATCATCTTCACGGACGGAACGGATAACAACACCACTTTCCTTACTCATCCTGGTCCTCTTCCAAACGTGTGACCAACTCCGCAGCCGGTTCGATGCCGAAATCGCGCATCGCCTTGGCCTGCAGCGCGTGCATTTTAGCCCGGTCCGAGGAAAGGTCGTCCCGCATACCAAGAAGGTGCAGGAGCCCATGCAATGTGTAGAACAGCAGCTCTTGATCGAACGGCACGCCGCGACGATCCGCCTCGCGCCGCGCGGTGTCGGCGGAGACGGCGACATCGCCGAGCCTCAGGCGGTCGTCCTCCATTTCACCATCGTCAAAGGCGAGGACATCGGTGGCCTCGTCCTTGCCGAGATGGCGGCGGTTCAGTTTGGTGATTTCCGGATCGCCGGTGATCAGGAGATCCATGACGGCAGGCTTTTTCCGTTTGCCCGCATAGGCGCAGGATAGACAGCCCCGCAATAAATCGGCCGGCACGGACGACTCGTCGACCATGGGGGAGACGAGCAGATTGACGAGGAGCAGCGGTTCAGCCATCAGCGCTTCCTCCCCCCGGCGTTCTTTTCCTGACCAGGATATTTAACCCGGGTGTGGTACATGCTGACAAGCATTCGGAACAACACCTCTTCAACCTGCGCCAACTGCCGCATGGACAAGCCCGATTCCTCGAACTGCCCTTCGATCAGCCTGGCCCTGATTATACGCGCCAGAAGATCGCGAAGGTGGGCAGGCGACGGATCGTCGAGGCTGCGGACGGCGGCCTCGACCGAGTCGGCGATCATGAGGATGCCAGCCTCGGGCGATTGGGGACGAGGGCCTGGATACATGAAAGGTTCACGCGCCACCACCGCGCCCTGTGGCGCTTGCTGGGTAGCCTTGTGGTAGAAATACTGCATGGTGCCGTTGCCGTGGTGCTGGAGAATCATGTCCACCACCGCGTTCGGCAGGCCGAAGGTGCGGGCCATCTCGGCGCCGTCGCGGACGTGGTTGATGATAAGGAGCGCCGACATGTTGGGGTTCATACTCTCGTGACGGCTGACACCGAATTCGTTCTCGGTGAAGTACTCCGGTTTGAGCAATTTGCCAATGTCATGGAACAGTCCGCCAATGCGCGCCCGCAGCCCGTCCGCGCCGATGGCGGTGGCGGCGGCTTCGGCGAGAGTGCTGACAAGGGAACTGTGGTGATACGTTCCCGGCGCTTCGATAATGAGCCGCCGCAGGAGCGGGTGTTCCTGGGCGGTAAGGTCCTGCAGGTGAATACGGGTGGTGACGTTGAAGTACCGCTCCACCAGCGGCATGATCAATAGCAAGATAATCCCGCAGAGGAGCCAGTTGGCAAGCAGGCCGCCAGCCGCGACCATCGAACTGCGGCTGTCCACCAGCGCCTGCGACCAACCGGACATCGACAACAGGCTCTGGAGATCGCCCCGCGCGAAGTTCCAGGCGATATAGCCAAGCGCACCCAGCAGGCCGCTCAGGAACGACATAATGACCAGGGTGATACGCCAGCGGCACCGAATCGCCGAATGGATAAAGAACAACGCCGCCGCGAGATGGGCAATCATCAGGTCCGGCCTGCCTTCAAAGAGGATCAAGCCGCACAGTGAGGTTATGCCCGCCAGGAACATCGCTGTCCAGGCGTTGGATCCGAAGGCGGCTATGCCGACGGCAAGCCCCACCGGCAGCATGGTGCCGGGAAGGCCCATCCAAATCAGCCAATACCCGATAAAGACGATGATGAGACAGAGGACCGCTGTCGCGAAAAAGCGCCGGAGCGTCCCGAGCGCGTGGCGTTCCGTCGTCTTGAAAAAGACGATGAACGAAATGGCGACGGCGCCGAAGAGGAGAAAATTCCCGGTAAAGCGGGTTGCAGGCAAACGCCAGCCCTGCGATTCGCGGAACACCCGTTCTTCCTCGCGGAGCATGGCCAGTTTGTCCAGGGTAACGGTAGAGCCTCGCGCCACAAGGGTGTCGTTTAGCTTGACCGTCTGCACGCGGGAGAGGAGTTCCTCCCGCCGCTCTTCAAGACCGGCACGCGACCCGGCCTCATCGTAGATAAGGTTGGGACGGAGTCGCTTCTGTATGATTTCTCGAAGCGCGTCCTTGAAGTCGCGGGGAATCCACGACGAAAGAGCCACCCGGAAACGCCGCTCCAGAATGGGGCCGACCTGCTCGGCCGTGACAGGACCACGTTCGCCGCCGACCATAGCGGTATGGGACGAATCGCCCCTGACGATGGTGACGGTGCGGCCTCGCTCGATTTCGAAACGGTCGTTTGCCAATATTCCCTGCGGGAAGATTTCGTTGTCGAGGATTTCCTTCACCGGCGAGACGAGGTAATGGTATGGATCGTTCTTGGCCACGCTTGCGCCGCGCCAGATGGCTGACAATTGTTCCTGGGTGGCGGGAATGCTCAGTTCAGCCGCCGTTTCAGCCACCTCCGACAAGCTGTCGGCGACGGCGGCGCGTGCCAGGAAACGGTCTATGGCTCCATGAGTGTCGGCAGCCCAGACGGAAAGCGGTTCTTCGCGGTAGCGTCTCGCATAGGCGGATTCAAGATTGCGGAGAGCCTGAGCCTCGGCGATGGAATCATGCCAGGTGAACTCGACCCGACTGAGGACGTCGTGATTGGAGGCGGCACCAACGGTATACGGAATCGGCCTACCCACGTACAGGGACGGCAGGGCGGCCAGGAGCGCCCAGACAAGGGCGGTCAGGTAGTACACGCGATCGTGGCGGCGGCGATTCTGTTTCCGGGCCAACTCTTCCCGGAAGGCCAGCGTCTTGAGCCGTTCCTGATCCACCATCGCTTTGCGGATTTTTTGTGTCATTCGCTTCCACTGTTTGCTATATCGTCGCGGTCGTAGGCGGCGACAATTTCGCGGACCAACCGGTGGCGGACAATATCGTCCCCGGTCAGGTGCATCATGCCGATCCCTTTAATGCCTTTCAGGATGCGCGTTGCATGAACCAACCCGGAATCCAGCCGGTTGCCGGTGAGGTCGACCTGGGTCAAGTCGCCTGTGACAATACAGCGCGACTGTTCCCCCAGACGGGTAAGGAGCATCTTCATCTGTCCTGGCGTGGTGTTCTGGGCCTCGTCAAGGATGACAAAAGATCGCGCCAGTGTACGCCCCCGCATATAGGCGAGCGGGGCGACCTCAAGCACACCGGTCTCGGTATAGTTAAGGAGCTGCCGCCGGGAGATCATGTCGTCAAGGGCGTCGTAAATCGGTTTAAGATACGGGTCGACCTTTTCCCGCATGTCGCCAGGCAAGAAGCCTAAGTGCTCCCCCGCCTCGACAGCGGGACGGGTCAAGACGATACGCTTGACCTCGCCGTAGCGGAGCGCCTCGACAGCGCAGGCGACAGCCAGGTAGGTCTTGCCCGAGCCGGCCGGCCCCATGCCGAAGACGAGGTTATTGTCCCGCATCATGTTGATATAGGTGGCCTGGTTGGGCGTGCGGGCGGTGATGCGAAGCCGGTCGGTGAATATCACGCCGGAAGCGCGGTTCCGCTCAGCCTCTTCGCCGTGCCGTTCCATTAAGGTTGATAATTCCTCCGCCACAAAGGCCTGGCCCTTGTCAATGGCTTCGAGCATACGCTCGACCACGTTCAAGGCCCGGGCGACATTGGCTTCATCCCCGTCAATAATGAGCCGGCCCTTACGGGCGACCAGATTGACGCCAAGCTCGGCTTTGAGGAGACGGAAGTGCGAGTCGTTCGGCCCGAACAGCAGTCGCTGCCGTTCGACGTCGGGAGGAAGGTGTATTTCGGTGCGCATGGATTTTTTCAGCCTTTTTTTACGAGCGGCAGCGTCTTGGTTGTCCGGCGATGTACGGCCAGGCTCCGACGCCTCCCCTCGGCCTTGCAATTATAGCGTTTACGTCGAGAAGGCCAAGGAAATATTACCGGCAAGGTTGACGCCCGACGCCAAACCCCCGTTACCCCCTTCCTCCCAGTCCGGTTTCCCGCTACAATACCGTGGCTGTCAACCACAACCGGAGAATCATTATGCCCAAAGGCTACCTCGCCATCGTCCTTCACGCACACCTCCCCTTCGTACGCCATCCGGAGCACGACAATTTTTTGGAGGAACTGTGGTTTTACGAGGCCATGGCCGAGACCTATATCCCGCTCATTAAGATCCTGAGCCGTCTCGAGGACGATGGCGTCGGCTACAAGATGCTCCTTAGCCTCTCCCCCACCCTCACCTCGATGATGGAGGACGATTTGCTCCAGCAGCGCTTTTCGCGCCATCTCGGCCGAGTTATCCGCCTTGCGGATCAGGAGGCGAAACGGGTGGATACTACCCCGGAGCGCCGTCGCCTGGCGGTTTATTACAGCGACTTCTACCGGGATGTCCTCTTCTGGTTCGAAGACAAGTGCCACCGCCGCCCCACCACGGTCCTGGCCGACCTCGCCGGCCTCGGCAACCTTGATTTGATGACCTGCGGCGCTACCCACGGCTTTCTGCCCATCCTTCAGCAAAACCCCGGCGCGGTCAGGGCGCAGATAGTTACCGCCCGCGACCACCATAAACGCGTCTTCGGACGACGTCCCGACGGCATATGGCTGCCCGAATGCGCCTATTACCCCGGGGTTGAGGACTTTCTGGCCGAAGCCGGGTTTTCCTATACCTTTGTCGACACCCATGGCATCGAGAACGCCTCGGCAAAGCCAGTTCGCGGCGTCTATGCGCCGCTCGTCGACCATCGCGGCATCGCCTATTTCGGCCGCGACCGGGAGACCAGTTATCAGGTCTGGTCGGCGGAACAGGGCTACCCCGGCCACCCGAATTACCGTGAGTTCTACCGAGACCTCGGCTTCGAGCTGCCGGAGGCGGAACTGGCGGAATTCGTCATCGATGGCCATATCCGCGTCAATACCGGATTAAAGTATAACCGCATTACCTCGCGCCATGGCGGTGAAAAGGCGCTCTACGACCCCGACGCCGCCCGGGAGCAGGCGGCACGTCACGCCGAGCATTTTCTGGAAAACCGCGTCCGCCAGGTCGACCGCCTTGCAGAAAGCCTTGACGGCCGCCCTCCCCTCATCGTCGCACCCTACGACGCCGAACTCTATGGACACTGGTGGTTTGAAGGGCCGCAGTTCCTCGATTACGTCCTCCGGAAAATCCACTACGACCAGGACACGGTGAAATGCATGACCCCGGCCGAATATCTCCACGCTTGGCCGGAGAACCAACTCGCTTCGCCAGCCGGTTCCAGTTGGGGCGGGGACGGAACCTACGAATTCTGGATAAACGACGCCAACCAGGACATCATCCCCGGCCTGCACAAGGCGGCCGACCGCCTCACTCACCTGGTCGCGACGCTCCGCGCCGGCGGAGACTTTGGCGAATCCCGCCACGATGCATTATTGAAACAGATGATGCGGGAATTGATGCTGGCGCAATCGTCGGATTGGCCCTTCATTATGCGGACCGGAACCTCGCCCGATTATGCGCGGAAACGTATCCGGGATCACCTGCAACGCTTCTGGACCCTGGATGCCATGTGTGCTGACGGCGGGTGGGATGAGAAGGGATTTAATGCCATCCGCCAGGCGGACAACATTTTCCCGGACTGCGAACCGGAGTTGTATTCACCGGCGGCGGGCAAATAGCGAATTACGGGTTTACCCTAGGAAAAATCCAGATAGCCTCGCACCAACTCGGCCCGCTTGCCGACCAGCTTTAGGTCCGCGACGCCTCGCAGATGCGTCTCGCGGCGCGCCTTGAGGATTCTCCCCACCGTAATTGGCCCCAATCCAGGCACACGCAACAGTTGCCAGCGTTCAGCCCTGCGCACACTAACAGGGAAGAATTCCGGGTGGGCATCGGCCCAGCATTTCTTCGGATCGTCCTGGAGTGAGAGGCGGCCGTCGTGTCCGTAGAGGAGATCGTCGCCGGTAAACCCGTACTGGCGGATAAGAAAATCGGTCTGGTACAGTCGATGCTCGCGGGTAAGGATATCGGGATCCGGATTGAACTCGCCGGGTATACCTGCCGCTCCGGCTCCGCGCTGATAAGCGGAAAAATACACCCTCTCCATCGAACGTTTGCCATAGAGCGAGACGGTCCGGTCGACAATATCCCGATCGCTCTCTCCAGCCGCGCCGACGATGAACTGGGTGGTCTGCCGCACCCGTCGCCGGCCTTCGTTGTTCCGGATGTACTCGTCGATGCGGCGGATGGGACGCATAATGTCCTCTTCCCAGCGTTTTCGGCCGGAAAGGGTCTGGCAATGTTCCGCCGTGGGCGTTTCGATATTAATGGAGACGGCGCTGGCCAGGCTCACCGCTTCGGCGATGGCGGCGTCGGATGCACCAGGAATGACCTTGAGGTGGATATAGCCGCGGTAGCGGTATTTGCGACGGAGGATGGCGGCAACGGCGTTCAGACGCATCATGGTGTGGTCTGGATCGCGGATGATTCCTGAAGAGACAAAGAGTCCAAGCAGACGCTTACGCCGGTCGTATTCAAGGAACAACTTAGCCAGTTCGTCCACCCCGAGGGTGCAGCGGCGAACCGTGTCCTGAGTGGACCGCATTGGGCAATAGGCGCAGTCGCCCACACACGCCGACGACAACAACGTCTTCAGCATAACGCCTGTGCCGCCGCTCGCCAAGGAAACCGGGTAAAGCCAGGCGTGGCCGTCTTCACGGCGCTTGCGGTGATCGTTCTTTTCCTTGGTGCCGCATGCACATGCGAGATCGTATTTGCCGGCATCCGCCAGCACTTCCAACTTCTCCTGACTGTTCATGACGCTACTATCCCAGATATCGGCTTCAGCATTCAGCGCCCCGTCGCTGCTCGCATCCACCCATATCCACCACGAGAAACCCGACCACCCGTCAGTATACCGATGCCGATGGCAGAGGGCAAGCCGGTTCCGATAATACCTCGACTGGCGATGAATTTATTTTTTTTGGGATTATCGGATTTTGCCACTAAAGGTAGTGCATTCCCGACCGTAAATTCCATTACGGCATTGTGCGGGCTGAGGCCCGGTGTCGGATGACGGTGCGTCACCTGGCTTGGAAGCTGAAAATATGGTCTCCATCCATTACAATTACAACGCAGCGCACCTGCAGCGCAACATTCGCCTCCATAGCAAGGCGAACGCGAATGTTGCGGAAAAATTGTCCAGCGGTTACCGCATTCACAAGGGTGCCGACGGTCCCGCCGATCTCCTGATTTCCGAACAACTCCGCTCGCAAATCGACGGGCTTGAACGCGCAATCCAAAATACCAACGAGTCCAACAACCTTATGGCCATCATGGAAGGCGCGATGAGCCAAGTTGCGGACGTGTTGAACAAGATGAAGAACCTCGCCCTCCACGCAGCCAATAGCGGTGTCACTTCGCCTGAGCAGGGTGCCGCCTACCAGTCGCAAATGGACTCCGCCCTCCAGGCCCTGGACCGTATTTTCAAGACAACCAACGTGGGTGGCCGAAAGCTCCTCGACAACCTGATGGTCGAAGGCCGCATCCCTCTTTCCGAGGAAGAGCTTAAGCCAGCCAATATCGTCGCGACTTCGGACACTTTCCCACGCAAGTCGTTCGAGGACGCCCTTATCGACGGTACCGACCTTCTGGGCCAAAAGGTACAGAACACCCTGGTGGACGATAACGGCAACCTCACCCAAGACCGCGCCCTGGTCCTGACCGGCATGGGTGAAAATGGGGATCAAGAAGTACAACTCTCCTTTAAAAAAGGAGACAACCTGGACGATATCATGACCCGGTTGGGATCGTACCAGGAAGAAGTCGCCGCCAACGGCATTGTCGCCGACGACGACGAGCTTATCGACGCATCAGAACTCAAATATAGCGAAGACGGGTCGACCACCTACATGTCAGCCCAAACCCTGAGCCGGCTCGCTCAGCTTGAGGAGGATGACGCAAAGGCCTTTCTTGGCAATTACCTGGGGACCTTCAACGACCTCACAATCGGCAAAATTTCGAGCATTGACTTCGAAAAGATGAGCGACGACGACCTCCTGCTGTACAATCTGGGCCAGCAACTCGGCGGTTTAAGTCTTGGTAACATCGGCTCCATTCCCGAAAAACTCAGCCAGAATGGGCTCAGCGCGTCTAACAGCCTGTCGCTTGACGACTTGTGGTCCGGCGGCGCCGCCAGTTTGGCCAAGGATCCGGTCAAGGCTATGCAAATTATCGACCAGGCGCTCAAGGACGCGGTGGCGCAACGGGCCAGTATCGGCGCAGCCATCTCCATGTCCATGCACAGCGTGGACTCCATGGCTGTGACCCACGAGAACCTCAAACGCATGGAATCCGGTATCCGCGATACGGACATGGCCGAATCCATGACAGAATACTCCCGCACCCAGCTCCTGACCAATGTCGGTATGCAGTTACTTGGGCAGGTGCAAAAACAGAGCGAGCGTATCCTCGATCTCCTCGTCTAACATCAATCTTCGGCCCTTCCCCACACATCATAGGTAAGCATTGTCTCACTTACTACCACCCATACAGTAATTCACCACGCAATTATTCACCTCTAATGAAGAAACCTCACCAAGTACGTAATGATCATTCGCATCTGCTCTCTTCCGAAAAGAACGACTCAGAAATGAACGATTCCTTGTACTTTGATTTAACCACAAGAATGTGTTAAATGCCTATTTTGCTTACATTCTTCCATTCCAGCTTAAACTGCTATTGCGAGTTTGGAGAAGGTATACCGCTTGCAGCTATGATTTTTGATAAATCCACACGTCCACTTATAATTCATTTCCGTATAACCTCCAAATGTCATCGAGTTGGAATATTTGCGTAAAATAACCGTCCTTAGTGTCGCGGCTTAACTGGTACAATACTAGAAACCGGCTGGTCGGTTTAAGGAAAAAACCAGATTTACTCGTGGCTTAGCCGTCCAGCCGTAACCACATACCGCCGTCTCTGCGCCCCATGCCTCCGCAGCCGCCGGCGGAAGGAGGGACGCTTATGAGAGCTGCATATACCGGCGCAAAAATCCCTGCAACACCAGCCCTGCGCCAGAAACACCGTGCCGCGGTCTTCGCCATTCTTGACGCCGCCGAAAGGGTTATCCTCCGGGATGGATACGGCGGCGCGACGTTGGACAACATCGCCACCGAAGCCAAACTGAGCAAGGGTGGCCTCATGCACTATTTTCGTTCCAAACGGGAGATCATCGACGGCGTCCTCGACCGGCTTCGCGATCGCCTTGCCGACGAGCGGGATTCGGTGCCCCAAAATGGCAACCCGGCCGACCCGGCCCGGGCTTCCCTCATTTCCATTCTGAACTTGGTCCGGGCCGGCTGCCCCGCCCTGACCGGACTTGTCGCCATGCTGGGTGAAAATGAGATTCGGGCGCGGCTCGCCAATGCCAGGGCCAGGCTCTTTGGTGAAATCGGCTCCGATGCGCCCCACCCGGAAAAGATTGCCATCGCCATGCTGCTTCTCGAGGGGTTGTGGTTGGACAACTCAATCGGCCGTTCGGCATTTTGTCAGGATGTCGGCTCGCGTGTCGTCAACGAACTGACGCGCCTGCTCGAATCGTTGTAAAGGAGAATTACCATGTCCATGTCTCGAAAGATTTATTGCGTGTTAGGGCTTTTGATCATCCTCTCGTTGGCCATTGTGGGATTGTCGGTATACAACCTGCGTACCATATCCGCCGTAGCGGAAAACCTGGTCTATCTCGGCAACCGAAGCGCTGCCCTCAATAACATCGACAAGGCCATCCTCGAACGCACCATCATCACGAGAGAGGTGAACTCCGCGACAGACGAAAAGGTCATCGCCGACCTTATCAATGGCCGGATGGCCCAGACAGACGCCCATGTCCAAGATTACCTCGCTCTCTACGAGGCCAATATTCCGGAAAATGCCGAACCCGCCATGCTGGCCACCACGGGACAGCTTCGGGATCTCTGGAAGGCATTTGTCGACGAGTCATTGGTGGTGGGGGCGCTTGCCCTCGAGAACACCAACAACAAGGCGACTCGTATTAACGATGAGAACGTCGAATTCTGGAACGGCGTCGACCAGGACCTCGAGCGCCTCGGTTCGGTACTGCTCGCGCAGGAAGACGCACGCTCACGCGATTTCGGCAAGCAAGCCTTGGACATCCGCACCGACCTGCTGCGCTTCCGGCTCATGCTGGTCAAGTTCCTTCACGAGGACGACAAGGCGGTATCGGCCAGATATCGGGAGGAAATCCTCACTATTATTAAGAGCGTCGATACACTGCTCGTTTCAATTGTCGAGTCGGCCGATCCGGACAAGGGCGGTGATATCGCGAGGGCGATTTACAACAACAAGCTGGAAACAAACGGCAAGGTTATCGTCAGCCAGATTATGGATCTCGTTGAACAGGACACCAATGTCCGCGCCAATGCCCATATGGTCGGCCCGACCCGCGACGCCCGCATCAAGGCGGAGCAGATGACCGGCGATTATCTGGCTAGAATCACCGAAAGCCAGATGGAAGCGCGCGACTACACCAGGGAGATCGAACGGCGCTCGATCATCCTCATGTTGTCCATCAGTCTGGTCGGCATCGTGGTCATGTCCATCCTCGGCTGGCGCATCATTTCGGGCGTGGTGAGTCGTTTGAACGGCATTATTGAAGGTCTGGGATCCAGTTCGACCAGTGTCTATGCCGCGTCCGGCAACATATCCGAATCGTCCCAAACCCTCGCCGAAGGGGCGACCGAACAGGCGGCGTCGCTGGAAGAAACCTCCTCCGCTCTCGAGCAGATGGCTTCCATGACCCGTCAAAACGCCGACAACTCCAACAAGACCAGCGAGACAATGGACGAAACGTTGCGGCTGGTCGGCCAGGGCGCGGAAACGGTCCGGAACGTTACCGTCGCCATGTCGGACATCAGCGAGTCGTCGGAAAAGATTAGCCATATCATCAAGACGATTGAGGAAATCGCCTTCCAGACCAACCTACTGGCCCTGAACGCGGCGGTGGAAGCGGCCCGTGCCGGTGAAGCGGGCAAGGGCTTTGCCGTCGTCGCGGATGAAGTAAGGAACCTGGCACAGCGTTCGGCACAGGCAGCCAAGGATACGTCTGAACTCATCCGGAGCACGGTCGAACGCGTTCACAATGGATCCGAAAACGTCGACAACCTGGCAAATAGCTTCGAGAAAATCGAGGAAGCGGCCAAGAACGTCGGCCACCTGGTCAAGGAAATTTCCGCCGCCACCAACGAACAAGCCCAGGGCGTGGACCAGGTCAATACCGCTGTGGCGCAGATGGACAAGGTCACCCAGTCCAACGCCGCCGCCGCCGAGGAATCGGCGTCGGGCGCAACCGACCTGTCCAACCAGGCGGATCACCTCAAGGCCATGGTCGACGATCTCATCGTCATGGTCGAAGGCGGTGGCCATAACGGTCATAACGGGAATGGTCACAACGGCAAGAACGGTAATGGACATAACGGCAAAGGCAGGAACGGCAACGGCCATGTGGTACGGATTGACCCGGACTCAATCCAATCAGGCAACGATGCCGGCCGCACCTTCGCACAGATTCCGATGGACTTCTAGGCAATAACCAGACGTTACTCTTTCGCAAGGCTCCTCCCCGCGTTCCGGCGGGAAGGAGCCTTGTCTTATTGCCCCGTTGTTACTCTTTCCCCATCGGTCGTGATGAGCATCACCTCATCCCCCTCCCGCACCAGCGCGGTGCCATTGGGGAGGAAGTCCCAGGCCGCGTCGAAACGCGGCGGAATTACGGCGGCACCGCCGATATCTATATAGCCGTACTTGCCGTCCCGGAATATCCGCACCAGGCCGCACCGGGCAACATCGCTGATACTTCGGTCGAACCGGCTTTTCAGGACAACCCACCCGTTGACATGGGCGAATACCTGGCTGCCATCGGATGTTCCGCGCGCCCAACCGTCGCCGTCGATTCGATCAAGATTGGTGAAAACCTGAGGCAACACAACCGTGCCGTCGGGAGCAAGACAGTTCCACCGCCGTGTCACCGGATCCATCGTCCGGACGTAAAAATCGTACTGCCCTGCTTCATCGAACCGACCAGTCCCCTCGTCCAACCGGCGCATCATACTCTTGAACGCCCCGTTACGGCTAAAATCTCCATATTTCCCATACTGGATCGGGACCACGATGCGCCCGTCCTTGTCAATCTCCCCATGTTTATTGCCGATGACCGCATGGGTAATGCCTTCGTCATCAAAGCGGCCCAATGCATCGTACACAAACGGCACCCGCACCGCGCCGGTCTCGTCAATGACGCCGCGCTTGCCGTCCAGTTGCACCACGGCAAGACCGCCCTTGTCAAAAACCTCTGCCGCTTCGTACTGGAGCGGAATGGCAATTTCGCCAGCCATATTGATGTAACCGAACCGGCCGTTACGCCCCACCGGCGCGAGGCCATTCTGTCCAAAAGGTCCGGCGAAGTCGTAGTCGAAGGGAATGACCTCCTCACCATTTTTATCAATAAAACCGGCCTTGCCATCTAACGTAGCGGGCGCGACTTCATTCGAGCCAAAAGCGGAGACTTCGTCATAGATAAAGGGTATGACAGTATCACCGCCGACGTTCATGAATCCCCACTTGCCGTCCCGTTTGGCCCGCACCAGCGTCGGATCGTTGACGTATCCGTCAATGCGCTCAAATTCATAGGGCCACAGCAGCGTTCCGTCCATACTCCACAGGCCCCACTTGTCGCCCTTCTTCATGGCGACATAGCCGCGCTCGGGCGTGCCCATGACGTCGTCGTGGATGGGGGGGATCACTTCCCGCCCGGTCTCGTCCACCAAGCCGTAGCCACGACTCGAACCGTCACGCTTTTGCACATGGGCGTACCGTTGACCGCGGAAGTTGCTGGCTAAGGTGTATTGAAAGGGGATGACAGGCTCGCCGGTCGCGTCGATGTAGCCCATCAAACCGTCCTGTTCAACCGGTGCGAGGCCGTTTTTATCAAATCCGTATCCCCGCCGAAAACGGGGCGCGATAACAACATCGAGGTTGCTGTTGATATACCCCACCTTCTCGTCCGGGTATGGGGTTCGGAACGGTGCGAGGTCTCTCTCGACAAAGCCGGGAGCAGGAACGACGCCAATACATTCGCCGCGCGTGTTGATATAGTACCCCATCGTGCCGGATTCCTCGACCAATGCACCGCCCCATGGAGCAAACGGGTGGGCATCATCGAAACGTTTCGTAATCGCTTCGTTTCCTTCGAGGTCAATGTATTGCCACATTACATCCAGCTTCACCGGTGCAAACCCAACAGCGCCATAAGGACGCGCATCCTCAAACCGGAACGGAATTGCCTCCAGTCCGGCGGAGTCGATAAAGCCCCACTTCTCCCCGACCCGGGCAGGCGCGAGGCCGTGCGCGCCAAAGGGCCGGACGTAATCAAAATGAAATGGCACGACCGCCTGCCCGTGGGCGTCGACAAAGCCCCATTTCCCGCCCATGGGAAAGGGAGCTAATTCAGCCGCCGGATCGGCGACGGGCTGGCCAGACGGTTGCGGCGGGTTGTCGCCGACGGTCAGCTCTGCCAAGCTGGCTGGCGGTTCCGGCACGGCTGCAGCCTGGACCGCTTCGGCGACAGGGTCGCCGTCCCGAACCTTGGCATAGGCGCGCAGTGCTTCTTGCCCTTCGCGCTTGATGGCAAGACGGTTGACGTAGACGGCGTTGGCGGCGGCGAGGGGAATACGGCAGTGCAGTTCAACGCGGTCCTGCCGATAGGTCAGTCCGAAGCCTGCCAGGGCATCAGTTTGTTTCATGGTGGTCCGGACTCTTTCCATGTGTGTTTGCACTGCCGCAGCCTCGTCCGGATCCTGGTTGCGATCGGCAGCCGCTATTGCACGCCCGAAGGCGAGGGAATTAAGGCGATTGACATCCACCAACGCCACGCCGAGCCGGGCGTCACCCAGCGCGTCCAAGACCGGCACAGCACCGGGGAGGGTACGGAGTGTTTCATCGCTGTCCTGAGGAATCCACCCTATGTCACGGAACCAGCCGCGCAAGCTCTCGACTGCCTCGTCCGAGAGCAGACCGCCCAGGGTCACATCAATCATGCCAGCCAGCCCCAACTCCGGGACGTCGCCACTATACAACTCCCCCCCTTCCCCATCGTTGCGGACGGCGGCGGTATCATTGCCAAGGGTGAGAGAGAATGTCGCCGTAATCCCATCGCTATCCCGCGCGGCGGAAATGGTCACGTCCTCCCATTTATCGCTTTCAAAAATCAGGAGCGACAGAAGGTCCGCGCGCCCAGGCAATGGTGGCAGGTCTAAATTAGGTGCTATGAAATTGCGAGCAGCATGCCGCAAAAATGCGTACAAGGCCAAACCCCTCGTCCCACGGATCCCCCACGAGGTAATGGAGACGGTGGGAATGTCCCCGAATTCGCCTTCCGGCCGCCAGCCCATTGCCATGGATATTCGGAACGCCTTCAGGGTGTCGAGATCGGAAGCAATCACTATACCATCTTCGTGGCGACTGAGGGCGGGAGCGCTCTCCCTGGGGAGCGAGAGGATCACGGCGTCGTTTTCTTCATCGTGGTGAAACCGCATTGTGCTTTTTTCCAGCATGGATTGGATATCGCCGTACTCCATCCGTTGCACCAGCATCACCCATGACCCATCTTTTTCACCCTCAAACTTCAGCCAGTCCACCGCGACATCGCGGTTCATAAAGAATCGAATTTGCGGAACATACAGTGCAGCCAGTGGCGCAACCGACTTTGCCGGAATGGGCCTGACGCTTCCCGCCGTAACCGCCTCGACGACTTTGGCAATGTCTTCGGTGAGGCGACTCGTGGAAGGAATGTGGATATGCGCCAAGACCCGGCCAAATCGTTTCGTCTCCTGATTCACCGCGTCCCGCCGGGTTGTTTCAACCGACTGTACGAACCGAGCCAGTGCCGGGTTGCCGCCCTCTTCGTGTCGGCGGAGATAGTCGTCACACGCCGCGACGACCGCCACCGCGTCGCCCGATGCGACGAGATAGCGGATGCGGGTCAATAACACGAGCGCCATCTGGTCGAGGATTTCCGGCTCCCAGGCGTCGGAAAAGACGGTGATATAATCATCCAGAGCCGCCAGCGCGTCTGTCTTGTCATCCTTAGCGCCGAGGATGATTCCCCGCTGGGCCATTGACGACGCGACGACCATACGGATATCGCCTTCGATCTCATACTTGAACCGGTCGGCCAGCTCCGCCCCCAACGCGTCCGCTTCGTCAATCTCCCCGGCAAGGTAGAGGAGTGCGCTCCTGGCGTACATCATCCTGGCCAGCGCCTCGTTGGTTTGTGGATCGTCGCCGTCACGGTGCCTGTCGATGATCGCTCCATATTCTTCGGCGAGAGCGGCCGATTCGGCGACGCTGCGGGTACCGCGCTGGTCAATCATGTTTTGCTGGATGTTTTGCATGGCGACGGAAAGGTGGAGCAACGCGCCAGGGACTCGAGTGTCTGAAAACAGAACGCGCATCTCGTTCAGGAGCGCGTCCCCCGCCGCCACGTCGCCACTTTCCCGCAGACTGATGCCGAGGTTGCGCATGGCAGCGGCTGCGTCCTCCGCCATGTCGTCGTCGGGACTTTTCCGATACAGTGCGATGATGCGGCGGTAATCGTCCAGTTCCCGTTCACCCTCGCCCAAACTGCTGAGAGCTAAAGCCCGGTGCAAAAGGGCCGAAGCAACCTGCGCGCCCCCGGTGGTGTCGTCGCCGTCGGCGGAGGCAATAAAGGCATCGCTGGCATCAACGATGGCGGCATGATCGTCGGTCTGGCCTAAAGCCACCACCTTGAGGTATAAGGCTTGGCGGGCGAGTTCCCGGAGGGATGGGTCGTCATGGCCTCGGTATTTTTCAACAAAAGCATCCAACTCTGGCACCGCTTCGGCGACCGCCCCTTCATCCACCAGTTCCACGACGTAATTGAGAGCGTCCAGAGCGTCGCCTACATCGTCCCCACCCCCGTTGGGTTCACCGGCGATTGTGATCGCGGTAAAAAAACATATGCACATTACGATACGTGCGAGAATCCCATAGCGGATTAATTTAGGCATGGACAGCCCCTTCACCGGGCAGGATTTAGCTGGTACTTACGGCAAAAATCAACTTTTCGATTTGACATAGTGAAATATGATTGTATAATTAGTTTTATAAAAGTTGAATGCATTAGTTCACTATCACTACACAGTAATACCACAATCTCACCCTACCCGCAACCGCATTCAACTGTTCCGTCTGTGCCGCGTCCGCGAAAACATTCAGGTTTTGCCGAGTAAGGTGCCCGCATGGCTCACGCTCCAAAATTGGAACTCATTAATATCCAGAAGTCGTTTCCCGGCGTCATGGCGTTGTCCAACGTCAATTT
>JAJPXZ010000089.1:48684-76891 GCA_021205245.1 Planctomycetaceae bacterium
TGTCGAAAAGGGTACGGTCCATGTGCTCTGCGGCGAAAACGGGGCGGGAAAATCCACCCTCATGAAGATTCTCAACGGTATTTATAAAGCCGACATGGGGGAGATCCGCATCGACGGCAAGCCGGTCGAAATCCACAATCCCCAAGACGCCCGCAATCACGGCATCGCCATGATTTTCCAGGAGTTGAATTTCGTCCCGGAAATGACGGTCGAGGAAAACCTCTTCCTCGGGTGCGAGCCGACCATCGGCCCTCCCGGCCTGCGGCGCGTCGACTGGAAGCGCATCCGCCGCGAGTCCCTCGCCATGATGGAAACAGAGGGGGTCTATTACCCGCCTGATGAAAAGCTCCGCTATCTCTCGGTATCCGATATCCAGATGCTGGAAATCACCAAGGCCGTCTCCCGTGACGCCGACATCATCATCATGGACGAACCGACCTCGGCTATTACCAGCCGCGAGGTCGAGGGGTTGATGAAAAAGATCGACGAACTCAGGGCCAAGGGTATCGCCATCATTTACATCTCCCACAAGATGGACGAGATATTCCGCATCGCCGACCAGATAACCATCCTCCGGGACGGCTCGGTCGTCGACTCCCGCCCTGCCTCCGAGTATGACATCGACAAGGTCATCTCGCTCATGGTCGGCCGTACCATCACGAACGTCTACCCCAAGGAAAAGGTGCCGGTGGGCGATGTCGTGTTCAAGGCGGAGAACCTCTGCCGCTCCGGCGTGTTCGATGACGTGTCGTTCGAGGTCCGGGCCGGCGAGATCGTCGGCTTTGCCGGACTGGTGGGCGCAGGCCGAACCGAAGTGGCGCGGGCGGTCTTCGGCCTCGACCACATCGATTCGGGACGGGTTTACATCAAAGGCGAAGAAAAGCGCGTCCGTTCTGTCCGCGATTCCATGAGCTCGGGCGTGGTCATGCTGTCTGAGGACCGCCGCCGTTACGGCATCATCCCCATGCGTTCGGTGGAGGAAAACGCCGCCTTATCCAGTTTAGGGCTGTTCATCTACAACGGCTACCTCCATTCTGGAAAACAGAAGAAAATCGTTTCCGACAGCTTCCGGTCCATGAACGTCAAGACTCCCACCCTCGATACCTCGATTGAATCCCTCTCCGGCGGCAACCAGCAGAAGGTGCTGATCGCCAAATGGCTCCTCACCGACCCCGCCGTCCTCTTCCTGGACGAACCGACCAGAGGCATCGACGTAGGGGCGAAGTTCGAAATCTACAAACTCATGGTCGGGCTGGCACGTCAAGGTAAAGGCATTGTCATGATCTCGTCCGAACTGCCCGAACTTCTTGGCATGTGCGACCGCATTTATGTCATGGGCGGCGGCCGCATCAACGGCATGCTCGAACCCGAAGGATATTCGCAGGAAAACATCATGCGCCTGGCAACCGGCGTCTAACACCAGCCCACTTTCTAAAAACATACGTCGCACAGGAGCAGTTATGACCACAGGGGAAAAGTTCTTCCGCTTTATGAACCGCTACAGCATCTACGTCATTCTGGCGGTGCTCATGGTGGCCTGCAGCCTTGCCAGCCCCAATTTTCTGACCGTGCAAAACCTGACGAATGTCTCGCGGCAGATATCCATCACCACCATCATCGCCATGGCGGAAACGATCCTCATCATCGCCGGGATGATTGACCTTGCCGCCGGCGCGGTCCTTGCCCTCGCGGGCGTGCTGTCGGTCGCGACCTATGTGGCCACCGGCTCGCTCGTCCTCGCTCTGGGCGTCGGCGCGCTTGTGGGCGTCTTGTGCAATTCGCTCAGCGGGTTGGTGGTTGTGAAGTTCCGCACCCCGCCCTTTATCGCCACCTTGGCGATGCAGACGGCGGCACGGGGCGCGGCGCTGTCCTATACCGGCGGCCAGAACATCTACCGCATCGGCAATTACACCATCTTCGGCCAGGGCTATATCGGCCCGATTCCGACTCCGGTCCTGTTCATGCTGGCGGTGGTGGCATTGACCTGGTACATCCTTCGCCATACCCGCTTCGGCCGCCACCTCTACGCCGTCGGCGGCAATGAAGACGCGGCCCGCGCTTCCGGCGTCTCCATCGGCAACACCAAGTTCATCGCCTATGCCGTCAGCGGCGTGTTTGTCGGCCTCGCCGGCGTCCTCTACATGTCCCGCAACAACGCCGGTCTTCCGAACGCCGGCGCAGGCCTCGAATTCGATGCCATGACTGCGGCCATCATCGGCGGCACCTCGTTCTCCGGCGGCGTCGGCACCGCCATGGGCACCCTCGCGGGCGGCTTTATCATGGGCTTCCTCAACAACGGCATGAACCTCCTGGGCGTCCACGCCTATACCCAGCAGATCGTTCGTGGCGCGATTATCGTCCTTGCGGTGATTTGGGACGTCTACTCCAAAGGCCGTCGCGTCAGTGCCGGCAAGCCGATCGAGCCAAAGACCGAACAAGCGAAGGCGTAGCAGAAACAGTACAAGCACCGGCTCGTGGCAGGTGCGTGGGTAAGAATACAGAGAATTACAAGGAGAAGAGATGTTAAAGTCTGTGAAAATGCTGGCTGTCGTGCTGGCCGCGACCATGTTGTTCGGCGCCGCCATGGCTGGTGAAAAGTACAAGATGGCGTATATCGCCCGCGCGCAGGGCGACTCATTCGCCGCCTGGCTGGCCAACGCCATCAAGGAAGAAGTCGAAAACAAGTACCCCGACATGGAAGTTACCGTCTTCGACGGCCAATCCAACAACGAAACAATCTCCAACCACATCGAAAACGCAATCGTCAACAAGTTCAACGCCATCCTGCTCCAGCCCTTTGACACCGAAGCGAACCGGTATCCCATGGAACTGGCTGTCGACGCCGGCTTGATCGCCGCATGCGTCAACGTCCAGATCGACGATCCGCGCTTCGGCAATGTCGACGCCAACCCCTACGACCAGGCCGCCGTCAACACCAAGGCCGCCCTTACCCAGATTCCCCATAACGCCACCGTCGTCGTCCTCCTCTGCCCCGCGGGCAATCCCCACGCCCTCGCCCGCCGCGAAGCCTGGCAGAAGGAATTCTTCGATAAGCGCCCGGACGTCACCATCGTCGGCGAACAGATCGCCAACTGGAACAAGGACGAGGCCATGCGCTATATGGAAGACTGGATTCAGGCCTCGGGCGGCAAGATTGACGCCATCATCTCCATGAACGACAACATGTGCGCCGGCGCTATCGAAGCGGCCAAGGACGCCAAGATGGGCAACCTCCTGGCCTACGGCGTCGACGGTACCGCCGAAGCCTGCCTCCTCATCCAGGAAGGCGCCATGACCTCCACCTCGCTTCAGAGCGCCTATGATCTGGCCGAAGCGTCGGTCAAGCTGGTTCACGATATGCTCCAGGGCGGCGAAGCCAAGGTCATAATGATTGACTGCCCCCTCATCACCAAGGACAATGTCGAACAGTTCATCGAAATGCACAAGCGCGCCGGCGCACTCTAATCTTCCGTTCCCGCTCCCCGCACAGGCGGGGAGCGGACGGTTACTCCCGGGACTCCTCCATGCGGCACATGCCAACCACATCCTTAGACGTCAAGCGAGCCAACCGTAACCGCATCTTCCGGTACATATACGACAACCCGGGGTCGTCCCGGCCCGAATTGGTGCAGCGCCTCGAAATGAGCCTGCCCACCGTGGTGCAAAACATCAAATCCCTGTTTGAACAGGGGCTGGTAAAAGAAGACGGCAACCTCGACTCCACCGGCGGGAGAAAAGCGGTTGCCCTCACCTGCGTCAAGGAAGCGCGAACGTCCATCGGGGTCGAGATCACCAGGAACCACATCGGCGTGGTGGTCATCAACATGGACGGCGCGGTCCTGCAAGGCGTACGTCACCGCATCCCCTTTTCACCCGATGAAACCTATGCCAAAAACCTGGGCGCAATCGTCGACGACGTTGTCGCTTCGTCCGGCGTCGACCCCGACGCGATACTTGGGGCCGGCGTATCATTGCCCGGTTTTGTTTCCGCCGACGGGAGCGTCTTCCGCACCACCGTGCTCCCCGGCTCATTACACTACCCGACCCGCCTCCTCGGCGACGCTATCGGCAGGCCCACCGTCTATGTCAACGACGCCAACGCCGCCGGTATTGCGGAAATGTGGGATTCCCCGCCGGGTCGGCGTTTCGTCTATCTGTCGCTTTCGAATTCCGTCGGCGGAGCCATCGTGTCGAACGACCGGGTGGAAATCGGCGACAATGAACGAGCCGGCGAGTTCGGCCATATCACGGTCGAATACGGCGGCATGCCCTGCTACTGTGGTCAGCGGGGCTGTTTGAACGCATATTGTTCCGCCTCCATTCTTGCCGACCACACCGGCGGCAACCTTGGCCAGTTTTTTGAATCGCTTCAGGCCGGCGACAAAACCGTCCGCTCCGCCTGGGACCGCTACCTCCATTACCTCGCGCGTGCCGTCAATGTGCTGAGGATGGTGTTTGATTGCGAGGTGGTTCTGGGAGGCTATGTGGGCGCGTGTATGGAAGCCCATATCGACGGGTTGCGGCGGCGAGTGGCGGAATTGGATAGCCACGAAAAATCCGGCGACTACGCCCACGTCTGCACCCGACGCACCGAAGCGTCGGCGGTCGGCGCCGCCCTTGTCCATATTGAAACCTTTATTCGAAATATTTAGACTTATCCCCTACATCGCATAAGGAGAGGCTTATGAAAGCCGTCGTTCTGGAAAAACAGGGTGAGATCGTCATCAAGGATATGCCGATTGTCGGCGCTATGACGCCGGACTCGGTCCGCATACGCGTCAAGGATGTCGGCATCTGCGGGTCCGACGTGCATTACTATACCCACGGCCGCATCGGCCACTATGTCGTCGACGCGCCGATGATTCTCGGCCACGAAGCCGCCGGCGAAGTGGTGGAAGTGGGCGCGAATGTGAAAAACCTTAAGCCAGGCGATCGGGTGTGCATGGAGCCGGGAATTCCCAACCCCAAGTCCCGCGCCGCCAAGCTGGGCATCTACAACCTTGACCCCGAAGTCAGCTTCTGGGCCACGCCGCCTGTTCACGGCTGCCTTATCGAGGAAGTGATCCATCCGGCCGAATACACCTACAAGCTGCCGGATTCGATGTCGTTTGGCGAAGGCGCAATGGTTGAGCCTCTTTCCATTGGCCTTCAGGCGGCGAAAAAAGCCCGCCTCGTGCCGGGCGACGTGGCTGTCGTCATCGGCGCGGGGACCATCGGCATCATGTGCGCCGTGTCGGCACTGGCGGGCGGTTGCAGCCGCGTGTTCATCACCGACACCAAGAAGGAAAAGCTGGCCATCGCCGGCTCATACGACGGCATCACCCCGATTAACGTCGCCACCGAAGACGCGATGAAAATCGTCATGGAAGCAACCGGAGGCTGGGGCGCGGACGTGGTGATGGAAGCGAGCGGCGCTGCGGCCGTATACCCCCGCTTCAGCGACTACGCCTGTCCCGGCGGCAAGGCGGTGCTGGTGGGGATTCCCATCGATCCCGTCCCCTTCGACATCGCGGCAATTCAGGCCAAGGAACTCGACCTCGCCTCAGTGTTCCGCTACGCGAACATCTATCCCCGGGCGATCAACCTGATCGGCTCCGGCAAGATCGATGTCAAACGGCTTATCAGCAAGGTGTACCCGTTCGATGATTCCATTGCCGCTTTCGAGCATGCGGCGCGTCTCGAACCGGATGTGGTGAAGATTATGATCGAGCTATAGGAAATACCACTTTTCCATAGTAAATAAGGCCTCTCCACGCTTAACGGTGGAGAGGCCTTTTTGCCAATCGCCTGAATTTGGTGCCTTTGGAATATGCCAGTGCGACCCGCGCTGACGTTCCAATAGAAATGGGTTTTATAGTTAAATTTTCCGCGTCTCGTCGCCGAGAAAACCGGTCAGGGGGCTGGACGCCTCGGCATGGACGCGGGTCTCGCCCGGTCCTGCCTCGAACGCCATTCTGCCCGCTTCCACAGCCAGACGGAACGCCACCGCCATCGCAACCGGGTCGCGAGCAACAGCCAGCGCCGTATTGACCAGCACCGCGTCCGCGCCCATCTCCATGGCATCGGCCGCGTGTGACGGCAAGCCAAGGCCTGCATCCACAACGACTGGCACCTTGGCCTGTTCGATGATAATGCGCAGGTTGGCACGGGTCTTCAGACCCTGGTTGGAGCCGATGGGGCTCCCCAGAGGCATCACCGTCGCGCAGCCGATTTCCTCCAGGTGACGGCAGAGAATCGGGTCGGCGTTGACGTAGGGCAAGACCTTGAACCCTTCCTTGACGAGGATTTCAGCCGCCTTGAAGGTCTCGATTGGGTCAGGCAGGAGGTAATACGGGTCGGGCGTTACCTCAAGCTTAAGCCACTCCACCCCCGAAGCCTCGCGCGCCAGCCGTGCGACGCGAACAGCCTCTTTCGCGTCCCGCGCGCCGGAGGTGTTTGGCAGGAGTTGCACCTTGTTCCGGTCGATGGCCGATAATACGTCGTCGGCGGGATTGGCGATGTCGACGCGGCGGAGAGCGACCGTGACCATCTCCGACCCCGACGCCTCGATAGAGGCCTGCATGGCCGCGCTGCTGGAAAATTTGCCAGTACCCACAAACAGCCGGGACGAAAACTCGCGCCCAGCCACCACCAATTTGCCTTTATTCATTGATTCATCCTAGCTAGATGCAGCATTTTCACGAAACAAGGGCGCCCGCCGGGGCGCCCTCGATGCGTTCAGCAAGCCTGCCTCACCCCCCGCCGACAAAGCGCACCAGCTCCACCGAGTCCCCGGGCTGCAGGGCGTGGCTGGTAAAATCGCCTCGGCCAACTATGTCTCCATTCACTTCGGCAACCACCATGGCCGGATCAAGCTCCAAGATGGCTATCAGGGCCGCCACCGTACCGGGAAAGAGGTCGCGGGCGAACTCGCGCGGCTCTCCGTTCACGGACAGGACGTGTTTCTGGTCACTCATAAATCCTCGTCACCCTTGCGGTTAGGCGCCTCGACCAGCCCATTGACGCGGTCGGTCATAAACTTGCCGCCCTTGAAGGTGACCGACTTGCGGGAAGGTACCATAACCTCCTCGCCGGTGCGGGGATTGCGGGCTTTGCGCGGTTTACGGGTCTTGACCTCGTAGACGCCAAAGTTGCGTAACTCCAGCCTCCCTTCCGTGGCCAGTACTTCAATTATCCCGTCAAACGTCATCTGAACGATACGTTTGATATCGGTCTGGTGCATGTTCATCTCTTTGGCGATCTTCAACACCAAGTCGTTTTTGGTCACGGACTTCCCCTTCCATACAGGTCGGAAAAAACATTCACAACCGGATCCCGCCTCGCGTGGGGCGTCGGCGACAAACCACACCGTCCCTTAAGCAGCTCTGCGGTCTTCCCGGTTAGCCTTGACTTTCACAACCTCATGTTATTTCATGAATAAGGTAATTGTCAAGGTCATTTTTTTTTCATCCTGCTGCGAGCCTGCCGGCCTACTGCACCAGCATGTCGCCTGCGACCTTCTTTGCGACTTCATCGCCCATCAACTGACCGGCCACGCACAACGCGAATTCCATGGCGGTACCGGGTCCACGGCTTGTCGTTACATTGCCGTCCACGACGACCCGATCGGTCACGAACTCCGCCTTGTCGGTCAGCATTCCTTCCATGCCGGGATAACAGGTGGCTTTGCGGCCGTCGATGAGGCCCCACGCGCTCAAAGTAAAGACGGGAGCGGCGCAAATCGACGCGACGAGACGGCCGTCTGCAGCCATCTTTACAGCAAGCTCGCGGGCCTTCGCGGATTCGCCCAAATTCTTCGCGCCAGGCATGCCGCCGGGCAGGACGATGCAGTCGAAATCCCCTGTGACGCTATCCAATTCCACGTCGGCGGTGTAGGGAAGACCGTGTGCTCCGGTGGCGGTCTTTTTACCGACGCCGGCCACGGTAACGTCGACGCCGGCACGGCGCAGCACGTCGATAGGAGTGGCGGCTTCAACTTCCTCAAAACCGTCGGCGAGTAGAACCAGCGCTGTTTTTGCCATGTTCGTCTCCTTTACAATGTGTTTGAAAGACCCGTTATGGGTCGCGGCGTCGAGAAGAAATGCGAGTCTTGCCCGGATTCGCGCCGGAGAGCCAATCGTTCAGCATGGCCTGCCAGCGGTCGTCCAGACGCATGTCGGGACCGATGACGATAAACGGCGAATCCGAATAGCCGCCGATGCTTATGACCTCGAGGCCGCTGAGATCATACGGCTCCAGGAACTCGGCGACGGCGGCGGGCGCGGCGTTGTAGAAGCCGATCTCCAGCTTGTCGCGGCTGTAGGTGCGGATACGGATGTTACGGCGCGGCCCGCGTATCCAGAAGTAATACTTGTTGTTCCAATTGACCGAGAAGGTCGTGTCCTTGGTGATGCGAAGTATTTCATCCATAACCGCCGCCAGCCTCGGATTGAGCCTCTCGGCGTGATAGACGCGGCCCTTGATGCGCCATGGCTCCACCGCTTCGGTCGTCGGCTTGCGTTCAGTCGAGGGTGAGTCTTCGGCCGGGTCGGTTTTCGGCACAACCTGCTCGGCAAAAAAGACGTCTTGACCGCCGACGATGAACTTGCGGTAACGCAGGCCTATGGCGTTGACGCCGTGCTGGTTAAGCCATTCGATAACGCCCACCAGGCGGGAACTGAAGCCTTCGGCGGCGATGATGATGCGCTGGGATGCATTGATAAGCGAGACGAAGTCCTCGGCGTCCCGTTCGAACGCGGCGGCGAGCAGGCTGGCTATCTCAACCGAATCCTCCGACATCTCCACGTCCATATCGGCCCAAAGGCGACGGAGCTGCTCGTTGGCCGAGCGGTCGATGAAGTTGCGGGCGATGCGGCCGATTTCCTCGGTGGACAGGTGCGAGAGGTTGGCGGCAAGCTGCAGGGTGGAGGTCTGCTGGTCGATGTCGGCAACGCCCATGGCGATGGTGACGGCGGCGGTGCGGCCGATGGAGTCAATGGCGATCATCGTCTCGTCGCCGGGCGAGCAAATTCCGGGGAAGTCTTCAGCCTCGGCCACGACGACCAGGGGTTCGCCCAAAAAGTGCGGCTGAACCTTGACCCGGCGCTTCATGTCCTGAAGGCCTTCCTCGTCCATGGGTAAGGAGGACACCTCCTGAAACACCCGTCCCGACCCGGTATACATTTTGCTCATTCAGTCATCCTCGGAACACATACCGCACCCTCAACCCCGCATACCTGCGGAACTACAGTGTAAACGGGCCTCGTGATTAGTCAAGAAACCGAAAACCCCCATCGGGTATTTCCGGTGGGGGTTGGTGAAGGGACGCTGCAATGTGGTAACTATGCGGGTCAATTACCAATTATATCACGCACTGGGCCATTGGCAGACAAGCCATATCATACCCGTACCCGTGCAGCCGGCCAAAAGCGGCGGAAGAGACGGGTCTGAAATCAACGCAGCTTCCGTCCGTGTCCATCGTTAACTGTACGTGGTTTACAGATATTGTAACAAGCTCATCTGCATAACTGTCGACGAGACCTGCATCGCCGCCTGGAAGGCGTCAGTCGCCGCCTTGTAGTCCATGACCGCTCCCGACAGGGCCGAGTCGTCCATACCTACCCGGCTGTTGAAAATCGACTGGTAGCGGATCTGGTCGTCGCCGTGGCGCTCCTTCAGGAGGCCCATGCGGTTGGTCCGGGAGGAGACATCCGCCAGCGCCGCGTCCATCGTCTTGACGTCCCTGTCCATCGTCCCGATGAGGGCGTTCAGTTTTTCCACATCGTTCTGATGGAGAGCGTCCAGGATGTCGTTGATGGTGGAGAAGACGTTTTCCTCACGCTCCTGGCCGCCGTTCCGCATGCCGCCGGTTTTGATGTCGAAGGTCTCTGTTTCGCCCTGGCGAAGCTCGCTCGCGTCGACCACCATGGTGCCGGTGACGATACGGTTCCCCTTGGCGTCGGTGGCGAAATTGCCGTTCTTGTCCACTTCGTACAGGGTAACCTTGCCGTTCACCGCCGGTTCGCGCGGATCGGATTTGGCGGTCGGGATGGAACGGCTGCTGTCTTTATAAAGGCTGACCTGGAAATCGGTGACGATGCTGGGGTCGTTCGAATCCAGGCGCTCGACCTTGCCGTGGAAGGTGCCGGTGTAGTCGCAGTTCACGCCAGGCGTCGGCTTGAAGAGGTCGACCTCCTGTACGCCGACGTTGAGGGTGCCGACCGGACGCAGGCCGCCCAGATAGACGGTGATGTTGTCGTTGTTCATTTCGGAGTAATTGAACACCCGACCCAATACCGTATCTTCAGGGAGGGTGGTCCCGGCCACCAGGCTCGAGACGGTGGCAATCGTTTCCTTCGGGAACAGGGTATCCTGCGCCAGGGGTTCGCCCGCCTTCAGCGTGCTGCCATCAGGCAGGGTCATGTTATCGGCAAAGACCTGTCCCGCCAGGAAGGTCGTGTCCTCGGTCAGGGTATAGGTGACCTTATACGAAGACGAATCGGACGCGCCGTAGTAATCGAGATCCACCCTGCCCCACACGCCGGAATTGTTCCGCTCTTCCAGCACGAGATCCTGCATCAGCCCGAGCGGGTTGAAGCCGTCTTCCTTGGACACGAACGGCGGCACGCCGTCAGCGCCCGGATTGGCATTCCAGGCAGGATTCCACTCGCCTGCCGGGATAAAGCCCTCGGCAACCATGCTGGAGTTGTCACGGTTCTCGTAAGAATGGTTCAGCTGATCACTGTCAGAGTAGACACGGACATAATAACCGGGATCGATCTCGGTCACCTCGCCCGAATCGGAGACCAGCCGCACCTTGTTGTCGGCTGTGGGCGGGTTCGGCGGCGGGTAGTAAATCACTTCGGTGTGGACATTGCCGTTGTAATCGGTGTTCTGACCCTTGACAAGGCCGTTCAGGTCGAGGCCGGTGAGCTGGTTGTTGACGTCGCCCATTTGCTCGTAGGAGTCGGAGTCTTCAGATACAGTCAGCCACGCACCGGCGAGGCCGGAGGTGAATTCGAGGCCCTTGCCGTCGGCGGAAATCTCGGCGTTGACATAGATGCCCGCTTCGTTGATCGCGCGCTTGAAGTCCTCGATGGTGGCAAAGGTCGCCTGGATGTCATAGCCGGCCGAGGGCGAGACGGTGGTCGTCTCGAGTTGGCCGGTATGGGGGTTCATCTGGCTGATGCTGAGCCCCATGGCGTCGGCCGGGAAGCCGCTGCCGGTCGGCGATTCGACATACGAACCGCGCGGAATTACGGTGCCGGCGGGAATGGAGCCGTCGAAGGACAGACGCGTGCCTTCGGGCAGAACCGTTTCAGGCTCCAGGCTGGTGATAGAGACTGTGGCACCCTTCGGGATCGTGGTGTCGCGGTCAAGAGGAAGACCTGCCCGCAGAACGCCGCCGCCCGGCAGGTTGACATCATTGTCGAACACCTGCCCCGCCTTGAAGACGGTGTCGGCGGTGAGCTGGAAGGTGCTGGAACTGTTGAAGGTCACGCCGTTCTTGAATTCCATCGCCCCGCCCAGCTTGATGGTGTGGGTTTGGCCGTTCGTGTTCATGTCCTCGGTCAAGGCATAGGTGTTGGTGGTCGGGTTGTCGACCGATCCGCCCACCGTCTCGTCGCCGCTGAAGCCGGTGCCATGGGGCAACTCGATATAGACGGATCCACCGACCGGTTCGAAGCCGTGTTCGGGCGTGACCTCGATACGCCCGGAGACGCTGCTGGTCAGGCGCTCGACGCCGTCGGCACCGGTGACGAAGTTGTCGTCGCCCAGGTTCAGCCTGCCGGTGGCGATAAGTGCGGCCGGCTGGTCGCCGTAAGCGGGACGGCTGATTTCGACAACGAGTTCGTTGCCTTCGCGGCGGTAATTGACCGAGACGTTGCCGTCCAGGTCGGTGGTGGCCGGGTGGTTGAGGTCATAGCCGGAGGCTGGCGGTTTGTCGAGGCCGCGAATATTCCAGCCGGAGGCGATATTCAGGACATCCTTCGACCTGCCGCTGGAATCGTGTTCTTCGACAAAGGCCGGCACGTGTACCGACGCCTGCATGGATTCGCCGAATTCAACCTCGAGATTGACCGATGCCTCCTTGACCGTCGTGGGCAGGATGATGCCGACCGCCCCCCTGACGCCGGACGAATTCGCTTCCTCGAAAATGACGGTGCCGCCGTTCCGGTTCGCGGTATAGGAGCCGGTGGCGACGAGGTGGGCCGAAGTGGCCTTGTCCACCGGGACGGTGTAGAGTTCGACGTAAATTTCCGGTTTTTCGAGGGTGCCACGGTTGACCGCCCTTGCGTAGAGTTCGCCGTTCGGGCCGGTGTTGTCGCCCTTGGAAAGACCCGAGAGCTGCCAGTCGTTGAAGACGTTCGACTTGTCCTGGGACGTTTCCTTGACATTGATGCTGCTGGGCTTGGCGCCGTTCGTAAAGGTGTAGGTCGAGTCGTTGTAGCCTTCGATATCCGATAACAGGGTGCGGTCGGAAAGGATGGGGTTGAGGTCGCGGCCATGAATATAGCCGTCGACGCGGGCGTCACCCTTGGCGGTGGCGGCGCTCCCCTTGAGGCCAAGGCCTTCGGCTACCTTGTTCTGGGCATAGTCGTCGACGCGCAAATTCGTGAAGGCGCGGCCGTTGGGATCGACCTTGTCGAAAACGGTGGTGGGCTTGCCGTCTGCCGAGACGCCGGTGCCGCCGGCCTGATAGGCGGAATAATCGAGGCCGCGGCGCTGCTCCAGGGTGGTCGGCGCGGGCAGCGGCTCGCCCATGTCGATTTCCTGCAGGGATAGGCCGTCCTTGTTCGGGTTCAGCTCCACCTTGACGTAACGGTCCTGCATGTCGCGCCAGTCGAGGTTGGTGGCGTCGAGCCATGGACAGGTCGACGGGTCGAGACGTTTCGACGCTTCCAGCGTCTGGTTTTCAATCGCGTCCTTAACGTCTTCCACCGTGTCGCAGCCGGAGAGATCAACCTCCAGCCCGTCCGGGTAGGCGCTGTAGTAGACCATGATTTTCCCTTTGGGAACACCCTGGCCGCCGTTCAGGTCGGACAGACGGGTGGCGTTGTCTGTCGACATGTTGAGGTTGGGGTTCATGTCCCGGGAGGGAATTTTGGTCTGCATGGAGCCGTAGACGTCGGAGCCGCTGACGTTGATGGGAATAGTGGTGTTGTTGTCCACCAGGCTGTTAATCAGCTTGTCGTTGCCGGTATAGTGCACGTAGCGGCCATTGACGACGGTGAACGGGGGCGTGGTGGACTGCTGCCCGCCAAAAACATAGCGGGTGCCGTCCGACGCGTTGGCCGACTTGACGAGAGATTTGAGAATCTCGCTGATTTCCTGCGCATAGGCGGAGCGCTGGCTCTGGTTCTTGGAATCGGACGCGGCCTCGATCAACTTGTCGTTGACCTTGGTCAGTTCCGAGCGGGTGCTGCGGATAAACGCTTCGGCGAATTCGAGCGTCTTGATGCCGGAGGTGAGGTTCGAGACATATTGCTTCGACTTCGCAATCAGGTTCAACGTCTTGATGCCGATATTGGCGTTGAGGGGATTGTCCTCGAGCTCCACCACCTGCTGTTGCAAGGCGATCTGCGACGAAACCTTGGTAAGGTTCTGGTAGTTTTTGTTGATGTAGAGAAGCGAGTTCGAGTTGTTTATTTTAAAGGTTCCGCGCATCATGGCATTTGCCTCCTTGCACCTTACATGTTGATAAGGGTTTCATAGAGCTGGTCGACGGTGGAGATGAATTTCGCCGCCGACTGGAACGCCCGCTGGTAGACGATCAATTTGGTAACCTCTTCGTCCTCGTTGACACCGGAGAGGGACTCACGCTGCACAAACATGCGGTTGACGACGTCGCACGACAAATCCTTCAGGTTCTTGGTCTGGTTGGCCTCCGACCCCAAGCGCCCGAGGATGGCAAGGTAATGATCTTCGAGGGTCATTTCCTTGAGGTTGCCGAGCGGCTCTTCGCGGAGCTTCATCAAATCTATCGCGACGTCGTTATCGCCTTTTTCGAACGACCGCGCCGCAACCAGGAGGGACGGATTGTCAACCACATCCTGATTGATGCCCATGGACAAGGCGTTGTGGCCGGTGAAAAAGGTGTTCATGCCAAGCGCCGCCAGGACGCCGGAGGTATCGCTGCCGAAGGCGAAGGCGTAGTCTTCGGAATTCGAGGCAATGCCAAGCTGGTAATGCCTGTCCAGAGAAACGTCGAACACGCCTGGCACGACCTTGTCGAGGGCGGACTGGATTCGATTGATGAGCGAATGGCTTGCCTCCGGGTTGTCCGGATCCCAGAGGATCATGTCCGGTTCGCCATTGGGACCGGGCCGGCCGTCAAGGTCGATCTCGATATTGACGGTGGTTGGTTCCCCGGTATTTTTGTTGTAGACGATAACTTCCAGATTGCCGTTCTTTATTTGGAACGTGCCTTCCGGAATGTTCGGATCGGCGTATTGCAACTCATTCAAGGTGGCTTCGGGATTGATTGGCCCGTTTTTCGCCGTGATGCTGGTGAACGGTTCAAGGCCCATCCCCTGCGAATAGATACGGTTGAACTCCCACATGAAGTTGCCGGCGAGCGCGTCCATTTCCTTTTCGTAGGACGGGATGATTTCATCCCGCATCTTCAACTGCGCCGCCAGCTTTCCGTCCGTCGGTTTGAGCGGAAATTTATCTGTGGAAAATACCGGCTGGTAGGCCAGCATGCCGTTCTCGGTCGGGGTGCGTTCGATACCCACTTCCTTGACCTGATCGAAATACACCAGGTTGCGGCCGTGCAGGGAGACGATATACGACCCGTTCGCCTCCTCGACGACATCGACATCCATATACTCGTACAACTCCTTGACCGCCTCGCCGCGCTGGTCGCGCAGGTCGTTGGCGGTGCGGCCGCTGGCTCCGCCGACCTCGGAATTGACAATATTTTGGTTCAGTTGGGCGATGGAGTTGAGGAGCTGATTAATTTGTTGGACCGATCCCTGAATTTCCTCGTTGGTGTCGGATTTTAACGAGTTCAGTTGCTGCGCCATCTTGTTGAAGCGCGTCGTCATCTGCTGCGCTTCCGCCAGGAAGGTGGAGCGGATTGCCACGCTTTCGGCGTTGGAACTGAAATTCGACATCGACTTCCAGAAGTTCGACATCGAGTCGGATAAGGCATTGCCGGACAACTCGTTGACCATACCCTGCAACGAGGTGTAACATTTCTGGAGCTGGCCGTTAAACTCGTCCGTGGTGGTCGCCTGGCGAAGCTGCTTTTCGTAAAATTCCGAACCGATGCGCTTCACCGACCCCACCCACACGCCGTTGCCGACGATAGCGTTGGATAAGCCGCTGGTGGTGCCGACGCTGGCGACCTGGTTCAGGCGCTGGCGGCTGTAGCCGGGGGTGTCGACGTTGCCGAGATTCTGACCGGTAACATCGAGCCCATAGCGCGAGGTCAAGAGTGCTGTCGTCCCAATGGACAAGGTGTAAAAGCCCATGCCTGTCTCCGTGGTTGCAAATATCGCGGACTCCACATCCTGGGAGTACGCCCTAAAAGCCTATTTGCAACCGGAGTGCCAGTAACGGGCATGTGACCGAGTTTATCAACATCTGCCGCAATAACATCCATTATCACAACGAGATATACGCTTGTGAAAGATTGTTGTTGTGCTTAGGTGTACATCGGCTACAATACCCGCTGCGGCATTATCTGCCGATATGGGAACGGGTTGTCGGAGGAAAGCGGTAGTGGACAAGCTAAATAAGAAGTACGTCCTCCTGGACCGCGATGGGACGATAATTGTTAACAAGCACTACCAAAAAGACCCGGACGACACCGAACTCCTCCCGAACGCCCGTGAAGGCCTCGAGAAGCTGCGGAACGCCGGCTTTGGCCTCGTCATCATTACCAACCAGTCCGGAATAGGCAGGGGTAAACTGAGCCGTGCCGACCTGGCCGCAATCCACCGGCGGCTTATTCAGGAATTGGGCGGAGGAGACGACTTCTTCGACGGTATATATTATTGCCCCCACGTTCCGGAGGACGACTGCTATTGCCGCAAGCCAAAACCGGGCTTGCTGGAACTGGCCGCCTTCGATCTGGGCTTCGCCGTGCCGGAAAGCTATGTAGTCGGTGACCGGGAGATCGACGTTGAAGTGGGCGAGGCGGTGGGCGCATCCACCATCCTGGTGCGGACGGGTTACGGCCGGGAGGTTGAGGAAAAAGGGTTGGCCGATCCTGATTATGTCGCCGACGATCTTCTCGACACGGCGGACTGGATTATCCGTCGGGAACAGTGGATCGAGTCCGTCACCCATGTGAGGCGGCGGGAATAGACATTCCGCTTGACAGGCGGTGGACCCATCATTAGTATTACCGTATTGTCAGGACGACGCCTTTGCGAAAAGGCGTTCTTTATTTTGTTACCGTACCACGAGAGCAGAGGAAATTCGCCATGGCCCGTTCCCGCTACAAACCCAGCGCCACCCATCGCGGCGTGTTCAAAGTCAGAAAAATGCGCAAAGGCTGCGTGCCGCCGGCCAAGACCACGGCCAGAAAATAAGCCAGTTACGGCCGACTATCAGCCTCCTCCTCACCGGGGAGGCTGCTTGGTGAGGATACCCTCTCCACCGACGTTGAATGGAGAATCTTTCTATGGAGTTCCCCACGTTATCCGACACCGGGAAAGAACTTCCCATCCACCCCAAGGCAATCGCCTTCGACATGGACGGCACGCTCCTTGATTACGACGGGCACCTCTCCGACTCCGTCGCCAGGGCAATCCACCTTATCGCACGATCAGGCATCAAAGTTTTTCTGATATCCGGACGGCTTGAAAACGCCTGTGTCCGCTATTGGGAAGAGCTTCAACTCGATACCCCGATTGCCGGGTGCAACGGCGCGTATATCGCCTTCCCGGGCGAAAAGCCCTTTGTCGACCACCGCCTCACCGAAAAGGCCCGCGACATCGTCCTCGACTTCGACAAAAAATACAACCAGTACGTCAACTACTGCATCGAGAACGTCGTCTATTCCCTCCACGACGGACCGGAGCGTGACAACTATTCGCGCCAGTTCTCCCTCGTCTCCCTGGTTTCGGGACCGGACGAAATCCGCGCCCTGCCCCTCCCGTCGAAGTGTCTCGTCATCACGGCGGAAAGCGACCAGAAGCGCTACCTCGATATGTTGCAGGAATCGCTGAACGACATCGCCGACGTGACTGTCTCCAACACCCGATTTATCGAGATTATCCCGCAAATGGCCAACAAGGGCGACGGCCTGCTGGAACTGTCTGCCTGGAGCGGCATCCCGGCCGAAAGCTTTATCGCCGTCGGCGACGGGATGAACGACCTCCCCATGTTTGCCAAAGCGGGCTTCGCAATCGCGTTCAAGTCGGGCGACCCGCGCCTGGCGGAACACGTCGATATGATGCTGCCGCCCCTGTGGGAAGACGGCATGGAGATCCTTGCGAAATGCGTCCTCGGGATGACGAATTCCGGCCGCTTCCTCACCCCGCGCTCACGCCGCTTCTTCAAGAAATGAAACCCATGGCAAAAAAACCGCCAGCCAAAACCAACCGCCCCGCCCCCGATGCGGCCAAACCGGACAAATCGGCCTCGGACGGCAGAACAAAAAAGAAGGGACCGGCGTGGCGCGCCGGTATGGACTTTATCGTCATGCTTGGCGGTGCGCTCCTGGTCGCTCTCCTCATCAAGGCCTATGCCTTCGACGTCTACCTCATTCCTTCAGGCAGCATGGAAACGGCCCTCCACGGCCGTCCCGACGGCGGCGACCGGATTTTTGGTTCCAAACTGAGTTACCGCTTCCGCGAACCAAAACGCTGGGAAGTGGCGGTTTTCGAATTTCCCTATGAATCCGCACGCCGCAATGATTCCTCCGGCTATGAGTCGTTCGAACACTACCGTGGGCAGAACTTTGTCAAACGGGTTGTCGGCCTGCCGGGTGAATCCCTGGCTATCGCCCGCGGCGACATCTGGGTCAGGCCCGACGGCGCGCGCGAAGCCCACCAGCGCCTGGTCAAGCCCGACCACGTCCAGCGCGGCATGTGGCTCCACGTCTATGAAGAAGACTTCGCCGACATCAGCCTGGAGGAATTGCAGACCTTTTGGAAAATCGGCGGCGGCACGGTGCGGCTGGCCCACGGCGGCCCGCTCGTCCTTGACGCGGGCGGCCAGGACGTACGCCTCGACTACCGCGCCCGCATCCCCGCCGGCGACCGCCGCGATACCCTGGCGGAGCTTCCCGGCATCCCCGACCGCTATACCCTGGAGCAGCCGGTGCAGTTCCGCTGCGCCCATGTGGACGCGGATGGGGAGGAATGCGGCCATGTCTTCGTGAAGACCCTTCGCACCCAGAACATGCAGGCCCGCTGCCCCCGTTGCGGCACATTGGCTGACGAAACCGCCGCCGTCTTCTACCACCGCCGCTCAGGCCTCACCGCCATAGGGCGATACGGCGTCGACCCCCGCAATGCGCCCCAGGGCGAAAATACCAGCCCGCGCCAGGCCGATTACCATATCGTCCCCGACCTGCGGGTGACGACCGACGTGACCCTCGCGAATGAAGCGGCCTCCTTTACCGCGGCACTGCGGGAGGATTCCCGCTTTGTCCAGGCGACCCTTTACGGCAACGGCCAGGTGGAAATATCGGTCAACGGCGAACCAGCGCCGGTGGAGCGCCGCGCCCTGGCTCCCATTCGCCCCGGCGTCGCCCACGCGGTGGAGTTCTATATGGTCGACGGCACGGCGCGCCTGTTCGTTGATTCGCAGCAGGCGCTCCTGGACGTGCCTGTGTACGATGACCGCCGCCCCTCCAGCCCCCGCAACGTGCCGCGCAGCTCCGGCGTCAGCATCGGGGCGTCGGGCGGGGTAACGACACTGGCGAACCTGAAGATCGACCGGGACGTTTTCTACTACAGCGGCTGGGAACAGGAACGCGGCGAGAAATTCGCCATGATGAACTCCAACGGCGAAGTCATCATCGGCCGCGACTCGTTCTTTCCCATGGGCGACCACTGCCCCAGTTCCTATGACGCCCGCAGTTGGGGACCGGTGCCTATGCCGCTCCTGCGCGGCCCCGCCCTGCTCGTCTGGTGGCCGCCGGATCGGGCCGGAGTGATACCCGCGCCGTAGGGGCGTCGATGGCCGCTGTGCGCCTGATATTCTTCACATGTCAAAGAGCTTGGGGCGGGTTGAGGCCGGAACACGTACCGGATTAACCCACGCGTCTCGTGACAGTTCCGTCCTCCGGTTCACGGCTGCACGGCCGTCCTTCCCAAAGGTCTGTCAAATACAATACCCCCTGCGGCGCGGCCGGGTCGGGGAGCAGCCAACGCGGCAGGTACAGACGGCGCCGCGCGGTCGCGGCCGGTTTCGTGGGCAACGACCGCGACCAGGTCCAGCCGCGCGTCTGGCAGTCCCTGGGCGGCGGGCGGCAGCGGGGAATGCGCCGCCGGGGCCAGGTGGCAATGGCGCTGAAAATATCGTTTTGCGCCTTTTTGAGGTAACTCCTGACCCGTTCCCAGTTCTTTTCGCTGACGCGGCCAACCGGGCGTTCCATATCCCAATAGTTGAGGGTGATGTACTTTTCGTGGCGGCGCGGGAAGCCGTTGCCGTCGCAGTGGGCGTTGTACTGTGCGGCTGTCTCTATCCAGTGCGGCTCGGGCCACGCGCGGGGGTGGTACTGTTTCGGATACTTCCAGCGGCGGAAATGATTTCGGCGTTTCATGGGGTAGCCTTTCGTGAAAATCAATCTGGTTTACCCTCTATGATATGAGCGTTCACGCGGCTTGGCGGGAATAATGTAAAGCGTCCCAATCTCCCCCACACGTCACCCCGGCGGGAAAAACGTGCATCAGCGATAAATACGGGCTGTTCGGCCGGGGTCCACGGGGCTATACGGTGAATACAAAATCAACGGGTAAGTTTGGTGCCATAAATGTCTTTCCCCGTGGACCCCGGCCGAACCGCCCGCTTACTTCGCTGGTGGAGGTCCGCCCGCCGGGGTGACGTTTTAGGGAGGGTGGATGCTCAATAATAAAAAGGGAGGCCCCCGGATTGGGGGCCTCCCTTATTTGTGCTTCGATTCGAAACGCTTTTACCCAAACACGGCCAGCAGGAAGCCGGCGGCGACCGCCGAGCCAATCACGCCTGCCACGTTCGGACCCATGGCGTGCATGAGGAGGAAGTTGGACGGATTGGCCTTCTGCCCTTCGACCTGCGACACACGCGCCGCCATCGGGACAGCCGAGACGCCGGCCGAACCGATGAGCGGGTTGATCTTGCCGCCGCTGACGCGGTACATGATCTTGCCGAAAATAAGGCCGCCGGCGGTCGAGAACGAGAACGCCAACAGACCGAGGACGATGATCTTCAGGGTCGACGCCGACAAAAAGCCGATATTCGCCCCGCCCGGTCCTTCGATATAGCCGACCGACGTTGCGCCGACAGTGAGGGACAGGAAGATGGTGACAATGTTCATGAGGGCGTTCTGGGTGGTGTCGGAAAGACGGTCCACGACCAGGCATTCCTTGAACAGGTTGCCAAGCATCAAACACCCGATCAACGGCGCGACCGAAGGCAACACCAGCACGATGAAGATGGTCACCGCGATGGGGAAGATAATCTTCGTCGACTTCGAGACCGGCCGTTCCTGGGTCATGACCACCTTGCGTTCCGTCTCGGTCGTCAGCGCGCGCATGATGGGCGGCTGAATCAACGGAATCAGGGCCATGTACGAATAGGCCGCGATGGCGATGGGACCGAGGAGATGCGGCGCCAGCTTGGCGGTGAGGAAGATGGCGGTCGGGCCGTCGGCTCCTCCGATGATGCCGATGGACGCGGCCTCGTTCGGCATAAAGCCAAGCGCGATAGCGAGGATAAAGGCGCAGTACACGCCCACCTGCGCCGCCGCACCGAGAATCATGGACGAGGGCCGGGCCATCATCGGACCGAAGTCGGTCATCGCGCCCACGCCCATGAAGATGAGACAGGGATAGATGCCCAGCTTGACGCCGATGTAGAGTATATCCAGGAGGCCGCCGTGGTGGAGAATGTTCATGTAGTCGACGCTGGCGGGGTCGCCCTGGAAGAGTTCCATGTGCATCATGCCGTTATAGGGCAGGTTGGACAGGAGCATGCCGAAGGCGATGCCGACCAGGAGCAGCGGCTCGAACTTTTTGACGATGGCGAGGTAGAGGAGAACGCAGGCGATGATGATCATCACCACGTTTTCCCAGCGCGCGGTCAGGCCGACAAAGCCGGACGTCGCCCACAAGTTGCTTAACACGTTTCCTATGTTCATATCGTCCTCCGCCCTATGCCAGGGTCAATAGGGGAGCGCCTGTGTCGACGGTGGTCCCCTTGGCGGCAACAATCTGCGCCACCTTGCCGTCTCGCGGCGCGGGGATGTCGTTCTCCATCTTCATGGCTTCCAGCACCATCACCACTTGGCCGGCCTTGACCATGTCGCCGACATTGACGTTGACCTTGAGCACCGTGCCGGGCATGGGCGAGTTAATCGGGTCGCCGGTCACCGGACCGGCGGCGGGCGCGGCGGGCGCAGCCGCTGCCGGAGCGGCGGCAGCCACGGCAACAGGCGCGGCGGCGACGGGAGCGACCGCTTCCGCCACGTTGACGAGAATGGCCTCACCCCGTTCCACTTCGACTTCGTACACCTTCCCTTTGAGGGTAACGTTATACTTCATATCAGCTCCTCTAATTTTTTTCGCGGATGGAGATGAAGCGCAGTTCGTTCAGGGGCGCTTTCAGTTCGTCGGCTACAATGGCCATAAGCATCGCAGCGGTCGTATCGTCCACTTTGTGCAGCTTGATTTCACCAAGGGATCCGGTGGCAGGCACCATGTTCGGGTTGATGGACATCGACGGTCCAACCGGAACAGACGCGGCGGCTGTCGAGGCCGAAGCCGCGGCACCGGCCGCTTTTCTGGTATCCACCGATTCCATCAGGGCACGGAGGACACGGATGACCACCATAAGCACGACCAGCACGAAGAAAACGATACAAAAGCCGAGAACGGAAATGCCTAACGCACTGCCAAAACCGAAAGATTGTGCGGCATCCATAATTAGCCCACCTTTTCAATCGTGTACTTGACCTTGTTCTCTTCCTTTTTCTGGCGGCTTTCGAAGAACTTTTCCGCAATCTGCGGGAAGACGATGTACGACAGCACGTCGTCGACATTCTTGGCCAGGGGACCGGCGTCCTTCTTGCCCTGCTCCATGCCGGGTGCGAGGGTCTCGGCATAGCGGCCGGTGTAGGGCTTATCGTCGCCGAGGACGCGCTTGATCAACTCGGGGTCGATGTCTCCCGGGGGATGACCGTATTCGCCCTTGATGTAGGCGACGATCTCCTTGGAGATGTTTTTGTAGCGCTCGCCCACCAGAACGTTGGTCGCGGCCTGCACGCCGACCATCTGGCTGAGGGGGGTGACCAGAGGCGGATAGCCCATTTCCTTGCGGACGCGGGGCGTCTCTTCGAGAACGGCGTTCAACTGGTCCAGCTTGTTGGCCGACTTCAACTGCGAGACCAGGTTCGACAACATGCCGCCCGGAATCTTGTAGTTGAGGGCGTCGGCGTCCGTCGCCATCATCAGCGGATTGAGGGTGCCGTCAATCAACACCTTGTCGCGGATCGGCTTGAAGAAGTCATTCACCTTCTTGAGCTTGGGCATGTCGAGATCATGGTCATAGCCCAATTGATCAAGGGCGTAGAGCATCGTCTCGGTCGACGGCTGCGACGTGCCGCCGGAGAAGCAGGAAATGGCGGTGTCGATGACGTCCGCGCCCGCCTCGACCGACTTCATATAGGTCATGAAGCCGAGGCCGGTCGTCATGTGGGTGTGGACATGGAGCTGCAGCTTGCTGTTTTCCTTGATGCCCTTGACCAGCTCGAACGCTTCGGCGGGGCTGAGCACGCCTGCCATGTCCTTGATGCACAGGGCGGTCGCGCCCATGTTTTCGATTTCTTTGCACTGCTTGATGTAGGACTCGACGCTGTGGACAGGGCTGGTCGTGTACGAGATGGCGACCTGAGCGATGGCGCCGCGCTTGATCGTCTCGTTGACCGATACCTCGAGGTTGCGGAGATCGTTCAGGGCGTCGAAAATGCGGATAACGTCGATGCCGTTTTCGACAGAACGCTGGACAAAGGTGCGGACCACGTCGTCGGGATAGTGTTTGTAGCCAAGCAGGTTCTGGCCACGAAGCAGCATCTGCAGCTTGGTCTTTTTGCAGACCTTCTTGATGTTGCGAAGCCGTTCCCACGGATCTTCGTCAAGGTAGCGGAGGCACGAGTCGAAGGTCGCGCCGCCCCACACCTCGAGGGAGTAGTAGCCGCAGTCGTCGAGATCGGACAGCACGGCTTCGAACTGTTCGTACGGCAGACGCGTCGCGATAAGCGACTGGTTCGCGTCGCGCAGCACCGTTTCTGTAAACATCACCTTTTGCGCCATGGAGAGGTTCTCCTCTTGAATGAAAATACCACAACGCCTCAGCTTTGATGCGTTGTGGTATGGTTGTTTCCAAATACGACTTATCGTTCCTCCGTCGTTACCCTAACCGCTTCTCGAGTTCTTCGAGCTGCCGATTGAGTTCGGCAGGCAGTTTGGCGCCGTAGGTCTTGTAGTTTTCGCGGATAGACGCGACTTCCTTCTTCCAGCCCTCGACGTCGATCGCCAGGAGCTCCTTCATCTCGTCCTGGGTCATGTCGAGGCCGCTGATGTCGATTGCGTCCGTGGTGGGCATGTTGCCGATGGGGGTGTTGACCGCGTCGGCTTCGCCCGCGATGCGTTCGACAACCCACTTCAGGACGCGGCTGTTGTCGACGAAGACGGGCCAAAGGAACTTGCCTTCCTTCGACTTGCGGAACCAGTTGACGTAGAAGATACGGGGCAGATTGGCCTTGTCGGTCTTTTCGCCGATGTCCAGCCAGTGCTGCATGTAGTCGCCAACGTGGTAGCCGATGAACGGCAGCATGGCGAACGGGTCGCGGCGCACCTTGCCGACCGAGTCGGAGATGGCGGCGGCGGTGATTTCCGAGCCCATGATGGAACCGAGGAAGATGCCGTGGCCCCAGTCGAACGACTCGTTGACCAGCGGAATCGTGCTGGCGCGGCGGCCGCCGACGAGGATGGCGGAAATGGGGACGCCTGCCGGGTCTTCCCATTCGGGGGCGATGACCGGGCACTGGCTGGCGGGCGCGGTGAAGCGGGCGTTCGCGTGGGCGGCGGGAGTCTTGGACTCGGGCGTCCAGTCGTTGCCTTGCCAGTCGATGAGGTGCTTCGGCGCGTCGGAGCCGATACCTTCCCACCAGATGTCGCCGTCGTCCGTCAGGGCGACGTTGGTGAAGATGGTGTTCTTTTCGACCGACAGCATGGCGTTCTTGTTGGACTGCATCGACGTGCCGGGGGCGACGCCGAAGAAGCCGGCTTCGGGGTTGATGGCGTAGAGACGGCCGTCCTTGCCGAACTTCATCCAGGAGATGTCGTCTCCGATGGTCTCGACCGTCCAGCCCGGAATGGTGGGGATGAGCATGGCGAGGTTGGTCTTGCCGCAGGCGCTCGGGAACGCGCCGCAGACATAATGCGACTTGCCCTTCGGATCGGTGATCTTCAGGATGAGCATGTGCTCGGCCAGCCAGCCTTCGTCGCGGGCCTGAACGGAGGCGATACGGAGCGCAAAGCACTTCTTACCGAGAAGGGCGTTGCCGCCGTAACCGGAACCGTAGGACCAGATGGTGCGTTCTTCGGGGAAGTGGCTGATGTACTTGTCGTCGATGGACGGCGCGCAGGGCCAGGTCGAGTCCTTCTCGCCTTTGGCCAGGGGCTTGCCGACCGAGTGCAGGCACTTGACGAATTCGCCGTCGGCACCGAGAACCTTGAGGACGTCCGCGCCGATGCGGGTCATGATGCGCATGTTGGCGACAACGTAGGGGCTGTCGGTCAGTTCAACGCCAATCTTGGAAATCGGCGAGCCGATGGGGCCCATCGAGAAGGGGATGACGTACATGGTCCGGCCCTTCATGGAGCCGGTGTAGCGCTTGGTCATCTCGGCCTTGAGTTTTTCGGGGTCGACCCAGTTGTTGGTGGGGCCGGCGTCTTCTTCGCGCTTCGAGGCGATGAAGGTCCGGTTTTCGACGCGGGCGACGTCGGACGGGTGGCTCCTGAAGAGATAGCAGCCGGGGCGCTTCTCCGGGTTGAGCGGGGTGGCCAAGCCGGATTCCAACATTGTTTTCATAAGACCATCCTACTCGGCCTGGGACCCGTCGCAGACGTAAATATCGTCGGGCTGGCACATATCGGCCATTTCCTTGATCCATTCCTGCAACGCCTTGTGGTTTACTGTTGCTGCCATGCTCGTATCTCCTATTGGTGGGCATCAGCTCCGATGAACACACTCCATTCGGGCTGAAAAAAAGAATTCCCTTGTTTATCGACATTGTAAGGGATCGCGCTTCATCCGAAGCCGAATCCACTGTTCGCGCAGGCCCTGTTTTTCCTCGCTCACGTCCGGCGGGAGGCCGGGCATGACCGGGACGGTGGCGATGGCGATCAGTATGGCACGGGTGGCGCGATTGAATCGATTTGACAGGCGGGTCAATGTGGTGTGAGCCACCGCAAATCTGTTAGATTATAGCAACTCATCCGGGATGCGTCAACTTTTTTCCACCATAATTGTCGGACACGATTCATTTCTGAACTGTTTTGTGCGGTGTGATTGGACAAACGGGGAAAAGATTGAGTCTGGAGCCTTTGCCGGCTTTTCCCGTGGATCCCGGCGGAACCGCCCTCCCACTCTTGGCTTGAGAAACGTCCCGCGCCGATTGCCCGGCACGGGACGTCTGAATGGCAATTATAGAGAAGAACCCGCTTAACTCCGGATCATCGAAAGGAACGCCTCCGCCTTGGTGAATTCCTCGGCCAGGCCGCCGGTTAACATCGGCAGCGTCTCCTTGCTGAGCGCAAGCGCCAGCGCCGCCGCCTTGGGGGGCTTCGGCGGGTCGTCGAAATCGCCGGCTTGGCCGTAGTGTTTGAGGCGGCAGAGGTATTTCGCCAACGACATCACCGCCGCCATGGTCTTGTGCTCGGCAGGACACTCGTCAATTCTGTCCTGATACTTGATCGGGTCCTGGATTTCCTCAGACAGGTTCCACCGCTTGACCAGCCAATAGCCGATCGACGCGTAGCTGGTGTCGATGACCGACTTCTCCGCGTCGCAAAAGGAGAGTTTTTCCAGCTTGGCCTTCTGGAGAATTTGCGAAAAATCGTCGTGGCAATATTGCTCCAGCACCACCTTGCCGATGCCGCCGATGAGGCCGGTGACAAAACCGCTGTCAGGGTGGAGCGAACCGCACCCGGAAAGGGGGTCATCGGACAAACTCAGGATAATGTAGCGGCTGATCGTGCCGACGCCGAGGGAATTGGCCCAGAATTCCTGGTAATTGAAATCCTCGTCGTCGCCGTCGAACATGCCGATGATACTCGCGGAAAGCACGATAGACTTGACCGTTTTGAAACCAAGGATCGAAATAGCCTGGGAGACCGAGGTCACCCGCTTCGGTATGGCGTAAAACGCCGAATTGACCAGCTTCAGCATCTTGGCGACCAGGGTCTGATCCTTGCCCATGATATTGTTGATGTCACGGACCGAGGAATCCGGATCGTCCAGCATGGTCATAAGCGTGGTGATGACCTGCGGCAAGGTAGGCAGGTCGACGATACTTTTAACCAGCATTTCCGTATTTGTGCCCATGAGACGTTTTCTTCCCTGATAGCCGTGCCGCCGGAACGTTTCAAGAATTATCGTGATAAATAATCGTTGGCTTAGGCCTTGCGTTCCTCTTCATCAAGGATACGCAACATGGTTTTAAGTGCCTGTGTCTCAATCTGCCGCACCCGTTCCCTGGTGATGGGCGGTGTAAAGGTAAAGCCGATTGCATCGAGGGTCAGAGCCTCCTCCCGCCCGATACCGTAACGCATGCGAATGACGACTTCCTCGCGCGGTTCGAGGCAGGACATGAGGATTTCCAGCTTGGTCTCCTCGTTGTGCGCCATCTGGTGATCTTTGGCATCGTATCGTTTGCCCGCCTGGGCAAGGAGCTCGTCCAAATCCTCTTCATCGTCTCTGCCCCGGTTCAGACTGGTGAACGACGACGAATGCGACGCGCCGATCGCTTTCTGCACCGCTCCGGCACGCTCTTCGTTCAGGCTCATTTCGTCCGCGATTTCCTCGGGCGTGGCGGCGCGGTGGAACTCCTGCGCCAGCTCGTTCGAGACGCGCTTCCAGCGGCTGACCATCTCGGCCATATAGGTGGGGACGCGGACGTTCTTGACCTTGGACGAAAGGGCGCGGCGAATTGTTTGTTTTATCCACCACGAGGCATAGGTGGAAAAACGCCTGCCGCTCTCCGGATTGAACCGTTCGACCGCCTTGAGAAGGCCAAGGTTTCCCTCGGCGATAACGTCAAGAAGAACCAGGCCGCAGTTGGAATAACTCTTGGCGATAGAGACGACCAGGCGCAAATTGCACTGGATCATTTCCTCCCGCGCCTTTTCGTCGCCATCGAGGATGCGACGGGCGAGCGATATCTCCTCCTCTTCCGTCAGAAGACGGAACTGGCCAATTTCCTGCAGATATTGTTCGATATCGCCGTCGCTCATCGCGGGCTGTCCTTTGTAGGGTTCGGGGCGGCGGAGGGTTTGATAACCACGCGGCCTTGAGCGTCTGTGGGCAGGGTCACCATGGCGCAGTCGACGCAGTGCGCGAAAAGGATGCCTGCCGCAGTTCTACATTTGCAACCAAATACAGCCCCGATAGTGGGCATAGTACCCCTTCCGGACCGATAGCACAAGGAAAAATCCGTGCGGGAGGCTCATGGCCCAACCAGTGACGGCAGGACTTTGTCAAAACCGCGTTGATTGCCTAAAAGAATAGGTACGGGGGCGGGAACCAGGCGATAGCGTGCTACAATGACTTGACGACTTCATCCAAATAAAGGTACTGTCCGGGGCATAAGGTATGTCTTACCGAAACCTCGCCATGCCCAACCACCTCGCTGTGCATAATGCCGTATTCCATCATGAGGAAATGCAGCAGACCCCGCAGCGACGCCAATTGCCGGGGCGTGGCCATCCCTTCCTCAAAATTGCCCACCAAAGCGACGCCGATGGCAAAGGTATTGCCGTTGGTATGGCCGCGCATCTGCCCA
>JAJPXZ010000089.1:76901-90290 GCA_021205245.1 Planctomycetaceae bacterium
CACACGGCGGCGGGGATAAACTTCGCGCGCGCCCAAACCATCGCCGTTGCCTATAAGAAAATGGTATCCGAGGCCGTTCTCCCATTTCTTCACCTCGCGGTGGAAACGGTCGATAGCGACCGGGTCGCCACGCTCGGTGGCGGTATGGTGGACGACGATATTCCGCCAGCGGCCGGGGGTGGCCTTAACCCGCCAGGACGCTTCCGGCCGCGTCGGGGCGTAGACAGCCATTGCCCGGATAAACCCTTCCCGCCCCGGCTCGTAACTGACCTTGGGCTGGCCGAACACCCACAAATAAACGAAGTAAAGCGTGAGCACTAAAAAAAGCGCAATCAGGGCCAATTCGACAATGCGGATCGTGTCCCGATGCCGCACATACCAGACCATCGGCTTGCTGTCGGGGGGCAGAAAACGCCTGCCGCTCGTCCCCGCCGCCGACTGTTCGGGATGGGTGAAGGCACCGCTTCCGTCCGCCGCCATCGGCGTGTCGCCCGCAGGCGCATCGGCGTTTACGCCGGTGGATGTCGATGCCGCGGGGTTTTCCTCTTCAGTCATGCCTCCCTCTCGCACCTCCCTATAATGCCAATTCCCGGAGGAGTGCGCACACGGTCGCGGCGGCCGTTTCAATGCGGAGCACGAACGGCGACAGCCGAATGCCCCGCCCGCCCCTGGACAGGCAATACGTCAGTTCTTCCTTGGTAAAGCCGCCTTCCGGTCCAACCATCACCACAACCTGAAGGGTCCGGCCAAGGAGTTCCCGGAAATTGGTGGGGCTGTCCCCTTCGTCGTCGGCGACGAGAAGGAGTGCGCGTTCATTTCGGGCCAGATCCGGCACATCATTCATGGCTATGGGTTCGGTAATTTCCGGTATCCAGGACCGGCGCGATTGCTTGGCCGCCTCGACGACCCAGCGCCGCCACTTGCCGATGTCGCCTTCGCCCTTGGCGACGCTTCGATTGGTGAGGATGGGGATAATGCGGTCGACGCCGAGTTCGGTGCACTTCTCCACCAGCACCTGCCAGCGCTTTCCCTTGGGGATGGCGGTGGCGATGGTGAGGTTGAGCGGGAGATGGGCGTCTTCGTGGACGCCGTCGACCCTGACCCTGACGGCGTCCCGCGACGCGTCGACAACCGCCGCCTCGGCGCGATGGCCCCGGCCGTCGAACACGATAACGGCGTCGCCCTCGCGCAGGCGAAGGACAGAGGCGGCGTGGTGGGATTCCTGGCGATTAAGGCAGTACTCGCCGGGGCCGGTCATGGCCTCGTCGAGCAGAAAACGCGGATGCGACATTGTACCCCTCACTCGTTACATTCAGGCGTCTATGGAAAAACAAAGACGCGTTCTTCAATCGGTTGAAATTCCTTTGGTCCCGGTTCGGCGCTGATTCCGCCAAAGGGCATTTGCGCGATCAGCTTCCACTCGGGATTGAGCTTCCAGGTTCTGGCGACCTCGGCTTCGATGAGGTTGCCATAATGCTGCAGGCTTGCCCCAAGGCCGGCGTCCTCCAACATGGTCCACACGGCGAACTGCAGCATGCCGCTGGAGTTCTCGGAGAATCGCGGCATCATGTCGGCGTACAGGGGGAAATTGGTCTGCAAATCGTTGATGACGCCGCCGTCTTCGTAAAAGAGCACCGTGCCCCGGCCGGAGGCGAAGCTGGACACCTTGGCGTCGGTGGGCTGGAAATTATCCGCCGGGACTAACTTCCCGAGCGTTTCCCTGACAATGTCCCACAGCTTGCGGTGTTCGTCCCCCAGAAGCACCACCACCCGTGCCGACTGGGAGTTGAACGCCGACGGCGTGTAGAGGACGGCGTAATTGACAATGTCCTGAATGGCCTCGTCGGAAATGGGGCTGTTCGACCCGATACTGTAATAGCTGCGGCGGCGCTTAATCGCTGTCCGAAAATCGCTTGCCATTGCCAGTCTCCTTTAAAAGCCCTCTTCTCCCCTACAAGTAGTACCGCAACGTGTACCGTAAATCAAGGCCCGGCATTATTCCCCATACAACCGCCCTACCCTGTCGCCAATACCGGTCGTCAAACAGTAGGGAATGGTATTGCCCCACTCGGCCAATTGCTCCGGCGTGATGCGGTCGCCACGGTCCTCGCCCAGCAGCGTGGCGACGGTGCCGACGTCGACATCGACCATGCCGGTAATGTCGATCATGGCGTAATCCATCGACACCACGCCAACCACCGGCGCGCGGCGGCCACGAATAAGCACTTCGGCCCGGTTGGAAAACTCGCGCCTGAAGCCGTCGGCGTACCCCACCGGCAGCACCGCCACCCGCGTCGGTCTGCGGGTCGTGAAGGTGCGGTTATAGCCGAGGTGGCGGCCGGGCGGGTAGTCCTTGACCTGGATGACGGCGCTGCGCCACGTCATGGCCGGGCGAAGCGGGTAGTCGTCAGCCAGCCAGGCGGGAGACTGATAGCCGTAAATACCGCAGCCGGGACGGATACCGTCGTAGTGGGCTTCCGGATAAAGAAACGACGCGGCGCTGTTTGCGGCATGACGCAGGAAACCGGTCACGCCCGCAGCCTCCAGCGCGGCGCAGGCTTTTTCGAACTCGGCTATCTGCCAGCGGCTGTACGCGTCGTCGCCCGGATCGGCGAAATGCATAAAGACGCCTTCAAACTGGAGATTGGGAAGCGAGGCGACTTCGCGTGCCGCAGCGACGGCATTTTCCGGAAGAATGCCAAGACGTCCCATGCCGGTGTCTATCTTGAACTGCACCGGAACCACCCTGTCCGCCTCCACCGCAGCCAGGGCGATAAGCTGGGCGATATAGATATCGTGGATGCTCAGGGTAAGGTTGAAGCGGACCGCAATCGACACCTCCTCGGGAAATGCGGCGCCGAGGATTTGAATCGGCACGCCGATACCGGCTTCACGGAGGCGCTGGCCTTCCAGCACGGTCGCGACAGCCAGCCGATCGGCTCCGCCTTCCAGGACGGCGCGAGCGACCCTGACCGCGCCATGACCATAGGCATCCGCCTTGATGGCGGGCATGAGCAGCCGGTCCGGGCCGATATGGCTCCGGTAGATGGCGGTGTTGTCCCGAATGGCTCCCAGGTCGATTTCCACCCAGGTCCGGTGTAATGACGGATGCGGCAGATCCTTCATTCCCATACGCGTCACCGCCTACCTTGAAACGCGTAGGCGATGGAGGACGGCGCGGCATTTTCCAGTTCCGCGCCGGTGGCGAGGCCTCGGGCCAGACGCGTGACGGTGACGGCAGGGTGTTTTTCCGCTAGCAGGCCGGCGAGATACTCGGCCGTGGCGTCCCCTTCCGCAGTCGGACGGGTGGCGAGAATAATTTCCTGGACCGGATCTTTCGCTGCGGCGAGCCGGGCGAACAGCTCTTTCACGCGGATATTGTCCGGCCCGACGCCATCGGCCGGGGACAGCCGCCCCTGCAAGACATGATACACGCCCTTGTAGATGTCGGCCTTTTCCAGCGCGATTGCGTCGCGGGGTAACTCGACCACGCAAATCTGCCTGACGTTCCGGTGATCATCGGCGCAAATCGTGCAGAGTTCGCCCTCGGCTATATGAAAACAGCGTGAACACGCGCGGAGATTCTTGCGCGCGTCCCGAATCGCCAGGGCCAAGCCCATCGCCGCCTCGCGGGGCGTGGACAGCACATGGAAGGCCAGGCGTTCCGCCGACCGCTTGCCGATGCCCGGCAAGGTGGCGAATTCCTCGATAAGTTTTTCCACCGATTGTGGGTAGGGTGAATTTGCCATAACCGCCTTTTATTTAACAGTTGTCCGAATTCTTTACCATTTTCGCCATCGCCATATGCCCATAAACCCAAGGAGCGCCATCAGCGACAGCCCCATGACAAACCAGAAGGCCCAGTTGTTGTTCGAGGGTATGGGCAGGTCGACGTTCATCGAGAAGATGGACACAACCATGGTCGGCACCTGCAGGCAGATGGTGATCATGGTCAGGGTTTTCATCAGCACGTTCAGGTTGTTGGAGACGATGGAGGCGCGGGCGTCCATCATGCCGGCGAGGATGTTCGTGTAGATTTCCGCCTGACGGCCACACTGGGTGTTCTCGATTATAATGTCGTCAAGGACGTCTGTTTCGTCCGGCGAAAAACCCATCTTGCCGACGTTATTGCGCATTTTCTGCAAAAGCGCGTTGTTCGAATTGATGGCGTTGACATAATACACCAGCGACTTCTCCAACGCGAAAAGGGAGATGAGGTGGCGGTTCTCGGAGGAACGGTTGATCTCTTTTTCGATAGCATCGACCATCATGTTAATCGCCTTGAGGTGCTCAAGGAAATGCATGATGGTGCGATAGAGCATGCGCAACAGCACCTCGCGCAGGCTGAAATCGCGGTGCACCGGACGGCCGCCCGGGTAAATCGGCATATCCTGCGACTGCACCACGATGAGTTTTTCCTGGAACAGGAACAGGCCGACCGACGCGACCTTAAACTCCAGGTGGGCGTTTTCGCCGCCGGTGATGGTCTGGTTACAGGGACGCTTGAAAATCATCGCCACGTGTTCGGGCTCGAACTCCAAACGAGCGAGTTCGTCCGGGTCGAGAGATGACAAAAGCGTATGCTCGTCCAGCTCGTCATAATCGATAAGACCACGCCGCTCCGCCTCGTCCGGACTGATATAAACGATGATGGGAGCCGCCTCTGATTCTTTTTCAACCAACAACCCATTTTCAATGCCGTAAAACCGACGCATCGGCAGACCTCCTCTTGCGAACCGTCACTCACTGGTGACGGGAACAGCCTCGGGTTCGGCGCTGACCGCATATTCAAGCCACTGCTTTTCGGCCAGGTCGACCCGTTCGAGAAACGCGAGAAAATCCTCCCAATCCCAGGGCATGATCCGTTGGGCCGGGATGGTATAATTCCTGATCAATTCAATTGCATCTTCGCCCCGCCGCGCCACCCGCAACTGGTAGACGCCGAAACGGCTGGGGAGATAGGCAGGCTCCGGTATCCTGGTAAAAACGCCGCCCGCTGGCAGCCGGAAGACGTTCCTGTCCTCGGCGACGTGCAGGGTTTTTATGTGACAGGCGGTGGTTCGCCGGGTGAGATGGCGGGTCTCCTCCGAAATCACCTGCGGCGACAAAAAGCAGAGGTTGATTGCCCGCAACCCGCCGGGCGCGGTTCCAAAACGGACGAGGAAAATATCTCGTACCGCTCCAGCGACGACGCCTCGGAGTCGTCGGTCCGTTGCACGTCGAACTGGCGCAGGACAGCGTCAGGGAAAACCGCGTAGACGGATTTGAGAAGGAGCGACTTCCTGGCCTCGGTATCGGCTCCGGCAAGTTCCTCCTCACGCAAAAGACCGTTCACGCCACGGCGCAGGCTGCGACCGGAAACCACAACCGGTTCGTCGCCGGCGGGCAGCTTGATGCTCCGCTCCTTATAGACGATGGAGTCGCTCGCCGGCAGGGTCGGCAGGGTCTCGAATACCGGGCCGGTGGGCAGGAACGACAGCACGGTCGCGCCTGACAGATCGTCCGTCACCTTGCCGAACGGGAGCGAATTGAAGCGGGTGTCGAGCCAGAAGGTGGCCCCGCCCGGTATGGCCAGGCGCACCATCCGCACGGTAAAGATGTTGACCGACGGCAACTCCCATGAAGGCGGATGCAGAAAATCATTGGCCGGACGGGCGGCGGCGGGATGGGCGTCCAGACCGGCGGCACGCAACAGCGACAACAGCAGAACGGAGCGGTCGCCCATTCGGTCCATATGGATATGGGCGGCCGACGCGCCGGCGGGTTGAGGATCGATGGTGTCGCATACATATCGGTAGATGGCTCTGGCGGCGACAAGAGGATTGGGCCTGCCGTCCTGGCTGGCCGGATACAACGTCGACAAGAGGGAACGCATCCGCATCGACGGAATAAGCAGGCCGTCGAGGCGTCGGAGTTCGGTAAACACCACCTCGTCCCAGGTGGTCTTGACGCCCAGCTCCACCGACGGCACCCGTTCGGAAATATGGACAGCGTCTGGTTCGCGGCTGGGCAGGCTCAGTTCAGCCGTCCAGCGATAGACGTCCATACCGTCTTCGCGGTCGAACTGGAAGCGGACATCGTTCCCGAGGTTGCGGACCACATAGACAAGGGGAAAATTACGCGGCGTCCGCACCACGTATTCACTCAAGGCCAAGGGCATCTGGCCGTTCGGATCCTGGAAAAACCACGGAGGAATGGTGTTGCCGCCGATGCGGTGCGGCACCGACTCGAGGATGCGAACCTCGCGCGCCGCGCCAGGCATAATGACAGGCAGCCGCAAGCCGCCCATGCCGGGAAACGGCTCAGGCTCCAGCGTGTTGCCGTTCGGGAAAACGATACGGGCGGTCAGCAGTTCGCCCCGTGGATCGATACCGGTCAGGGACTCGCCTCCACGGCGGGTCTGGGCCAGATCGACCTCGTGGGTAAGGCGGCGGTAGGAGCCGTCACCGACATAGGTGATGACGGCGCGGTCGAGCAGGCGCACCACATCGCCCGCATATCCCCCGCTCTGCGCCTCGGCCGTCATGACGATAGCGTCGTGGCCGCCCTCGTTGTAGAGGCGGACGGGTGACCCGGCGATATACTCCATCATGTCGGCCAATTGGAACTGACCCGGATTAGCCGCGAGACTGACCCGCCAGTAGCGTTCGGCAGCTTCGGGCTGATCCATCTCCATATGCAGATCGCCCAGCCTGCGCCAAAGCGCGTCGTTGTCCGGCGTGATGCGAACTGCTTCCGCAAGCACTTCCAGAGCCTTTTCGTACTGGCCGAGACGGGCATAGACTTCGGCTATTTCGGCAAGAACGCCTACTTCGCCGGCGAAGAGCTCGCGCGCGTTCTCGAGCACCGTGGCCGCCTCGGTCGCGTTGCCGGAATCGGCCAGGGCCTCGGCCAGCCTCAGGCTCGCCTCGGGCATATACGGCCCGGCGGCCATGGCGGTGCGGCAGGCCTCAAGCCGACGGTCCATGTCGAGGAACCCTTCGCGCGGGCGTGATGCGATGGCGATCTGAACCGCCGGAGATTCCGGAAAGGCTCGGCCGCATTCGTCCCAGGCGGCGCGCCGGGTGGCGCCGGAGGCGAAGCGTTCCGCCCACTGGCCTCGGGCAAGCAGCACGTCGAGGCTGAGCGGATTGACCTCGTAGGCGCGGTCGAGATAGGCTGCCGCCTCGCGGGCGTGACCGGCTTCGGCGGCGTTCTCCGCAAGGTACAAAAGTGACGGCACCAGGTCGGGCCTGACGGCAAGGGCTTTGCGATGCCAGTCGGACGCGATGTCCCGCCGACGCGCCAGCGGAATCAGCGGGTTCATGGATGTCGCCGTCCCGGCCAGCAAGAGCAGGGTCGCGTCGTCGGGCCTGACGCGAGCGGCTTTTTCCGCCCACCAGGAGGCGACGTCGTACATCCGCTGTTCAAGACATCCGACGGCATAGGCCGCCATAAGGTCCGGGTTGTCGTCGGCCATGCGGCGCAGTTCGGCCAGGTAACGGAGAGGCCGGGCTTCACGGCGGGCCGAAGCCGTTTGCTCATGTACCGGCGGCTCAAGGCCCCTGTCCCATGAAAACACCGACTCGGACTCAAGCCGCAAGGCCACCCGTATTGCGGTTCGGTCGACACCAAGCGGCGGCGGGAACAAATGCAGCACGACCCGGTGTCTGCCCGGCGACAACGGGTATTGCACCATATGCTCAAGCGGCACCTCGCGGCTGTTCGCGTCGACCTCGGCCACCATCGCCCCGTCGACATACAACCGCCACGACGCATCGGAATATATGTGGAAGGAGGATTTGTTGTCCGCGTCCTCCATCTCTACCACCGTATACATGAGCATCGCCCCGTCATCGGCGCTGCCGGTTCCCTTCCACGGACGCACGAACGGGAAGGAGCGATTGGCCGGAACGGGTCGCCAGGGCGGGTTGCGCCGCCATTGGCGGAATTGCTCGACGTCAGGGAGCGAGGCGAGGACGTCCTCGGTATACGTCTCCCCGCCTTCCGGGATCTCCCGCGTCTCGAAGCCTGCGCCTTCCCGACCGGTAAACGGCCCCGCCACAAGCCAAGACATAGCCAATCCACGGCGCTGATGGACCTCCATCGCGTCGTCGCGGCGTCCGGCGGCGGCAAAGGAACGGGCGACGAAACGACGCAGCACGTCGCGGTACTCAGGCGACAGATCCGCCTCGCTACTCAAAATGCGCCGCACCTCGGCTTCGCCGACGTTGACGTTCGACAACCCGGCGGCGTCATAGTATAAAGCCAGGCGGACGGCAAGCTCGGCCAGAGGCGTTCCCTGCAGGTCGCGGGAGGCGGAAAGGGAAAAGCGCACCCCGCCGTCGCGGTCCGCGCGGATAAACGATTGATAATCCAACAGCATCCTGGTCCGCTCCGCCAGGCCCGCCGACTCGGCGGGAGCAGCGCCATGCAGCTGCATGGACGCCAAGGCAAACAGCAAGACCAGCAATGCAGAAACCCTGCGAAGCATTACTCTACCTCCCAAACCAGTTCGGGCCGAATCCACCGGGCGGCCAGTGCGGCCATCTCGCGGAAGGCGGCGAAGTCTCCGGCGGCAATCACGTGACCGGGAACTTCAACCGAGAACTCGACAACCATCTCGCCGTCGCGATAGTCGTAGCGGACGTCGAGAGTGCCGAACGGATAGGTTTTGGAAAACGATTCGCCCGGATTGACCAGCTTCCAGCCAGCCGGGTAGCGAATCGTTATGGAACGCGAAATACGGAAGCCGTACGGCAACACCAGTTCCTGGGTGCGTTCGCCCAGCCGAGTGTACTCGTCCAACCCCAACGGATACCCGAGGCGAAGCGTGGACGACGACACCGGCGCCGGCAGGGTGGGAACGTCGAGGATTATCCGGTTGTCCACCATGGTGGCGTGACGGCGAAGGCGCGCCCTGCCGCTCCATTCCGCCTGGGCGGGATGGACGTCGCCGTCGCGGAACTCGCCCTGGGCGACCGATGGATCGCCGCCCATGGCTATGAGGAAATCGATCCAGGCGTCTTCGGCCTCATCGGCGGTGCGGAAGTGCCGCCTCAACATCTCGGCCGCCGTCCCCGCGCCAACCACCTCCTCCTGCCAAATAATGCTGCCGTCCTCGTCGACGACCAGTTCCGCCTCCTCCATCCATTCGCAGGCGGCGACGCCGCCGTCGGGGATGGTGATTTTGCGGTGGCCGGTCGGCGTCACGGCGATGCCGGGCGAGCCGAACAGCCTCGACGGCATCACCCCGGGCGGACGATAGGGATTGGCGGCATCAAGGAAGACGTCCCCGCCGAGGGTGGAATGCACCAGGGCGAGGGAATAGTTGAAATGATCGAGAAGCGGCAGACCGAGATCGCTCTGCCCCGCCGCCACCGGGCCGGCGTTCCTGAGTCGTGCCAGAACCGGCCACGCATCAAGACCGTACTCGCGGGCAAACAGGCAAAGGATCAACGTGCGGTCTTTCGAATCGGCTGAAAGGCGCGAAAGAATCGAGCGGGCATTGATGGGCCTGAACGCGTAGGGGCCATATTCCCACGGCCTGGAACCGATAGTTTTGGAAACCCACGCCGCCGCCCTATCCAGCTTGTTGAGCGCCACTGTCTCGCCGGCGCCAAGGCGATTGGCGAGCAGGCGCAGCTCCGGCGGCGCGTGGTACTGGACGCCAATAAGCCGCCAATACCAGCGGGCGAATTCGTCCCAGTCGCTGAAGGACGATACCTGCACGCACGGCACCAGTTCGTACTGTCCAGGCGAAAACGGCTCTGGATTGAACGCGGGCAGATTGGACATTTCCCAAATCCGCGTCACCAGCCCTTCGGGCGACTCCACCACCATCGCTTCTGGAGCGCCGTTGACGGCACGGAAAAAGACCCGTCTTTCCTTGGGGCTGGTAAACATGTACCGCGACAACCGCACCGGCGCTTGCTGGGTCATGGGCGCGATATGGCCGAAGTAATCGCCCAGGAAGGAAATCCGGTCGCGGCGGATGCGTACCTCCGCCTCCACCGCCATGCCGGGCCGGAGCGGCGGCAAATACAACTGTACCGCACCGCCCTCGGTCTCGCTCGCGAGTGGCGGGGTAAACCGTTCGCGCGTGCCGTCGGCCTGGATAAGCTCCAGCCGCACGACGCCGCTGCGTTCGAAATTGCTGTCCAGCAGCATGCCGAGATGGCGAAGGGCGCGGGCGGCCCGCTCGGTATAAATCCGTAACGCAAAGGAGACGTTGCGGTTGATGGTTCCGCTTCGCTCCATCCTGTCCTCGACCTGGAAATAGAGGTATTCCCATCCGCCCGGAGGTTGGTGCCGGGGCGGCGTCAGGTCAAGTTCCTGGCGCGGCAGGGAGGCGACCTCATTCGGCCCGCCTCTCCCCTCGGCATAGGTCTCGCGCTCGAGATCGCGGCGCATGGCGAGCGCGCCGGGATCCTCGGGCGCGAGGTCAAGGGCTGCGTTGATGACCGTTTCCGCATCGCTGTCGCGGCCAAGGGTGCGGTAGAGCTCGGCCAGCTTCAGACGGACGGGGTAGTCATAGGGGAAGCGGTCGATATGACCAACCAGCAACTCCAGCGCCGCCGATGTCTGGCCCAGCATTCCGAGGGCGACGACCGCACCGTCCAGGGCCTCGTGGTTGTCGGCCTGGACGCCAAGGATGGCATGGAATTCGCCCAGCGCGGTTCGGTACCGGCCGTCCGCGAGGGCGGCACGGCCAAAGCGGAGGCGGGCGGCGGGCGCGGACGGATGGCGGTTGACCAGGCGCTGGAGCAGTCGCCGCGCCACCGGCTCCCAATGCAAATCGACCGCCACGTCGTAATCGAGCACGCCGGCGCGAAGCGACATCGGATTGACGGTCAGGGCCATTTCGGCATATTCGCCGGCGCGCCGGGGCTGGCGCATCACATCAAGATAGAGACGGCCGATGTCGGCGAGGGAGGCGGCGGAGCCTTTGTCCGCGACAGAACGGAGCAGCACCAGGCGCAGGTTTTCTTCTCGGTCGGGGCCTTCTATGTCGGAATCGACGGATCGGGCGGCCATGAGGGTGAAAAAGGGATCGCCGTCCGAATAGTTGACGGCGCGACGGAAGATGAGTTCGCGGTCGAAGCGCTCCGGACCTTCCATCATTCGCTTGGCGACGAGGAACGAAGCCAGGTAGAAATTAGCCCTGGCGTCGCCCGGCCGTTGTTCAAGCCAGGCCGACAGCACGGATACGCCGTCTGTGCCGACCTCGGCCTGCGGCGCATAGTGGCGCTCCAGCAAGGTGCGGCTGGAGACGCGGCCGACTTCGGCAACAAAATCGTCGAGGTTTTCTTCGTCCGGCGTCATGACGTAGCCGGGGAACGGATTGCCATCGGGTTGGGTTAACCGACAGGCGAAAGCCCACTCTTCGTCGACCGAGGAGGTGCGGACCAGGACAATATTCCAGCCCCGACGCAGCCAGACCGAAAACGACTCCTGGTCCGGATCGGGCAAGCCGGCGTAGCGGGTGCGGCTGGCGACGACATGGTTGACACAGACAACGGCCGAGGCGTTGGAACCAAAATGCATGATAGCGGGACGGTCGGCGTCGGAATGGACGAGAGCCAAGGCATACGCGGATTTCAGGCCTTCGCCCCGGAACATTGCCCCGGGAAAGACCCGGCCGAGCGGATCGCGACTGGTCAGCGGCTTCCAGCGCACCGGGCCGCTTTTACCAGGAAATGTGGCGGTTCTGCCGATATTCGCGTAGATCTCGTCGAGGCCGTAGTTGACGGCGGAGTAATCCTCGGCCAGTCCTTCAAGAGGACCAAGAACAGCCCAATTGCGGATTATGCCCAGATCCTTTGTTTCTGTCGCCGCCTCCCTGACCCGTCCCAAACGCTCGAACGCCTGGGCACGCAACCACGCCGCCCGCGCCCGGATAAGCGGCACATAGGCGCGTTCGGCCCGAGGCGGTACCTCGCGTGGTTGCGCGACCACGCCCTCGGTCGAATCAGGAGCCTCGCCCGATGCAGGATAGACCAGGCGCGGGCCGCCCCGGCCGATCTCCGGCACGAGCGACCGGCCATCCCTGTCGGTATAAACAAGGCCGCCGTCAAGCTCCGCGCTCTCATTCTCAGCCGATGCCGACGGAGGCAGCGGTACCGCTGCGGGCGTTTCCAGCGCGTCGGGCTTCAACGGGATCGTTGTTCGAAGGAATGCGTCGTATTCACCGCTGCTATCCAGCAGGCGGTAGGTCGTTTCCAACAGATATTCGATGCGCGCCCAGGCGAGAGCGTGGATTTCGTCGCCAGCCGATAAGCCGTCGACCTCAATGAGGGCGGCGTCCAGTGCGGCGAGATACGCGAGGTGGGCGGCGATCAATTCGTCGCGCAGCTCCAGCGTCTGTCCCTGCAGTTCCTGTTCCATTCCGGCCATGGACGACCAGACGTCGCCCGTACGCGATGATGCGGTCCGCTCGCCGGCGGAGGCGGTTGGAACGAGGAGGCAACACCACAAAAGGAGATGACGGAACAACTGCATGGGCAATGATCCTTACACGTCAAGGTCTTTGATACTGACGATACTGTGCGTGGCCCACATTGGATCCTGGGCGGGGAAATCCACCCGCTGGTGCGCCCCACGGCTTTCGGTGCGCGCCAGCGCCGACACGGCGATGGCCTGGGCGGTGGTGAGCATGTTCTGGACCTCGAAGCCGGGACGCATATGGAACTGCTCGGCCAGGACATAGCGGCTCCACGCCTTCAGGGTCTCGACCGTTTCGGACAAGCGGATGGCGTTACGGAACACGCCGAGGTTGCGCCAGGTTAGGGCCTTCAAGGAACGGCTCAAGTCTTCGATGTCCAACCTCGCCCCTTTGGACGGCAGACGCTTGCGGAGCGATTCGGGCGGGAACGGACCCGGGTTTTCCGGTTCGGCACTGCCGGCGCGGTGGCCGAACACCAACCCCTCGAGGAGCGAATTGGAGGCCAGGCGGTTGGCCCCGTGCACGCCGGTAAAGGCGACTTCGCCCGCCGCATACAGATTTTTAATTGTCGTGGCGGCATCGTGGTCGGTCGCCACTCCGCCCATCATATAGTGGACGGCGGGCCGGACGGGAATCGGGTCGCGGCGGATATCGATGCCGTAGTCGGAGCAAACAGAGCCGATGGTTGGAAAACGTTTGGAAACCAGTTGCGGATCCATGTGGCGGAGATCGAGATAGACGCAGGTGTCGCCGGTGGCGTTCAGTTCTTTGAATATGCTCTGACTGACTACATCGCGAGGCGACAATTCCGCCTTCTCGGAGTAGCGGGGCATGAATCGTTCGCCCGCATTATTGATCAGGTACGCGCCTTCCCCGCGAACCGCTTCGCTGATAAGAAAGCGCGGCGCGCCGGCGAGGTAGAGCGTGGTGGGATGGAACTGGACAAACTCCATGTCTCGAAGGAG
>JAJPXZ010000089.1:90300-92502 GCA_021205245.1 Planctomycetaceae bacterium
CACGAAAGCACAAGGCATATCCGTCGCCGGTGGCGATGGCCGGGTTGGTCGTTTCCCGGAACACCTGACCGACGCCGCCGGTTGCGACCACCGTCAACTCCGCTTCGACCCTGATAAAGCGGCCATAGTGGGTGTCGAGGAACAGCGCCCCGTGGCAGACGCCGCCCTCGTGCAAAAGGTCAATGGCGAAATGGTTTTCCAGCAGGTGGATGTTCGGGGTGCGTCGGGCGACTTCGAGCATGGTCGAGGTGATGGCACGGCCGGTGGCGTCGCCGTCGGCATGCAGGATGCGGCGGCGCGAATGCGCGCCCTCGCGGGTAAAGGCGATTTTGCCGTCGGTGCGATCGAAGTGCACGCCCATGTCGATGAGTTCCCGGCAACGTTCCTTGCCTTCCTCGACCATGAGCCGGACCGCTTCCTCGTCGCACAGGCCGCCGCCCGCCGCCAGTGTGTCCTGGATGTGGAGTTCGATAGAATCGTCGTCCGCCAGCGCGGCGGCGATGCCGCCCTGGGCGTAGGTGGTGTTGCTCTCCATAAAGTCGCCTTTGGAGGCAAACAGCACCGGTCCTTTTTTGGCCGCTGCCATGGCTGCCGACAGCCCGGCGATGCCCGACCCGATGACCAGGCAACGGGTATTGAACAGCGGCACGGTGGAGAGATCCTCTTCCACCAGATAACGTTCCTGCATAGGCATCTGCCTTCTCCCCTTCTCCGCCTCCTGAGCGGTGACTCATATTCTTAGCCGGCTGCCGTCCGGCCATTAATTTATAATAGACCGTTGGTAAATCTGACCACTGTCGTTTCAAGTGACAGCGCGGCGTCACCGCCGGTGTCATGGGACCGGCGCAATTGGTCGGCGGCATAAGCGGCCATGCGGCGAAGCTGGGGCAAGCCGTAGCCGCGCGCCGCCTCATAAACCTTTTCCGCGCGCCAGGGCGACAGCTTTTCGGCTGATGCGAACTCCGAAACCGATAACCCCATCGCCATCGCCACCCGCGCGCGCAACAGCGTCATCACGCCGCCGGCGACCATGAAGAGTACCCGGTGGGCCGCCCGGTCGCCATCCTCTTTTTTGCCTTTTTGATCCCGTGCGCCCTGCATGGTTATGCGCCTGGCGAAATGGGCCGCGACCCTGGCATTGCCAGCCTCGACCGCATTGGTAAGGCTGAAAACGTCGAACTCGATGGTGCCGGTCAGGAACTCGCCCACCATGCCGGCGTCAATGGCTGTGCCTTCCCCCGCGAAAAGGGCCAGCTTGTCCAATTCAGCCGCCAGAACGCCGAGATCGGCTCCGTGAGCGCGAATGAGCAGGTCCGCCGCCGCGTCGTCCAGGCGCACGCCGAGCGCCCGGGCCTGGGAAAAGAGCCAGTCGGGTATATCCCGCTGCGTTGGTTGCGGACACGGTACGACAAAACCAAACTCGGCCAAGCGCTTCCCGAGGACGCGGTTCCGCTGCAACTGCGCGGTTTCAAGCAGGAGCCACAACCGGGGCGCCGGGTTTTCGAGCCGCTGGACAAACGATTTTTCCCGTTCGCCACCTTTTCCCTTGGCCTCACCATCGCCCTCGTCGCCGGCACGGGAAACTGGAAACAGCGCCCGTTCGGCCGAACGCACCACAACAAGCTTGTCGGCGGCAAACAGGCTGCCGCCGGAGAGTTCCCGGGTGATGTCCGGAAGGGTCAGAGGCTTGGCCTCGCCGCTCCCGCGCAGGACGGTGACGTCGCCGCCGGGAAAACGCTCCAGCCAAGCGTCCCGAAGGGTTTCGACAGCATGGGCGCGCAGATACTCCGACTCGCCGGCAACAACCGTTACCGGCGGCAGATCGGCGACCGCCTGGCGGACCGCCGCCTCATGGTCGCGCAGTCCAGCGCTGTCTTTGAACTTTTTCGCCATAACCCTTCCTGTCCGCCCATGCATAGAGAGTCCCCGGTCGCAGGACCGGGGCAGCGGCAAACACAAGCTTACAGTATACGGATTTTTTGTCGAGTTGGACGGCAAAATTCCACCCACCGACAATAATGCGGTGGAAGGATTAAACATATTGCCAGAGGCATCCGGGTTAATATAATAAAACCTTTGGTACCATTCGCATCACTCTCCCACCCGGCGGTTCCGCGGGCTGAAAGGACACCATGGCCGATTCACCTTTCAATCTGGGCAAGTACTCGAAGCCCTTGTCGCAACGCCCGCCCCGTCCAGGAC
>JAJPXZ010000002.1 GCA_021205245.1 Planctomycetaceae bacterium
CTTGGAAAAGTCGTCAAAGTTGCAGTAGGTCACGCCTTCGGGGAGCGGGGCGGGACCCGGTTCGGGTGCGGGTGCTGCGGGTTGTTCGGGAGTCGGTGCGGTCGTCATGCGGCAGTTCCTCTGGTTATGGCGCGCGGCCTTTTTCAACTTTGTGTTGACCCCGGCCCGCGCCCATCCATAATAAATACGGTCAACACAGTATCAGCAGGCATTCAGCGCCTGAATGCCTGCTTCGATTTTATTTGAGCATAGGCATTTGCTGAAAAATTTCCATATAAAAACGGGACAGTCCATGGCGTCCACGGACCGCGTATACCTTCTTGCCGACATGCACCTGAAACCCCTCGACGCCCCCAACTCCCGCGCCTGCGATATGGCGGTCGAGGATAATCTTCGCCTGGCCCGCTTTCTCGAATATATCGACGGCAAGGCCACCGGGCTGGTGCTCCTGGGCGATACGTTTAACTTCTGGTTCGAGCGCCGGGGCAAGGTGGTTGGCGACTATTCCGCCGCTCTGGCCTTGTTCAAGGCTGCAGCCGATTCGGGCCTCGATATTCACCATGTCTCGGGCAACCGTGACTTTGTCGTCGGCGAAGGCCTCGGCTTCGACCCCACCACCCGCTATCCCGGTTTCCTCAGGTTGAAACGCGGCTTTACCGTATCGCGCCTGGCCGATTACGGCATCGAGCCGCACGGGCCGCGCTACCGCTTCCACCAGGGCGGCAAGACCGTCACCTGCGTCCACGGCGACGCCCTCTGCACCCGCGACAAGTGGTTTATGGCTATGCGCTGGTGTCTGCAGGGGCCGCTCGGACGCTGGATCATGCGCTGGGGGCCGTGGTCGTTTTGCGAATATCTCTTCAGCCACCAGCAGGGCCGCACCGGCATCCGAAACGGCGGCCGCCGTCCAGCGGATTTGCTTGAAGACACTGCCGTCTGGCGGGAGATGGCAATGGGCGCGGACGTGTTGCTGTGCGGTCATATCCACAGCCACCACGAACGGGAGATGCAGGTCGCAGGTCGCAACTGCAAGCTGGTGGTGCTGCCCGCCTGGCTCGACGGCGGCTACGGCGTGATGGAAAACGGGGCAATCAGGGTCGAGCGATTCGACGACGGCACCCCGTTCCCGGATTGACGTTTTGGCCCTGTTAGACCCAGCGGTATACGTATTGGGCGACATGGGTGACGATGGGCGCGGTCGCGAGGCTGGCGATTGACATCCACAGGATGCCCTTGGCTGCGAGCCGTCCCGCGCCGCCGTAGACCTCGACCACCGCCAATCCCGCCACTGCGGCGGGCATGGCCATGACGATGGCGGCGACGGTGAATTCGGCCTGGCTGAAGCCGATCCCGAGGCGGCAGATGACGATAAGCGCAGCCAGCGCAAACAAGGGCGCAACGAGAAGGCGAAGCACCGAGACGGTAAACACCGACAACGGGTCACCGCCTTCAGCCGCCGACCGTGCCGGAGCACCCAGCAGCAAGCCGATCTGAAATATGGACAGCGGCAGGGCGGTGCTCCCGAGCAGGTGGACGCTTTCCCATACCGGCGTGGCGAGGCCGAGGTACCAGGGCAGCGCCGCCAGGGCGTCGGAGTCGAGGCTTTCCATACCGCGCAGCCATGGACAGCCGAGGGCAAGGACAACGCCGATAAGGGCGGAGATGGTTTGCGCGTTTAGGAACAGTTCCTTCAGCATGCCGGTCACGCCGCCGCCGCTCCGGAACGAGGTCATACCGAACGACCAGACGTAAAAGGTGATGCCGAGGTTGAACAGGAGCACCACCCGGACGCCGTCGTCTTTGAAAATGGGTTCGCACACGGCCAAGGCCATGAATACCCAGTTCGGCAGCCCGACCAGCGCTCGGAAGGTGGCCAATTCGCCCGGCTTGGCAAGTACCCTGGCGCTTCCGTAGGCAAAGAGGTCGTTAATGGCTATTAATATGAAGCCCACCACCGGGTAGTACCAGTAGAGGTGCAGGGTCTCGATGGAGATGCTCTGGGGCATATAGAAGATGACATAGGCCGGCGTCGCGATCATCAGCACGTGTTTTGACAAGACCGGGATGGCGATTTCAGGGAGGATGCGGATGCGCCTCGCGATGAAGCCGGCAAAAATCAAGAGACATGTGGTGGCGATTTTGTAGAATACCACTGAACCGCTAATCATGAGTCAACGCTTTCACGAACATCCGCGCCGGGACGCGCGGGTAATTTTTTGTGACAGCATTGTCGTCGTCTGCCCAAAAAAGGGAAGGGAATTCCCCCGGGACGGCGAATCATTTTCTTCTTCGTTACGGACGTGGCAGGATACAAGACTATGATGTACCTACAATTGGCGTTCCGCTATGCCTCGCGCCGGCTGGTGAATTATATCGCCATCGCCGCCCTGGCCCTGGCCCTGGCGGTGCAGATTGTCGCCATGTCGGTCCTGGACGGTATGTTGGTCGATTTGGAAAAACGGCTCCGCAACCTGGGCGAACAAATCACCCTCCGTGTCACCCAGGGGCCGCTTCCCGGACGGGAACTGGTCGACACGGTAGCGGACGAAGTGCGCTCGCAAGTAGACGGCGTCATTGGCCTGACGCCGCTTATCCAGCGGGCCGGGTTTCTTGAAAGCGGCAACGGGGCGGAGTATGCCTATGTGCAGGGAATAGACCTCGGCCTTGAATTGGCATACAGCTCCCTCCCCGATCACCTCCTGACCTTCAAGCCCGATCCCCGCCGCCCCGATTGGGGCGCGACCGGCGACCGCCCCGGCATGTTCATGGGCGAGCAGCTTGCCCGCCGTCTCGCCATCAACCCAGGCGACGAAATCGACCTTTACCGGGCCGAACGGGGCGAGACCGGCGAAATCCGCACCAGGGCGAAGCGCTTTGTCGTCACCTCTCTCTACCGGAGCGGCGTGTTTGAAAAAGATCGCTACGGCGTCTATGTTCCTATCGACGAAGCGGCCGATTTCTACCTCGGTTCGACCTACCCCGACGCCCGCGACAAGGTGGAGACGATGGTCGTCTGGTTGGCCGACCCGGACACGGCGGAAGAACTGGAGGACGACGTCGCCGTCGCCGCCGGGGACAGCCTCTTTATCCACACCCAGAACGAACCCGCCATCGCCGCCGACAACTGGCAGCGGCGATGGACCCACATGGCCCAGGGCATGAAGCACGAAAACAACCTGATGGAGCTGGTGCTGTTCCTGAATGACGCCGCCAGCGGATTCTGCGTCTTCGCCATCCTGGTGACGCTGGTGAGTCGGCGCATCCGCGACGTCGGGCTGCTCCGCTGTATCGGCGCGGGCCGGGCCGGAGTCATGACCATCTTCCTGCTGGTTGGCCTGATGATAGGTGTGACCGGCGGTATCCTTGGCGTGGCGGCCGGTACCTTCCTGGCCGGTCCGACGATTGCCGAAACGGTGGACGGCACCACCCGCTACGCAGGCGGCGGCGCGGCCGAGACGCCCATCCGCGCCGGCGAGCAGCCGTCCGACCGCCGACCCCGCATCGACCGGTGGTACGAAGCGGTGACCGGCCAGCCCCTCTACCCCCCGCGTATGTTCGGGGTCGCGGACGAAGCCGGATTGCCGACGGTGGTGTATCCGTGGAAGCTGGCGTTGTATTTTATTGCCGCTGTCGTGGTGTCGGTGCTGGCGGCTGTCTACCCGGCGGCCTGGGCCGCCTGCCGCGAACCTATGTCCGCGTTGCGGGAGGGCTAAACAATGGCTGACGACGTGCTGGTTTTGGAAAATGTCGAAAAGAGTTACCACGACGGCGAACGCCTCCTCCCGGTGCTGCAGGGGGTGGATTTTTCCGTCGCGGCCGGTGAAGCGGTGGCGATAGTCGGCCGAAGCGGCTCGGGCAAAAGCACCATGCTCAATCTCGCGGGACTGCTCGACCGCCCCGATTCGGGCGAAATCTACGTCGGCGGTCAGCGCTGCTCCCAATTGAACGACGCCGGCCGCACCGCCATGCGCGGCCGCGAAATCGGCTTTGTCTTCCAGAATTACCACATGCTGGCCGATTTCAGCGTGCTTGAAAACGTCATGCTTGGAGCGGCGGTCGGCCGGGGCGGCGGCTTTGGCCGCGCCAACCGGCTCCGCGCCCTGGAATGGCTGGAACGGGTCGGCCTGGCCGAACGCTGCCGCCACCGGCCGACGCAACTGTCGGGCGGCGAACAACAACGCGCCGCCATCGCCCGTTCGCTCATGGCCGCACCGCGCCTCCTCCTCTGCGACGAACCCACCGGCAACCTCGACGTCGCCACCGGCGAGGAAGTCGCCGGCTGGCTGTGGGAGGTGGCCCGCGAGGCGGGGATGGCGATGGTTATCGTCACCCACGAATCCGCCCTCGCCGACCGAGCCGATCGCATCCTCCGCCTGGTGGACGGCCGCCTCGACGGACGCGAAGTACGGGCTTGACGCCCTTGAAACGGCTGGTATCATAGACCTCTTGCGGCAACTTTGTTCGGAAATTACTCGATGCCGCGCCATTTATTCATCATTTTTACGTAAAGGAACATTATGGCCAGCTATACCGTAACCCTTCCCTCCCTTGGCGACGACGCCGGCGAAGAGGCCCAGGTGTCGTTTGTCTATGTCAGTGCCGGCGACGCGGTGGTGGAGGAGGCCGATCTGGTGGAAATGGTCACCGATAAAGCCACCTTCAATGTGCCGTGCCCGAAGGCGGGGAAGATTACTAAAATGCTGGTCACCGAAGGCGACTCGGTCAAGGTCGGCGACCCCATCTGCGAGATGGACGTCTAAATGCCGAACTTCGACGCGGGGCTGCGTCCCCGTTCCATCGGCCGCACCTTTATTATCGCCGCCTTTGCCATGATGCTGGGATATTATCTCTCATCCGCAGGCCGGGGCTGGTTCTCGGGCGGTCCGGTGGTGCGTGATTTCGAAACGATGAACACCTACGGCCGCATTACCCTGCCGGAAGGGTCGGGGGTCGGCATCGACCCCGAGCTTGCCGTCGCCGAGGCCGAAGCGGCTGTGGCGCGGGTCAACACGCTGATGAGCCCGTTTGGCGAAGCCTCCGACGTCAAGCGCTTGAACGATTCGCCCGCCGGCGTGTGGGTGTCTGTCGATCCGCTGACGTGGCGGGTGGTGATGGAATCGCTCCGCTGGCACCGGCTGAGCGGTGGCGCGTTCGACCCCACCATCGGGCCGGTCAAACGGCTCTTTACCTTTGACGGACGCGAGACAGAGGCGTGGCCGTCGGACGAGGCTCTCGCCGATGCCCGGTCGCGGGTCGGAGCCGACAAGCTCCGCTTCGAGCGGGAAGGGATGCGGCTGTCGTGGGCGGTGGACGGGATGCGCCTCGATCTTGGCGCAATCGCCAAGGGATTTGCCGCCGACCTGGCGATGGAATCGCTCATTCGTAATGGCGCGCGCCACGCCCTGGTCGATATCGGCGGCGAACTCCGCGCCATTGGCGGTAAACCCGGCGACGCGGGCGAACCATGGCGCGCCGGTATCCGCCATCCCCGCGACGACGACGTTATCGAACGCTTTGAAATGGTCGACGGTGCGGTGGCGACGTCGGGGGATTATGAACGGTTCTTCCTCCATAACGGCGTCCGTTATGAACACATCATCGATCCTCGCACCGGCATGCCCCTCACCGAAGGCCCCGCCAGCGTGACGGTGATTCATCCGTCATCCTGTTTGGCTTCAGACGCACTGGCGACAACGCTGTGCGTTCTGGGCGAACGCGATGGCGAAGCTTTTATCCGCGAGCAGTCGCTCGGGCTATTTTCTTCCGGTGTCCGGGTTATCATGCTGCTTGCCGAAGAGGATGGCGTCCGGCGGGTGGAGATGGTGGTGAACGCGGAAGGCGGGGTGGAGGTGTCGTCGTCGATGACGGACGGGTAAAACTGAAGTAAAGATAAGCACACTTTGGCTCTTCCCCGAATAAGGGAAGAGCCAATTTATTACCAGCGCAAAAGCCTCCATATTGACGCGAAAGCCCTCAAACAATTGCCGAAACGCGTGCTTTATGGTACTATGGTTCATATGCAAAATCATTAGCCACGCAGAGCAAGAGGAGCCGCCAATGCCGAACCCCCAATACAAGGCATATACCAGCCATAATTTTCGAACCATCCCGCAACTCCAGAGCTTCTCGGCCGATCATATGCGAGAGATCGAAACGACCAGTTATATTGCGCCCTTCAAGACAAACAACTACGTCATCGACGAGTTGATCGACTGGTCCAATATTCCGACCGATCCCATCTATACCCTCACCTTCCCACGGCGGGAACTGCTGAAGCCAGACCTCTATAACAAAATAGCGGCGGCTGTCGACAAGAACCTGCCGAAAGACGAAATCGGTATCGTCGCCAAGGCGGTGCAAAGGAAACTCAACCCCGACCCGTCGGGCCAATCGGCCAATATTCCGGTCCGTGCCGGCCACAAATTGCCGGGCGTGCAACACAAGTACAAGGAGACGGTGCTGTTCTTCCCGAAGGCGGGACAGACCTGCCACGCCTACTGCACCTTCTGCTTCCGGTGGCCGCAGTTCAGCGGGCTTTCGCAAGCCAAGTTCGAGGCGGACGCGAGCGCGCCGGTGGTCGACTATATCCGCAACCACCCGCATGTCACCGACCTCCTCATCACCGGCGGCGATCCGATGATCATGAGCGCCAAGGTGCTGGAGAGCTATATCGATCCGTTCCTGGAAGGGCCTGACACCCTCCACACCATTCGTATCGGGAGCAAGTCGCTCGCCTATTGGCCGTACCGCTACACGACCGACCCCGACGCGGACAACATCCTCCGCCTGTTCGAACGCGTCGTCAAATCGGGCCGCAATCTCGCCTTTATGGCCCATTTCAACCATCCGGTGGAACTGTCGACCAAGGCGGTGGAAGACGCGATTCGCCGTATCCTGTCGACCGGCGCGCAAATACGCACCCAGTCGCCAGTCCTGCACCATATCAACGACGAGGCCATCGTGTGGAGCGCCATGTGGCGGCGGCAGGTCGATCTCGGTCTGGTTCCTTATTACATGTTTGTGGAGCGGGACACCGGAGCAAAACATTTCTACGCTCTGCCGCTGGAGCGCTGCTACGAGATTTTCCGTGAAGCCTATGGGCGGGTCAGCGGATTGTGCAGGACTGTTCGTGGCCCAACCATGAGCGCCACCCCCGGCAAAGTACAAATCCTCGGGACCACCGAGATAAACGGGGAAAAGCTGTTTGTCCTCACCTTTATCCAGGGGCGCGACAGTTCCTGGGTCGAAAGGCCCTTCTTCGCCAAATTCGATCCCGAAGCCATCTGGTTGAACGACCTCAAGCCGGCGTTTGGCCAGAACCGGTTTTTCTACGAGACGGAACTGGAGGACATCCTCTCCGGTCGCGTTTCCACCATTGTATAGAGGCTATCGGACCGTCCTATGACCATGGCGTCGGCGAACTTCCTTGGTGTCCTTTCGCTCCTTTTCTGGAGCATGAACGTTGCCCTGACCAGGGTGATTGGCGAAGCGCATCCGCTGGGGATGCCGGGACTGTCGTTTCTGGCTGCCGGGATAATGCTGATCGGCCTGGACACGGTCAAAAAGAAACCGATGCCATGGAAAAGCGACGCCGGGCCGATGTTTTGGCTGGTGGGAGGCGGTGCCTTCGTCATCTATCTGGTCCTGTACGCACTCGGGCTGTCGTATTCCGATTCGCGCGAAGTGGTGCTGCCGCTCGGCCTCCTCAATTACTGCTGGCCAAGCCTGATGCTGGTAATGATGCCGTTCTTCTTCGCCGTGCGGGTGCGCTGGCCGATCCTGGGGGCGGGAATGGTCCTGTGCGTTATCGGGGTCGGGTGCTCGCTGCTGTGGGGGATGTCTCTCCGCCAGGTGGCGGCGGTGGCGGCTTCGAGCTGGCCGCCGTTCCTGATGATGGCGGGCGCGGCGCTCTTGTGGGCGTTTTATTCCAATGTGGCACGAAAATGGGGTAACACCGCCAGCGGGACCGGCTGGTTCATGCTGGTGGCTGGCTTGTTTTTTCTCGGGATGTGGCTGGTGGCGGGAGGCCCGCTCGGGTTAACCCGGGCGATGCTGGTGCCGCTCATCCTGCACGCGCTCATCGTCAACGCGGCCGCATTTTTGTTTTGGGATTGCGGCGTGCGCTGGGGCGACATGGGGCTGATGGGCGTTCTCGCCAATTTCCTGCCGGTCGGCTCGGTTCTGTTCGGCTTGTGGTATTTCGGCAACGCTTCGACGACCAGCCTGTGGTTGGGCGGCATCTTCGTTACCCTCGGCGCGATTCTCTGCCGTAAGGGAATTCACCTGCCCGGAACGGAGTAGTTACCCAAGCGCCCGCTCGAGCAGGGCGGCGTGGCGGCTGCCATGGGCGGTAAAAGCGATTTCGCGGCGGTTGTCCCCGAGATCGCGCAGCCGCACCTCCAGCCTGCCGCCGGCAACGCCGCCGGCCAACATCTCTGGCCATTCCACCGCAGCGACGGTTCCCGGTTCGCCCAACATATCGTCGATGCCGAGGCCTTCCTGCGAGACCGGGTCGTCGAGCCGGTAGAGGTCGAGATGGTTCAGGACCAGCCTGCCGTCATACTCTCCGTGGATGGTGAAGGTGGGGCTGGTGACCCAGGTTGTGACTCCGAGGCCCTTGGCCAGACCTTGGACAAAGCAGGTTTTGCCCGCGCCCAGATCGCCCAGGAGAAACACCACCTCGCCGCCTTCGCAGGCCGCGCCCAGACACTCGCCGATGCTCCGGGTGGCGTCGGGCGAGTCCGTCTCCACCGTCGCCGTTATCATCCCGTCTACCATTGGTGTTCGTATCCTTTCGCAGCCAGCGGCTGCTCTTTTCCATTATCGACTAATGCCACCCCGCTTCCGATTCGCAGTGTGCCGATGCGGGTAAACGGAGCCAGGCCCCGATCTTCCTCGGCAAGCCAAGACGAAAAGCCAGTCCATAGCGCGGGCGGCAGGGCTAGGAGAAGTTCGAAATCCTCGCCGTCCGACAGGGCGTGGGCGAGGGGCGTTTTGCCCGAATCTTTTGCCCGTTGCCGGGCGGCCTCGGCTATCGGCATCGCCTCGGCCTCGACGACCGCGCCCACCCCGCTCTCGCGGCACAACCGGGCGAGGTCGAGGGATAACCCGTCGGACAAGTCCATAGCGGCACTGGGAAAACCTTCCTCACGGTCGGCGGCGTAGGCCATCAGGGCGGCGATTTCGGCCAGGCGCGGTTCTGGCCGGAGGTGCCGCCCGAGAAGCGAACCGCCCAGCGATCCGGTGACGACCAGCACATCTCCCGCCTTGCCGCCGCTCCGGAGAATCGGCCCGCCCGGCAGGGGTTCGCCGACCGCCGTCACCGAGACGAAGGTGGCCGGGCCGGAGACGACGTCGCCGCCCACTACGCTCACGCCGTACCGTGCCGCCGCGTCGGCCAGACCGTGCGCGAACGACCCGGCCCAGCCCGCCTCCAGGCCTTTACGCAGGCACAGGGTGACAAGGATCCACTGCGCCCGGCATGCCGATGCGGCCAGGTCCGACAGCGATGCCGCCACCGCTTTCGCGGCGACGTCGCGGGGGTCGGTGTCGGGGAGGAAATGGCTCCCTTCCACAAAGGCGTCGGCGGTCATGGCCAATTGCCTGCCGTCAGCCATCAGGTGGGCGCAGTCGTCGGGACCGCTGCCGACAAGGACGCCGGGATCGGAGGAGGCAAAGAGTTGTGCGAGGGAGGCGAGGAGGTCGTTTTCGTGCATGGGAGTATGGGGTGGCGGCGGGTGTGTGGCC
>JAJPXZ010000200.1 GCA_021205245.1 Planctomycetaceae bacterium
ATACTGAGCACGATCCCAAGCGACGGGTGAGAGAAAAGGAGGTCAATCATTCGCGTCCGCCCTTCTTCACCAGCCCCTGGAGAATGCGGACCGACCAATAGGCAGCCAGAAAGGTGACAACCGTACTGATGATGCAGACGGCCAGGAGTCGGACGAGCACCGGATGAATGCGGTCGTAGTTTTCGATAATCTCGACCGCCGACGGCAGGAAGAAAAATGCCATGTTGGCGCTGAGGAAATGGGCGGCGTCGCCAATCCATGCTTCAGCCACCACTCCCAGCCGCAACCCGGCCAGCAGCAACAGCAACCCGACCACGCTGGACGGTAACGGCACCGACAGACCGGTGACGGCGAGATGTCCGCAATACGCAATGGCCAGGATGAGTCCGATTTGTCCAATATATCCAGTTTTGCCCATGACGATTTGATACACCGGCTTTGCCAAAAGCACAAGGAGCAACTGAACTTTTTTGCATGGAGCAACAGCAACGAGCAACCGTGACGGTTATAAAGCCAGCGCGCGGAGTTCCCTTTTTTCCCATTCCATCAGGGTGGGGTGGTTGTCGGTCCTGATGATGGCGAGACGGGAAAAGCGCTCGGCACATTTCCTGAACTCCGGATCACCTATCTGCGCCAAGCTGTAAAGGCATTTGTGCAGCTTGGCTTGAACCTCGAACATACCCGCAGCCTCCCGCGATATGGAATTGAAAGCGTCAGTGAACAAATCTTCCACCTCAAGCGCTGGAACCCAGACCCGTTCACTGACCACCTCGTCGTCCTTCGCGTCCGCATACACGGCCAGGACCGAGGTAATGCGGCCCAGCACATCAAGGGCCGTGCCTGAATCGGCTATCGATGGCGGGAGGGACCGCTGGGCAATTTCCGCCAGGACGCAGAGACCGAAGCGGGGATCCTGCTCAAATGCGCGTTCGTCGGCTATGGTGAACGCGGCAGCCAACGATTTGCGGGTGCGCTCGGGCAGCGCGTCGCCCAGCCGTAGCAGCGGCAACTGCGGATACACATACTTTCCCGGCACAGCCATGATAAACACATCGCACTGGCGTTCTTTCGCCAGCTTGGTGATGGCGTCGATATCGACAAACTGAACGTAGCCGTACTCCTCGCCATAAACACCCTCGAGATGGTTAACGTCCTCGCGGTCAATGTCCAAACGATTACAACCAAGGCATGGCGAGCAGGCGCGTTGCTTAAACGCTTTTTCCGCTGCCGCCTGCACCTGCCGGGTCGTTTCAGCGACCCGGCCGATCTTGGTCAGGTGTTCGATCCAGCGAATCAGCATAATCAGGATCAGGATGACCACCAGAATCGTCATGACAAACAGGACAATTCTACCCTTGGCCTGGTAGATGCCGGCATTAAGAGCGATTATCCCCATGAGGCTAAAGACGAACGTGCCGAGGAACGTCGCCAGGACATTATGGGCGGTGTGGTCTTCCACCACCAATTGCGTCGCGCGCGGCGTGACGGTGGTGGTCGCCGACGAGTAGGCCTGCACCATAACGGTTAACGAAAAAGTGGTGACGGCGAGCATGCTCGAGGCAAGGATGTTAAGGATGGAGGATATCGTCTCGCTGTCGACAGAATAGGCGAAGTCATCGGGGATGCGGTCGCGCAGCCAGATCGCCAGAAATGCAGACAGAACCGCCAGTAACGCGAACAGGGTAACCTTCGGCCACATCTTTTTGGCCAGTTGCAACAGAAAGACCTTTGCCTTGAACATGTCGGACTCCACCCGTCCCGCCCTCACCGGTACCGGGTCGAATCTCTTAAAAATACACGAATGGAGTTTATTTTCAAGCAGGCAGGGAATATTTCGCTTCGAGCGGCGCGGACACTCCTTGCATCTGCGGAACGGTTGTGCACAATGACTGCCGTCCCCCAACCCGGGGCGGATACGCAAAGGGAGAAAGATGTTTGGTCAAGTCAAGGATTTGACGAGAGGCAGCCCGTTAAAACAGACGCTGCTCTTCGCCGTGCCGCTGCTTATCGGTAACGTATTTCAACAGTTTTACAACATGGCCGACATGATCATTGTCGGCCGCACCATCAGCACCACCGCCCTCGCCGCCATCGGCGCGACCGGGGCCATAGCGTTTCTTGTCGTCGGCTTTTCGTTCGGCTTGACGAGCGGCTTTACCGTCATCACCGCCCAACGGTACGGCGCGGGGGATACTGACGGAGTCAGGCGCTCCATCGCCACCGCCATCGTTCTGTCGGTGGCTGTCACCGTGGTCGTGACAGGCTTGAGCGTATACACCGCCTATCCGCTCTTTGAATTGATGGATACGCCGGCCGACATTATTGACGATGCCTACCGTTACATCGTCGTCATTTACGCAGGCACCATCGCCACGGTGTTCTTCAACCTCTTTTCCGGCATCCTCCGCGCGCTCGGCGACAGCCTGACGCCGCTGCTGTTTCTGGTGCTGGCCTGTATTGTCAACATCATCCTGGACTACGTCCTTATCGTGTATTTTCATATGGGCGTCGCCGGGGCCGGCTGGGCCACCATTGTCGCGCAGGCGTTTTCGGTCATCCTCTGCCTTTTTTATAGCCTGAAGCGCTTCCCCATCATGCGGCTGCGGCGCGATGACTGGCGGCTGGACGCAGGCTATGCCTGGAAGCACCTCGCCATCGGCTTGTCCATGGGCGCGCAGATGGCCATCATCGCCGTCGGCACCATCGTCCTGCAAATCGGCATCAACCGCCTCGGCACCGATTCCATCAAGGCTTTTTCGGCAGCGGTGAAAATCGACCAGCTCGCCACCCAGCCGCTGTTGTCCCTCGGTATCGCTGTCGCCACCTTCACGGCGCAGAACTTCGGCGCCGGCAAATACGCCCGCATTCGCGAAGGCGCGAAGAAGTGCTCTTTCGTCGCCGTCGGTATGAGTCTCGCCGGATGCTTGACGATGATTTTGACCGGCCGCTGGCTCCTTTCCCTCTTCGGCATCGGCCTGAACGAGCCGGACGTGGTGCGGGAGGCGGTCCTCTACCTCAACACCACCTCGCTGTTCTACTTTATGCTCGGGTTGTTGTTCGTGCTCAGGAACCTCCTGCAGGGCATGGGCAAAAACGTCATGCCCACCGCCGCCGCCGGTGCGGAGGTGGTGGTCCGCGTCGTCGCCACCTTTACCTTTTTGAATTGGTGGGGCTTCTGGGGCGTGTGCATCGTCAACCCGGTCGCCTGGACCGGCGCGGTGGCGATGCTGACCATCGGCTATTTCCAGGCAGCCCGCGATTTCCGCCGCCACGGTCCGCCCACCTACGAATCGGTTATCCTCAATTACGACGCCCAGGCCAAGTTCGGCGCGCCGATGGAGAACGTCCCGATGGCGTCGGTCAGGCTCACCGCCCCGCCGCAGGTGCGGAACGGCGACAAGGAATCGATTCGGTTCCTCTAACGACCCGGGCGTCCAAAAACGGCATTTATACCCCAGAAAAGTATCATCGTGAAATGCAAAAGCCGTCCACCACAGGCGCAAAACCAAAGAACCGCATCAAACGGGTAGAATGCGGGTGGATTCAAAACAGAAGGCGCGCCCCGAAAATGGGCGCGCCTGTTTGATCAAGTAGATTTTTACCCGATGTTATCGCGAGGTTAGGAACCCCTGCTCGCGCCTTCCTTCCGACATAAGCCACTGCTGTACATCGGGCGGGAAATAAGCGAGGACTTCGCGGGACGAGCGGAGCACCTGCCCCCCGCCCGCACCGCCACGGAGCGCCACCGACACGCCCTGACGCTCGGCCATGTCAATGAAGGTCCACGCCTTGGCCGCCAGCGTGGCGTCGCCGGGATTGGCGAGGTATTCGTCCCACGCCATGCGGCCGATTGCATAGAGGCCCATACGGTTGCCCCGGGCGGCGGCGGTGCGGGCAAGTTCGCGCGCCTGGGCGGCTTCGGCCGGATCGCCCGACTCATAATAGATGTTGGCAAGGAGACCCATGCCCCAAGTATCATTTTTTCCCGCCGCTTCCTGCGCCAGGGCTTTCGCCACGGCGCGGCTTCGGGCGGTATGCGGCACGACGCTGCTGTCATAATACATATGGGCCAGGAGCGACAACCCTTCCGGCACGCCGCTACGGGCAGCTTCGCGGGCATTGAACATGGCGGTATCGTGATCGCGGTGGCCGGTATCGCCAAAATAGTAATGGTATCCGGTCAGGGCCAGCGGCAGCGAAAACGCGCCTTCCAGCGCCTTGTTCGCCAGCATCGACGACCGTGCCGGATCGTAGCCGAAGCCGTTCGCCGCGCCCTGCATGTACTGCGCCGCCTCGTAAGCCAGCAAACGATAGTCCGGGAGCTGCGAGTTCTGGCTGATAGAACTTGAGTGGTTCGCGGCCATGAGCAGTTCTTTCGGCTGATACGGCGCGTTTAATCCGGGCGTCTCGATTAGGACGGCGGCAAGGCCGGCCTGGAAGAGGTGGACATTCGGGCTGTTGCCGCCCCGCTGGATCGCCTGGACCAGGTAATTGACAGCGAGCTGGGGATCGCGGGTGAATCCACAGTCGCCCATGTAGTGAAGCAGTCCGGCGAGGGCGAGGAAATTGACATCGCCTTCATTGGCGTAGTGGAGGACGAACTCGCGCGCATCGCTGCCCGGCGCACGCTTTTCCGACAGCGGAATGCCTTGGCCGCCAACAGCAACGCTGCCGCCGTTCAGCTCGGCAAATGCGGTGAGGTCGCGGCTCGCCAGACCGAACGAGGTGACGACGCCACGATAATCCGGATCGGTGCTCCAGGTCTGCATCGCCACGACTTCGCCGCGTGCATTGACAATGGGGCCGCCGCTGTTTCCGGACTTCGCCAAGGCGTCGTGCATGACCAGTTGCGGATCGCGGTTAATCACCTTGTTGACCCTGCCGGCGGTGACGCGAAGCGGCGCGCCGGGGATGGCATTGCGGCCATCGTGGGAGATCACCGGTTCGCCCGAACCGGGAAAGCCGATTGCGTACACCGGTTCGTTTGCCCGTGCATCCTTGGTGAAGCGGAGGACCGGCAGGCCGGGAGGAAGCTGCACCTTGAGGAGTGCGACGTCGAAGTTCGTGAACTTCTTCGACAGGGAAACGACGTTGATGTTGGCGTCGGCGATGAGGGTCGACGCGATATATTGAACCGCCTCGCCGGTAAGGAATTCGTTCGTATCGTAGCGACTGGCCAGGACGGTCGCTTCGGTGGGCGGGATGTAGTCGTTCCGAATCATGATGCGCTTGGGGACGCGTTCGGAGACGACGTGGGCGTTGGTCATGACCAAGCCGTCGCCGACGATATATCCGGTTCCCCAACTGACGTTGTCGGCCAGGGGTTCTTCGTATTCTATATAGACCATCACCGTCGCCGCGGTGACGCGGCCGAGTGTTTCCTGCGGAATAGCTTCTTGGGCAAAAGCGTTAAGAAAAGGCGCTGCAATAACGGCACACAACAATAAGGCGCAACGGAGCGCAAGGCTTCGCGAGGCTCTATACATAGGTTCTCCACGACGGGATTTTAAGATGGTAAATGTCCGGTTACGGAATCTACCCTGTCGCGGCTGGTGGGCCGTCCTTCTCGATGCGGAAAACCCTCCGTGATCACTTCCGCTCTAACGCATGTATGGGACGGGATATGGTGGACGGCACTTTTTTGGCAAAAGCGCCTGGACGGGCCGAAAACGCTGTTTTACCACATGTGAGCCGCCGCAACGCGGGTGCGCGGCGGCGGCTTGTGCGGGTATTTTGGGACATTAACGTGGTGCGCGTTGAATTAGTCTTTCTTCAACGCATTGTCGAACGCGACGCTGGACGGCGGGTAGTCGAATTTCTTCACGAATTCGCACGCCTCCCTCGCGCCGAACTCGCGGTCCATGCCGCTGTCCTCCCACTCGACAGACATGGGACCGGCATAGCCGACAGCGTTCAGCTCGCGGACGATGGCGTCGAAGTCGACGCCGCCGTGCCCGGGCGAAACGAAATTCCAGCCGCGTCTGGTGTCGCCGAATTCGATATGGCTGCCGAGGATGCCGGAGCGTCCGTCCAACGTCACCACCGCGTCCTTGACATGAACGTGGTAGATGCGTTCGCCGAACTCGCGGACAAACAGGGCCGGGTTCATGCCCTGCCAATAGAGGTGGCTGGGATCGAAGTTCAGCCCGAAAGTGGGACGGTAGTCGAAGGTTTTCAGCAACTTTTCGGTCGAATAGAAATCAAAGGCGATCTCGGTCGGGTGGACCTCGAGGGCGAATTTGAGGCCGTACCTGTCGAACTCGTCCATGATAGGTGTCCACCTGTCGACCACTTCCTTGAAAGCGTCGTCGACCTGTTGCTGCGAGGTCTGCGGAAAGCTGTACCAGTAATTCCAAATTGGACTGCCGCAAAAACCGGTCACGACCGAGACGCCCATATTCTTTGCCGCCTTGGCGACCAGCTTCATCTCGTCTGTCGCCCAGCGCTGCATGTCGGTGCCTTTACCCTTCATAAAGCCGGGCATAAAACCGTCATAACGGGTGTCGTACAGCGAGGCGACGCACTGGCCGATCAGGTGCGAGCCGATGGCCCAACAGTTCAGACCGTGTTTCGCCAGGATGTCGCGCCGGCCCTTGCAGTACGCCGGGTCGGCCGCCGCCTTGCCCACATCGAAATGATCGCCCCAGGTGGCGATTTCCAGCCCGTCGTAGCCGAATGCGGCCATTTTCTCGCACACTGTCTCAAACGGGAGATCGGCCCATTGGCCGGTAAAAATGGTGACAGGACGCTTGCCCATCTCGTTCTCCTCTACAAAGCCGATATTAGAATTTTACGTCGAGCCAAGCACTGCCCTTTTTACTCGATTCCAACGTGGCGTGGATAAACTTGATGCCGCGCGCGCCATCGACGACATCGGGGAAAACGTCGTATTCGCCCGGTTCTTTTCCGTCGCGGCGGGCGACGATTGTCGAAATGAAACCGTCATACAGATTCGCGAATGCCTCGAACAGCCCTTCGGGATGGCCGGTGGGGAGGTGCGTATACCGGGCGGCATGGGGATGGAGATATCCCTGCGCGCGGGTAAGGATCCGCGCCGGCTGGCCTTTTGGCGTGAAGACGAGGACGTTGGGGTTTTCCTGATGCCATTCGAGCGCGCCCGACGTGCCGTAGACCCGGAGCGACAACCCGTTTTCGCAACCGATAGCAACCTGGCTGGCCCAGATGGAACCGCTCGCGCCGTTTGCCATCGTGCACCAGACATAGCCGTTGTCGTCGAGTTGGCGGTCCGGGACAAAGGTGTCCAGCTTGGCCGAGAGCCTCGTCATATCGAGGCCGGTCGTGAAGTGGACCAGGTTTTCCGCGTGTGATCCGATATCGCCCATGCACCCGGCGAGGCCGCTGCGGGCCGGGTCGGTGCGCCAGGAGGCTTGTTTGTTCGACGGGTCGGGCGCGTCGGCGAGCCAGTCCTGAATGTATTCGGCAGTCACGAGACGGATATCGCCGAGGTCGCCCCGGCGAATCATTTCGCGCGCCTGGCGGACGAGCGGGTAGCCGGTATAGGTGTAGGTGACGAGGAATTCCAGCCCGTTCTTTTTCGAGAGCGCGACGAGTTCGTCGGCCTGGGCGGGAGTCAGGCATAGGGGTTTGTCGCAGGAGACGTGGAAGCCGGCTTCGAGCGCGGCTTTCGCGGCAGGATAATGCATGTGGTTCGGGGTGACGATGACGACAAAGGCGGGTTTGTCGTCGCGCTCGGCCTCGGCCTGCAGCATTTCGTCGTGGGTCTTGTAGGCCCGGGCCGGGTCGAGTCCCCACTGGGCTGCCTGTTGCAGGGATTTTTCATGGCTTTGGGAAAAACAGCCGCCGACGAGGCGCGCCTTCCCCAACAGGTCGAGGGCCATTTTGTGGACGCCGCCGATGAACGCTCCCGGGCCGCCGCCAATCATAAGGTAATCGAGGGTGACGCCGCCGCTGGAACCGTGTGGAGCAACCATACGACACCTCCTTTTGTACTGGTAGGGAAAAGGGGAATGACGCTGGCAATCTTACCACAGCGCGGATTTCCGGCAAGAGCCGCGCACGCGCATAATGCGAGAGGGGGACTGAACACAAATCAGCCCCCCTTCACAGTGACTCGTGATGATGAAACCACTCATCACTTCCCGGCTGAAATGAATTCCTTGTACGCGTCCAAGAGGGCCACCAAATTGGGAATGGGCGTCAGCGCCTGGACGTTGTGGATGCTATTAAAAACAAAGCCGCCGCCGGGCGAAAAGATGCGGCAGCGTTCCAGCGCCTCGGCCCGCACCTGGTCCGGCGTGCCGAAGGGGAGGGTCTGTTGGGTGTCGATGCCGCCGCCCCAGAACACCACCCGTTCGCCGTACTTTTCTTTCAGGAGGTGCGGATCCATGCCGGTGGCGGAGCATTGGACAGGATTCAGGATATCGAAGCCGGACTCGATCAACGGTTCGATAAAGGGCTCAATCGCGCCGCAACTGTGCTTGAAGGTTTTCCAGGAGGTGTTATCGTGGATCCAGCCATTCACCTTCTGGTAGTAAGGTTGGTACAGTTCAATAAAGGCGTCTTTTGAGCAGAAGGTGCTGATCTGCGTGCCGAAATCGGTGCCGCACACCGCCACCACACTATATGCATCGTCGCCGACGGCAGCGTGGATGCGCTGGAGATTGGCTATGGCGACGTCGGCCTGTTTCGAAAACACCTCGTGGATAAATTCCTGCCGGACAGCGACGGAGACATACCATTCAGCCACATCGCGGATGCCTTTTGGATGCTTCATAAACATGGCGGGAACGTTCGAGACATCGCCGAACGACGTTCCCGGCAGAGCCGAGATCACGGTGCGGTTGTGCTTCTTCGCTTCGGCGGCGTGCCGCACCATGAGCGCGAGATCCTCATCCGAAATCAGGGTAAACTCCTCGGTGTTGTCGTCCGGGTTCGGGTCGTCCTCGTCGAACTCGCCCTGACGGTTGAGTGCGTCGAAGAAATACCCGTCGTGGTTCAGTTTGGCGCTGGGCGGAACTGACGTGTCGCCCTCGGGGTAGGTGAGGATGTCGCCGTTCTCGGTCGGTTGGAGTGCCATCTGCGCGGCGACAAGGACATCCTGCCCCCACGGCGTGCGCCACTCCTTCCAGTTGCCGTCGGTGACGACGCCGAAGGAGTTCCTCGCCGGAAGGCTGTGAACCGTGTCCACGCCCATGGCGTCGGCGAGGTCGTCCTCGATAAGCCCGAGCATCTGCGAAGGCTCGTGGACAATGACCGGACGCTTTTCCAAACCGTAATGGTCGCGCAGTTCGGCAACAACGCTGCAGTGGATGCCGGTGGTGTTGCTGCCGCCGAAGTCGAGGGGGAGTCGCGCGGGCTGGCGGTGGTTGATGCTGTCGTTGATAACGTTTTGACTGTCGTTCATGGCTCTACTCCTACCCTGGTGTGGAAAGCGTCCGGAGGACGACGATGTAAAACATTAGTCGAGGAACTTATCCGCGTTATCACTGGTGACAAGGTCGGTGCCGGTGTCGACGTGTGCGGGGACGGATTCGCCGTTAAACACCTTGATGGCTGTCTCGACGCCACGGTAGCCGATGTTGTATGAACTTTGGGCTATGGTCGCGGCCAGGCCGCCTTCCTTGACGCTCTTCACCGCTTCGGCATCGGCGTTGAAGCCAACAATGATGGCGTCGGACCGGTCGGCGCGCACCGCTTCGAGCGCTGCCATCGCCATGGGGTCGTTGGCGCAGAAGATGGCGTCGAGATCGGAGTGGGTCGAGAG
>JAJPXZ010000106.1:0-2059 GCA_021205245.1 Planctomycetaceae bacterium
CATTTGTCCGCCCTCCTTTCTATAACTAAAGGATAATGGTGTTCACGGACGGGTGAGCGGGTTTTGGTTTTTTCTGTATGAGCGTAGCGGATGCTGGGGGCGTGGACCCCGGCCGAACCGCCCGTTTTTTGCCCGGGTGGATGTCTTGCACGCCGGGGTGACGATGGGGGTGGGTGGGGCGCTTGGCTAAGGCAGACGGTGGATGGCGGCAGCGCTCTTATTGCGGCTGCGGCGGTTGGTCCTCTAATTTCATGCTGAGCATTTCGAGACGGGTGGCGAAGCCGTACTTTTCGTAAAATGATTTCGCCGGGTTGCCCGCCACCACCATGAGGTCGACCAGATGCACCCGCCTGGCGCGGAAATAGCTAAACAACCGCTCCATCAGGATGTCGCCGAGACCGAGGCCGCGCAGGCCCTCGTCCAGGTACAGCCAGTCGATGAAGCCGGCGTTGTCGTCGATGCTGCCCTTGGAAAAGCCGACAGGTTCGCCGTCCCGGTAGACGACTTCGACAAGAGCGCGGTCCTCGGCCAGCTCCTTGCGCGTCTCCTCCAGCTGCTTTGCATAGGGCTGGACCGGGTAAACGCCGGTAAAGGTGGCGGCGATATCATTATGGTAATGCGAGAGGCGGGGGAGGATCGTTTCGAGAACATCCAAGCCGGCCGCATCCAGGCTGCGGATAACCACATCCCCGGGCAGTGTTGACTTATCCATGGCTAAATCCTTATAAAGTATTTTATCGCTCACGGACGTATTGCCGCCCGCAACCCGTGGCGGGTGTTTTGTGTGGGCGTAACCACAGGATGGTTCCCGCGTGCGAACCGTCAAAGCTTACTGTAAAATGGGGAAATTTGCCATGGCCTCCGTGCATTTTGCGGCCGCGACCGAAGCGGACGCAGCCGCGCTTCGGGATATTTATGCGCCGTATGTCACCGGTACCACCGTGACATTCGAGTACGAAACGCCGAGTGTCGAAGAGTTCGCTTCACGAATTCGCGGCGTCACCGCCTTCTACCCCTATCTGAAATGCCTGGACGGCGACGAGATCATCGGCTACGGCTATGCCCACCGCCACATGCAGCGCCACGCCTATGGCTGGAATGCCGAATTGTCGGTCTACATCCGCCAGGGCCAGACCGGCAAGCGCCTTGGTATGGCGTTCTTCCACGCCCTTATCGAAGCGTCGCGGCTGCAGGGTCTGCATACCCTTATCGGCTGCGTCGGCCTGCCCAACGAGGCGAGCGAGCGATTGCACAAGCGCTTTGATTTTGCCCAGGTCGGGTATCTCGACAAGGCAGGGTACAAGTTCGGCGAATGGCATGATGTCGTGTGGTATGCCAAACGGGTCAATGACGGCGAGCCGTCCGAACCGGTGGCTTTTGCCGATGTGCCGGCGGCCGAGGTCGAGCGGATTTTCGCGGAAGCGGCGGCGATGACGAGTCAAAAGTAATTCATGTTCCACCGCAAGAGGAGAACAACCATGTCACAGAAACAGGATGAGGCGCTGGCGCTGTTTGCCGGCGAATGCAATTGTTGCCAGGCGGTGATTGCCGCCATGGGCGAGAAATACGGGCTGTCCCGGGAGGACTGCATCCGCGTGGGGGCGGCGTTCGGCGGCGGCATGCGCCGGGGCGAGGTCTGCGGCGCGGTGACCGGCGCGTTGATGGTGCTGGGCCTGCGGCACGGCGCGTCGGCACCGGGCGAGCCGGACAAGAAGAAGGAAGCGAACGCCAAGACTATTGAATTTATGAAAACGTTCGAGGAACGGTTTGGCTCGTACCTGTGCCGGGAACTTATCAAGGCGAATGGGAAGAAGATCTGCGACCAGGCTATCGGCGGGGCGGTGGGTATTTTGGAGGAGATGGGGGTTTGACCTGCGTTTACCTAATCCAATGCAAAAAAACGGGACGCCTGTGGGCGTCCCGTTTTTCGATGTTTCACATTAAAAACCAAGGCGTGGGGCGAGGGGGGGGCCGCCGCCCCCCCCCCCGCCGCCGCGGGGGGACGCACCCCAGGCGCGAAACAGGAGGGCGAGGGGAGACAACCTACGCCGGGGAGCGG
>JAJPXZ010000106.1:2069-9738 GCA_021205245.1 Planctomycetaceae bacterium
TAAAAACCAAGGCGTGGGGCGACACCCTCACCCCGGCCCTCTCCCTCGAGGGAGAGGGAGAAAACGCCATTAACGCTAATGCCGTGGTTCTTACTACCAGCTCAAGCAGGTGGAGCCTAGGCTTTTGCCTTTTTCTTGCCGAATATACCTTCAATCATCAGTGCCAGCGCGCCGTCGGCGGTGACGTTGCAGGCGGTGCCGAAGCTGTCCTGCAGCGCGAAAATGGCGATAAGGAGCGCGGTTCCCTCGGGCGTGAAGCCAAGAACCGAAATGACGATAGCCAACGACGCCATGACCGTGCCGCCGGGAACGCCCGGCGCGCCGACGGCGAAAAAGCCGAACAGCAGGATGAACAGGACCATCGTGCCAAGGGGCGGCACCGCGCCGTACAGCATGTGCGAGATGGCCAGAATGAACAGGGTCTCGGTCAGGACCGAACCGCAGAGGTGGACGGTAGCGCCAAGCGGAATCATGAAGTCCACCGTCTCGCGGGACAGTACCTTCGACTTGCGCGCGCATTCCAACGACACCGGCAGGGTGGCTGCCGACGACATGGTGCCGACCGCCGTCAGATAGGCCGGGCCGTAGTGCTTAGCCACTTCCCACGGGTTGCGGCCGGAAATAATGCCGGCGATGGAGTACAGCACAAACATCCAGATAAAGTGGCCGATGATGGCGATGACGATGATCTTGGCAAACACCGGCAACTGCTCGGTCAACAAGCCTTCGTACCCGAGAATCGAGAAGGTGGCGGCGATAAACACCGGCAGCAGCGGAATGACAATCCGTTGCACCACCAGGAGGATGCACTGCTCAAACTCGTTCCATACCGATTCCAGCGTCTTCGACTTCGACCACAAAATGGCCAGGCCGAAAACAAGCGCGGTAATGAGCGCCGTCATCACGCCCATCAGCGGCGGGATGGCGAATTTGAACAGAATGTCCGGCATGGCGCGCCCGGCTTCGACCGCGCGCTCCTGCACGGCCAGGAGCGGGAAAATGGCCATGCCGCCCAGGTAGGCGAACAAGGCCGCGCCGACGGACGAGAAATAGGCGAGGGCGACGCCGACAAACAGCATCTTGCTCGCGTTCGCGCCAAGCCTGATAATGGCCGGCCCGATAAAGGCCAGCACCACCAGCGGCACAACATAGAAAATGACCTGACCGCAGAAATACTGGATTGATCCCATGACCTGCATCACGCCTTGACCGAACCCCGACCCCACGCTTGCCAGGCCGATGATACTGCCGATGACGATGCCAATGAGCAAGCGCACGATCAACGCAGACCCTTTTTCCTCCGCCATTGTCATTCTCCCCTATAAAGAGTAAAACACGCCGCGCCCATAACGCGCGTGGTATAACCCGCCGCCGCCGACGGTTGCGTTGCACCTTTGGAACGCTTCCGCCCGTCGCGGCACGTCCGCCCCTCCAAGAGGCGTTGCGGTTGCGTTTATAATAGCGTAAAGCCGTGTTCAACCTCTATGGAAAAAAACGGCGCATTGTCGCATTTCGGTGAATTCCCGCGTCCTTGTTTGACTCGCCTGACAAAACTGTTTACAATGAGAAGGTTTGCCGCCGCACGGGAAGGCTAAAGGGGGATATTTCACCATGTCACCGGGATCCAACCGCAGGCGATCGCTGTTTGCCTGGTATTTCCGCTCCAACCTCCTGTATCGCATACTCGCCGGCCTGATTCTCGGTGCGGTGGTGGGGGTGATCCTGGGCGTCATTTCTCTCAACGATCCGGCCCCGACCGTGGCCGACCATTACGTCGCCTTTGCCGGTTTCTTCGGCGATTTGTTTATCCGTCTCCTCAAGCTGACCGTCGTGCCGGTGGTGCTGTTCTCCCTCATCGGCGGAGCCGCCACCATCGCGCCGTCGCACCTGGGCCGGGTGGGCTTGAAAGTCCTCCTCTATTACCTGCTCACCTCGGCGGTGGCCGTCGCCATCGGCTTGACCCTGGCGACGCTGATCCGCCCGGGCTGGGGCTTCCACGCCGCCGGCGGCGCGGCGATTGACGTGCCGCTCCGGGCGACGCCCGCCCTCGCCGACGTGCTCCTGAACATCATTCCGACCAATCCAATCGAGTCGATCGCCCGTGGGGATATCCTCCCCATCATCGTCTTTGCCATTCTCTTCGGTATCGGCGTGTCGCTGGTCAAGGATTCGACCAACCCCAAGGCGGCCCGCTCGGCCGAAATCCTCCACGAGGTCTGCGTCGCCGCCGCCGATACCATGTACACCATCGTCCGGGGCGTTATGCACTATGCGCCGATTGGCGTGTTCGCCCTTATTTCCATCGTCTTCGCTGAACAAGGGCCGCGAGCCGTCGGGACGCTTCTCCTCGTGACCCTGGCGGTGTACCTGGGGCTGATGTTGCAGATGTTCGTCTGTTATGGAAGTTTTCTCGCCGCGTACGGATTGAATATCGCCACGTTTATTCGCAAGGTCTGGCAGCCGTTCATTACCGCCGTCGTCACCCGTTCATCGTCGAGCACGCTTCCCATCACCCTGCGGGTGACAGAGGAAAAACTCGGCGCGCCCCGGTCCATCGCCTCGTTCTCTTTGCCGCTGGGCGCGACCATCAATATGGACGGAACCGCCATCTACCTGGGCGTCTGCGCCGCCTTTATCGGCCTCGCCGTTAACCAGCCGCTCGGCTTCCACCAGCAGATCACCGTGGTGGTGACAGCCACCCTCGCCTCCATCGGCACCGCCGGCGTACCGGGTCAGGGGGCGATTATGCTGTTGATGGTTCTGGATTCAGTCGGCCTGCCGGTGGAGTCCGGCACCGCAACCGCCGCAGCCTATGCCATGATCCTGGGTATCGACGCGCTCCTCGACATGGGCAGGACCGGGCTGAACGTCATCGGCGACATGGTCGGCACGGTCGTCGTGTCGAAGTCGGAGAAGGTGCTCGACTCGTCGTGTTGGGAATAGAGGGGGATAGCCATGCACAAAGAAACATCGATACGGCTCAACCGATCGCTTCGTAATATCCGCCTGACCTCCCTGTTCAAGCCGGAGGACATCATCCCGGGCATCGAGGCGACGACGCAGGACGAAGTGATCCGCATCATGCTGGAAAAACTGGCGCTACGCTATGGCATCGGCAATGTCGACGACGCTATGGCCGAGGTGACGGACCGGATCGAAAAGGGCGGCGTCGGCATCGCGCCCGGCTTGGTCGTGCCGCACGCGCGTCTGTCGCAGGCGCCACGGTTGCGGCTGGCCATCGCGACGTCGGAACAGGGCGTGATGATCGGCGAAGACCTCGCCCATGTCATTATCCTCATCGTCGTGCCGGTCGACATGCCGGGCGCGTATATGCAGACCCTGCAGGGTATCGCCAAGGCCTGCGACCGCCCGGGTGCGGTTGAAAAACTGGCGTCCATGACCTCGGCCGAGGCCATCTGGCAACACTTCGACTCGGGCGGCAACCGTCTGCCCGACCACCTCGAGGCGCGGCACATCATGGCCGAGGTGGTGGTGTCCTTGCGCGAGTCCGACAGCCTGGCCCGCGCCATCGACCTGTTCCTTGAACATAACGCCAGCGAACTGCCGGTCCTCGACGAGGACGACGAACTGGTGGGCGTGGTGACGACAAGCCAACTGGTGCGGGTGTGCATGCCCGAGTATCTGATGTGGATGGACGACATGACGCCGTTCCTCAACTTCGAACCGTTCGCCGAAGTCATCCGCTACGAGTCGTCGACCTGGCTGAACGACATCATGACGGACGAGTACGCGCAGGTTTCGGAAGACTCGCCCGCCATCCTGGCGATGAAGGAAATCGGCAGCAAACAGACCAACTACGCCTATGTGCTCCGCGACCGCAAGCTGGTCGGCGTCATCCGCCTGCACGAGTTTCTCCGTCGCGTGCTGCGCTAACTGGGGGGATAGAAAATGGCATTGAATTCAAACGATACCCGCATATCGGCCCGTCATACCTTTGACGCGGGGAAACGGGTGACCCGCCTCAAGAGCCTGTCGCCGCTGGCGCGGGGCTTGGTCCGCACCGTCGGCATGGTCGCCATGGCCGCCGTGGTGGCGGTTCTGACCCACCTGTCGAGCCTGAATTTCGAGCAGGTGATGTCGGCGTCCGTGTTCACCCTTATTATTATGGCGACCCTGCTGTTTTGGAATTTCCGCCTCGCCATCGCCTTTATGGGGATTGGCCTCCTGATGATATTGGGGGTGATGGATATTCCCAGCCTCATTGCCGAATCAAAGTTGGACGTCATCCTTTTCCTTATCGGTATGATGATAACGGTGGGAGTGCTGAAAGATCTCGGCCTGTTCACCTGGATAATCCTGACCATCATCTCGGCTAGACGCATGACCGGGAACCTATTCGTGGCCCTGTCCTGCGTCATGGGCGCGATCATGGCCTGTCTCGTCGACGAGGTGACCTCCATCGTCTTTATTTCCGCGCTCATCTTCCAGGTGTGCGATACGCTGAAATTGAAGCCGGTGCCGTTTATCATGATGGCGGTCATGGCAACCAACATCGGTTCCGCCGGGACGATGCTCGGCAATCCGGTCGGCATTCTTATCGGCCAGAACGCGTCGCCGCCGCTGTCGTTCATCGACTTTATGCACTGGTCGTTCCCGCTCATGACAGTCGAGTTCACCGTTGTCTTTTTCCTGCTCCTTTACCTGTTCCGGAAAGACATCGCCGCCATGTCGGAAAAACTGCGCGAACGGCGGGCGCAGGGGATTCCGCTCGGGCCAATCGTCAAGGTTCCCTACGGCAAGAGCCTGGCCATCCTCATGGTGCTAGTGGGATTCCTGGCGCTGCATTCGTCGATGGAACGCTGGCTGGGCCTGCCAGCCAATACCATGCTCATCATGACGCCGTTGATCCTGTCGGGTATCCTTATGGTGGCGCGTCCGAACCATGCCCGGAAATACATCGAGCACGATGTGGAATGGTGGACCGTGATGTTTTTCATGATGCTGTTCGCCGTCGCCGGGACGCTTGAACACACCAAGGTGACCGAGGCGATGGCGAACGGATTCGCCTCCACCTTTGGCGACAGCCCGGTGGTGTTGGTGCCGGTCATTCTGGCGCTGTCGGCCATCGGGAGCGCGTTTGTCGATAATATCGTTTTCGTCGCCGCGTTCATGCCGGTCGTGACCAAGCTGGAACAAACGCCGCTGTTGTGGGCGCTCCTGCACGGCGCTTGCCTGGGCGGCAACATCACCATGATCGGATCGACCGCGAACATCGTTTCGCTTGGCATGATGGAAAAACGCTACCGCACCGGGGTCAATTTCTTCGCCTGGTTCAAGACCGGCATCCTCGTCGGCGCTGTGTCGTGCCTGGTGGCGTGGGGCGGTATCGTCCTGCTGTCGCCGTTTATGCCGACCAAGGCGGAACGCATGGCAAAGGTGGGGCTGGTGGCCGAGGTGGATCCGGCGGTGGTCGAATCGACCGCGCCGGCGCCGTAGCGGTGCCGGCGCTTTGAGGCGGGGGATCTTTGCATAACAGGAGTCGAGGTGGGCGAAATAGATGACATGTTCGACGAATTGCCGACGGTTCAAAGCGGTGAACTGTCGGCCGCACGCGCTCAGGAATTGTGGGGCGATGAAATAACCGTAGCCGAACCGAACGTCACCATCAAGGCGACCGAGGACGAACCCGTCACCGTTGTCGTTTCGGGCGAGGGGTCGCGCCATACCAATTCGCCGGTGGACGTGACCGCCAACCTGTCAATCCACGCCGACGGCTCGGCCAGCATGACCCTCCCCGGCGCGAGCGTTACCCTGACGCCACGGCGGACCTCGCCCCAATCGGGCGGCGAATACGAAATCCGCGAACTCCTGGGGATGGGCGGCATGGGCGTCGTCAACCGCGCCCGCCAGGCGTCACTCGACCGCGCCATCGTGGTGAAATCCATCCGGCCGGAATACGCCGCCCGGGTCGAAGCGCAGGAAAAATTCATCACCGAAGCCCTGGCCACCGGTTCACTCGACCACCCGAACGTGGTGCCGGTCCATGACATGGGCGTAGCCCAGGACGGCAGCCTCTTCTACGTGATGAAGGAGGTCCGGGGCCGCAACTGGCGGCAGATCATGCGCGACCTCACCGAGACGGAAAACATCGACATCCTGCTGCGCGTCTGCGATGCAATCGCCTTTGCCCACGACCGGGGCATAATCCCCCGCGACATATAGCCGGAAAACGTGATGTTGGGCGACTTCGGCGAAGTGCTGGTGATGGACTGGGGCCTGGCGGCGGCGGTCGAATCCAACGCCAAGGCGACGCAACTGTCCGCCGTCAACGCCTGCGCCGGGACGCCGTCCTTCATGGCTCCGGAGATGGCTCGCGGCCTGGCGGACGAAATCGGCGTCTGGTCGGATCAATATCTCCTCGGCGCGACCCTGTTCAATATCCTTACCGGCACGCCGCCGCACCCGGGCAAAAATGCCCAGGAGGCAATCCAGAACGCCGCCATCAACACTATCCGCGCCAACGACCGCAGCGACGAATGGATGGACGTCGCCTGTCGGGCCATGGAATACTGGCCGCAGGACCGCTATCCGTCGGTGAAGGCGTTCCAGGAGGCGCTCCGCAATTGCCGCGTCCACCACGACTCCATTGTCCTGACGACCGACGGGGATGCGTTCCTCGAAGGGGCTGAAGCGGGAAAGGGCGGGGCGGAGGGGTATCCGAAAGCGATCAACGCCTACGACCAGGCGCTGGTGCTGTGGCCGGATAACGCCAGGGCAAAATCGGGCCTGTCCCAGGCCCGGCACGCCTACGCCCGCTACGCGGTCGGGAAAGAGGATTTCGTCATGGCGATATCCCTTCTCGAAGCAAATGGCGACGACGATGAACTCCTGGCCGTTGCGCGGCAGGGCTTGGCCAAACGCGCCGCCCGCCGCCGCGCCGTGCGGCTCCTTGGCGGGCTGGCGGCGGCGCTGCTCCTGCTGGTGGCCCTGGTGTCGGGCGTGGCGTATGTGTGGATTTCCCGCCAGGCCGAGGCGGAACGGGTTGCCCGCGAAGAGGCCGAGGTGCAACGCAGCATTGCCCAGCAGGAACGGGTTGTCGCGGTTGAACAGCGTGCGGCTGCGGAGGTTAGCCGCCAGCGGGCCGAGGACGCCCTCGGCCAGGCCGAACAGGCCAGGCTGGCCGAAGCGCAGGCGCAGGAGGACCGGCTTCGCGAACAGGAAACGCGACTGGCGGCCGAGGAACAAGCACGTCTGCGGGCCGAAGAGGCGCTCCGGGCGCAGCAGGAAATTCAGCGGCTCGGATATCTTGAAGACAACAGCCGCTGGCGCTTCGACGCCGACCAGGCCCGCCGCATGCAACAGGACGCGGCGACTGAATTCGCCCTGCCGGTGGAGAAAACCGTGCAGGCCGGGGCAGGCGTTATCGATATGCTGCTAATCCCGCCGGGCGAATTCGTCATGGGCAGCCCGCCGCGCGACCCGAGCCGAAACAACGACGAATACCTGCACGAGGTCGTCCTGACCCGTCCCTTCCACCTGTCGCGGACCGAGGTGACGCGCGGGCAATGGCAGGCGGTGGTCGGGGTGGAACGACTGGCGGATCTCGGCCTCGAACCAGGCGATCCGGAGATCGCCAGCACCATGTGGCGGCTCCGCACCGTGCCGGAAGGGGAACGGGATTTGCCCGCGACCGGCATTTCCCATGACG
>JAJPXZ010000066.1 GCA_021205245.1 Planctomycetaceae bacterium
CTCAAACACCCGTTTCAATAAAACGCGCGTTACCGCGACGACGAGCCGAATAGCCCGTCGCTCTCCGCCGCCGTCGACCGGCAAAAAGCGTCGGGTGAACTGGCCCTATGCGCTGCTGTCGATCATCATCGGCACCTTGCTCTGGTTCGGCGTCGATTTCAAACGCATGAAAGACGTCGTCCTCGACGTCGAGGTGGAATATAACAGCCTGCTGCCGGCCGACTGGAAATTTTCGGCAACGCCGCAGCGCACTGTCCGGGTGTCGCTCCGTGGACCGAACCAGGAAATATCCAACCTGCGGCGCGAAGAGATCCGCGTCGAACCCGAATACCCCAAAGCCGCTCTCGAAGGCGATACCTACGACGGCGGCCTGACCCTGATGCCCGCCTTTGTCCGCGATTTGCCGTCGGGGGTGGATGTCGTCGGCATCACGCCGCAGATCATACCGGTGCGGCTGTCGCGTATTATTACCCGCTACCTGACGGTCGAAGCCGGTGAGATTACCGGCACGCCGCAGGAAGGCTATGCTGTCGGCAGGGTCCACCAGATCGATCCGCCGGCCATGCCTATCGCCGCCAGTCGGGAATTCCTGAGCAAATTAACCACCACCGACGTTATCCGCACCCAGCCCTTCAATGTCGAAGGCGGCCGGGGACTGGTGGGCGGCATGGTGGGGCTTGAACCATTTGAAAAGGATGGCGAAATCGTCACCGTGCCGGGTATGGTGTACATGTCGGTGGAACTGACCGAAGTGCCGGCGGAACGGGAATTCGAACAGCCCTTCGAGGTCCGCGCCCTTATCGATTCGCCCTTCGACAGATACGGCAAACTCACCCTCTCGCCGCCCAGCGTCAGGGTTACGGCGGCTGGGCCGAAGTCGGTTATCGACAAGTTGAATGCTTCGGAAATAGCCATCTACGCCGACATGCGGGACCGCGTTCCCGCCGCGCCGGGCGAATACAACCTCAAGACCAAGGCCATCACCCCGTCACGCGTCCGCGTTATCCGCATCGAACCGGATACGGTGAAGTGGATCGCCAACGAGGATGCCGTGCCGGGCGGCGAATAGACGCCGGTCTTCCACAGCGGCTGTCGAGTTTTTCGTGCGATAACCGTTCGCTTCGGCTATACTGGTACAGGAACACGCGAAACAGGTATATTGCTCCCCCTGCCCGGCAACGGCAGGGGCGGTTGTTACGGTCAGCCACCATAGTCATCACGCGAGGAGAAGAAATGCAGCATTTTTCCGGTAGTTACGTCGCACTCGTCACCCCGTGGAACAAGGATCTCTCCAATGTCGACTATGGCGCGCTTAAAGAGCTCATCGACTGGCATATGGAATGCGGCACCGACGGCATCCTGCCCGCCGGTACCACCGGCGAATCGGCGACCCTGACCCCGCAGGAACACAAGGAACTGGTCGCGAAGACGGTGGAACTGGTCGCCGGCCGCGCCAAGGTTCTGGCCGGCGCCGGCTCGAATTCGACCAATGAAGCCGTCGCCCTGGCGAAGCACGCCAAGGCGAGCGGCGCCGACTCCATCCTGGTCATCACACCCTACTACAACCGGCCCACGCCCGAAGGGCTGTACCAACACTATGGCACGGTAGCCGAAGCCTGCGACCTGCCGGTGATGATCTACAACGTCCCGTCCCGCACCGGCACCAATATCCTGCCGGAGACGATTATCCGCATCAACAAGAGCTTCCCCACCGTCATCGGCGTCAAGGAAGCGTCCGGGAGCGTCGACCAGTCGGCGCAGATCATCAATGGCTGCGCCATGGACGTGATGTCGGGCGACGACAGCCTCGCCCTCCCGATCATGGCGGTAGGCGGCACCGGGGTGGTATCGGTCATCGCCAACATAGCGCCTGCCGAGACAAAACAATTCATGGACGCGGCCCTCGCCGGCGATTACGTCAAGGCGCGGGAATGGCACCACAAGCTCCTGCCCATCATGAAGGCCTGTTTTGTCGAGACAAACCCGGCTCCCGCCAAGACGGCCCTGGAAATCATGGGGCGGATCTCCGGCCGCATGCGCCTCCCCATGGTGGAACTGAAGCCGGAAAGCCGCACGGTGCTGGAAGCTGCCTTACGAAAGGTCGGTCTTGTCAAGTGACGTCACGATCGCGATACGCAGGGATGCACCGGAGCCGCTGCCGCCAACGGCGTTTATCTCCGACATCCACTCCAACCTGCCCGCCCTGCGGGCGGTGATGGATGATATCGCCTCCCGGGGCATCGGACGCATTGTCTGCCTCGGGGACATCGTCGGCTATGGGCCAAATCCGGTGGAGTGCTGGAAGCTGGTCTCGGAAAAATGCCGCACCGTCATCCGGGGCAACCACGATCAGGCCCTCGACCACGACCACCGCAGCAATTTCCACCCCAGGGCCAAGAACGCCATCGACTTGACCCGCCGCCGAATCATTATTTAGGACGACGGACTCAATAGTCTGAACGAACTCATGAACAAGCACACCAGCGCAACGGACGGGCAGTTTTTGTATGTGCACGGCTCGCCGGCCGGGCCGACCATGAGCTACCTTCTGCCGGGCGATTCCTACGACCGCCACCGCATGAAGGAAGAGTTCGACCACATGGACGTCTATGCCCTCAACGGCCACACCCACATTCCCGGTGTGATTGTGCGCGGGAGCCGCTTTATGCCGCCTGAAGCGTTGGACAAGTTCAGCTATGGGTTGCAGGGCAGGCAGGCCATTATCAACGTCGGCTCGGTCGGCCAGCCCCGCGACGGCAATCCGAAATCCAGTTATGCAACAATCGAAAACAATGTGGTGTATTTCCACCGCGTCGCCTACGACGCGGAATCGGTCTGCGAAGACATTCTCGCCATCAAGGAGCTGGACCCGTTCCTCGGGCAGCGGTTGTTGGCGGGGTATTAGGAGCCGCACGGCTCGAAGTTTTTTTCTTCAGGGGAGGGTTCATGGGTCAGATCTACTTAGGCCGCATCGTCGCGGTCGGCATCACACCGTCCGGCAAGGCGGCGGCGTTGTACAGGGTGTCGTCCAGGAGTTTTCCAAACCGCATGGCCCAGTTATCGGCTGGCGGAAAATGCATTGCCATCATTCCGAAGTCGGGGTTTGAAAAAGATATTGCCCGCAGTCCCTATATCGCCTATAACGCCGCGCGACTCGTCGGTCCCTACGCCGTCCTCACAAACGGTTCGCATACCGATCCGGTGGCGGAAAAGCTGGCCATGGGCCTGCCGCCCCGCGACGCCATCGCCCTGACCCTGCTGGCGATGGATTACGAAAAAGACGATTTCAACACGCCGCGCATCGTCGCGGTGGCACAGACGGACTCGTCCATTGGCTGGCTTGGCAGTGTCCGGGAAGACGGCATTGACGTGCGCTCGTTCGAGCTGAAGCCTGGTCAAATCGCCCACCTGTCGACCTACGAGCACAACATTCCGACCAAATGCCGCATCGGCGATTTCGACGCCGAATCGGCTGACGAAGCCTGCCGCTATATCCTTGACGGCGGCCATTTCGCCGATTTCACCAATGCCATTACTGCGGTGGCCGCAGTGGCGGAAGGCGGCGAATTCACCCTGGCGAGCCGTGATGTTAAGGTATAAATTGTTTTTAAGATAATCGAAAAAATCGACCAATATAAACGCCGTATTTACCTAACTCTATGGCGTGCCGGGCAAAAGGCTTGAAGAAAAAGTTCAGAAAAACATTGCTAAGGTCGATATCATACAGTAATTTTCACGTACAGGATTCGTGAATCCGTTCCCTATTGCACAAGGAGCCCGTCATGGCAGTCAGTTACTCGCAGCTTGGCCTCGTCAACACCGTGGACATGTTCAAGAAAGCGGTCAAAGGGGGCTACGCCATCCCCGCCTACAACTTCAACAACATGGAACAGCTCCAGGCCATCGTCATGGCGTGCACCGAAACGCTGAGCCCGGTCATCCTCCAGGTATCGTCCGGCGCGCGCAAATACGCCAACCAGACCCTCCTGCAGTACATGGCCCAGGGCGCGGTCGAATACGCCAAGGAACTGAACAAGGGCAAGAACATTCCCATCTGCCTGCACCTCGACCACGGCGACACCTACGAACTCTGCGTCTCCTGCATCGAGTCCGGCTTCTCCTCCGTCATGATCGACGGCTCCCACCACGATTACGAAACCAACGTCGAACTGACCAAAAAGGTGGTGGAATACGCCCATAAGCACAACGTCACGGTCGAAGGTGAACTCGGCGTCCTCGCCGGCGTCGAAGACGAAGTCTCGTCCGAGACCCACACCTACACCGAACCCGACCAGGTCGAGGATTTCGTCAAGAAGACCGGCGTCGACTCCTTGGCCATCTCCATCGGCACCTCGCACGGCGCGTTCAAGTTCAAGCCGGGCCAGAACCCGAAAATCCGCCTGGACATCCTCCAGGAAATCGAAAAGCGCATCCCCGGCTTCCCCATCGTCCTGCACGGCTCCTCGTCCGTCCCGCAGGAACTCGTCAAGAAGATCAACGAATACGGCGGCAAGCTGAAGGACGCCATCGGCATCGGCGAAGACCAGCTCCGCGAAGCCGCCAAGTCCGCTGTTTGCAAGATCAACATCGACTCGGACGGCCGCCTCGCCATGACCGCCGCCATCCGCGAAGTGTTTGCGAAACAGCCGCAAGAATTTGACCCGCGCAAATACCTCGGGCCTGCCCGCGACGCCCTCAAGGAACTCTACAAGCACAAGAACGACGCCGTCCTCGGCTCGTCCGGCCACGCCTTCGACTGAATCTAGTCGCATCGCCCTCTCCTTCGGGAGAGGGCGTTTTTTTATGCATGCGCCACGCGTGGAGTGACTTTTCCGCCTGTCGCCTCTCACCTCACGCGTCACCCCGGCGTGTGGGGGAGGTGGGACGATTATATAAAAAAACGCACCCCTGGAACCTCCGTTCCCGGGATGCGATAAGCCTAGGCGTAAATGCTGTAACGCTGTCCTTACTTGCTGGACTTTTTGTTGCTGCTGGACTGGTTGTCGCAGCTTTCGAACCGGCCCATGTCGTCGCGGCAGCGGTCGCTGGCGGCTTCGGAGCGGGAACGGTTGCCGCTCGAGTTCGAAGACTTGTTCGACGATTTGCTATTGCTGCTGCCGGTGCTTTCGTAGCGGCCTTCAGAATCTCTCGAACGGTCATTTCCACGGGACTTGCTCATCTTAATTTCCTCCACAAAGGTCTTAAACGTTAAAAATCGGTGGTATTCTTAACAATACCATACAATTTTTGCTGTCCCGATGCTGTCCGGTTCCTCTCGAAAAAGAATGGAGCGAGCGCACCGTCGACGAGCCCGATGTCCCCTTTGGATTCGAATTTTCCCTGTCATTGTGCGTTACGTTGTAGGCCATCGCCGGGGCTGGCTCCATGGCCTCCGAGGATGGCCGGCAAACGGGTGACCAGCGCGTTTTGTGCCGCAGGACCACCTAGAATAAACGGTGTAGTCCTCTCTAACGTTAAATAAAAATCGCCTCAATTCGGGCCGGCGCATACTTGACGGACGGCGAAACAGGCACTACTCTTGCGGTAATTTGCTCTTTTAATTGATTGCGGAATTTTTTCTTTGTTGCAGATGCGAGCGCCGTGCGAGGAGAGAACCGGCTTTTTACGGGAAGAGCCGAGACTTGCGGCGTTCTGCAAATGCAATTCTGTGGGCAGCCTGCCGATCCACGGGACGGCGGCCGCCCCAATGCATGGAGACAGGAGATTCAGCATGAAAAGACTTTTTGGCACAACCGCGCTGGCGGCGCTCTTTGCGCTGACGGCCGGTGTGGCGGGAGCGGCAGAACCCGCCGTCACGGAGGCGCCGCTGCTCCCTCAGGTGCTCTTTTACGTCGCGTTCCTTATGAGCATCGTCGGGTTGGTGTTTGCGTACCGCTTCTACCGTGAAATGATGACCGCGTCCGAAGGCACGACGCGCATGCAGGAGATCGCCCAGTATGTCCGTGAAGGCGCGTATGCCTACCTCTACGCCCAGTATAAAACGGTCAGCCTGGTATTTTTCCTGCTGTTCCTTGTTTTTGTCGGCCTCGCCTACGCCGGCATTCAGAACCCCTTTGTACCGGTGGCGTTCCTGACCGGCGGCTTCTTCTCCGGCCTGTGCGGCTTCCTCGGCATGAAGACAGCCACCAACGCCAGCGCCCGCACCGCCCAGGCAGCGTCCGAGAGCCTCAACCGCGGCCTGACCGTCGCCTTCCGTTCCGGCGCGGTCATGGGCCTGGTGGTCGTCTCCTTCGGCCTTCTGGACATTTGCATCTGGTACTGGATTCTCGACAACCTCGTCTACACCGCCCAGCACATGACCGAAGGCTGGAACTTCGCCAACCTGTGGATGGTTCAGCCCGGCACCTCGTTTGAACAGAAGTATGTGGAAATCACCACCACCATGCTCACCTTCGGCATGGGCGCGTCGACCCAGGCGCTGTTCGCCCGCGTGGGCGGCGGCATCTACACCAAGGCCGCCGACGTCGGCGCCGACCTGGTCGGCAAAGTCGAAGCAGGCATCCCCGAAGACGACCCGCGCAACCCCGCCACCATCGCCGACAACGTTGGCGATAACGTCGGCGACGTCGCCGGCATGGGCGCGGACCTCTATGAGTCCTACTGCGGCTCCATCCTCGCCACCGCCGCCCTCGGTGCCGCCATTCCCGCACTCAACCCAGCCATGGGTGCAACCGAAGGCATCCGCCTCGTCGTCGCCCCGATGGTCGTGGCCGGTATCGGCACGCTGTTGTCCATCATCGGCATCTATATGGTGCGGACCGAGGAAAAGGCCGACATGTCGACCCTCCTCTCCGCCCTCGGCAAGGCGGTGAATGTGTCGTCCGGCCTCATCATCGTCGTCGTGGCGATTCTCGCCGCCATCGGCATGATCGACTGGGGCGTGTTCTTTGCCGTCGTTACCGGCTTGATGGTCGGCATCAAAATCGGCAGGTCGACGGAATATTACACCTCGGACGAGCACGAACCGACCAAGTATATCGCCGAACAGTGCAAGACCGGTCCCGCCACCTGCATTATCGCCGGGCTGGGCGTGGGTATGTTGTCCTCCGCCACCCCGGTCATCGTGACCGTCCTCGGCATCATCCTGTCCTACGGTTTTGCCGGCGGCTTCTCGAACAACCTCGATTCAACCCTGGCCATGGCCTACGGCCTGTACGGCATCGGCTTCGCCGCTGTCGGTATGCTGGCGACCCTCGGCATCACCCTCGCCACCGACGCCTACGGCCCCATCGCCGACAACGCCGGCGGCAACGCCGAAATGTCCGGCCTGGGCGAACAGGTCCGCGAACGCACCGACGCCCTGGACATGCTCGGCAACACCACCGCCGCCACCGGCAAGGGCTTTGCCATCGGTTCCGCCGCCCTGACCGCCATGGCGCTCCTGGCCGCGTTTATTGAAGAGATCCGCATCTGGATCAACAAGCTGGCCGCCACCGGCGACGGCTTCTACACCATCGGCCAGACCACCTTTTACTCGGCCCGCTCTCTCGCGGTCCACGGCCTGAACGAGGCCGAGGCGATTGCCAACGGCTATGTCAATATCACCTCCGCCGGCATCGCCACCATCGCCAACGCCTACGACATCACCATCATGAACCCGAAGGTGCTGGGCGGATTGTTCCTGGGCGCGATGATGGTGCTGATTATCTGCGCCATGACCATGCAGGCTGTCGGCCGCGCCGCCAGCGCCATGGTCGACGAAGTCCGCCGCCAGTTCCGGGAAATCGCCGGCATCATGGAAGGCACGGGCAAGCCCGACTACGCCCGCTGCGTCGCCATCTCCACCAAGGGCGCGCAACGCGAAATGATCGTCCCGTCCCTGGCCGCCATCATCGTGCCGGTGCTCGTCGGCGTGGTGCTGGGCGTTCCCGGCGTCATGGGCCTGCTCGCAGGCGGCTTGACCGCCGGCTTCGCCGTCGCCTGCCTCCTGAATAACGCCGGCGGCGCGTGGGACAATGCCAAGAAGCACATCGAAAAGCAGCCGAAGACCTATGCGCCCGACGATGTCGAGCACCTCCACCCGCTGACCGGCAAAGGCTCGGAACAGCACAAGGCCGGTGTTGTCGGCGACACGGTCGGCGACCCCTGCAAAGATACCAGCGGCCCCAGCCTGAACATCCTCATTAAGCTAATGAGCATGGTCTGCGTGGTGTTCTCCGGCGTCATCGTCAAGTACGGCGACCGGATCATTCCCGCAATCCAGAAGATGTTCGAAAGCTTGACGCAGTAGTTGCCCCGCATTGCGGGAATTACTATGTGAAAACCCCCGGTCGTGCTATGCGGCCGGGGGTTTTTTATTGGAATGCAAACAGCACCACGATGATCGTGGTTTTATTTGTGATTACACCAGCGCCGCGATCATATCGCCGACCATATCTCCAATCGCGGGGCTGGCGGTGAGGCCAGGAGATTCGATGCCGGCGAGGTTGATAAAGCCGCTGCAACCGCGTGCGGCTTCGTGGGCGATGTAGAAGTCGCGGGCGGGCTGACCGGGACCGGACAGCTTCGGCCGTATTCCCGCCATATCGGGCTGGATGTCGTCTTCGCGCAGAAATGGCAAATAGCGACTGGCGCTGGTGAAGAATTCATGCCGTAACCCGGGATCGACGGAATAGTCGTATTCGTCTGCCTCGTTCACGTATTCCACGTTCGGCCCCAGCTTTACGCCGCCGGCGAAATCGACGATGGTGTGGATGCCGAGTCCGGCGAGGTTGGCCTCGGGCGCAGGGTAGACGAGCGACTTGATGCGCGCACGCGACTCGCCGCCGACAGAAAAATAACTGCCCTTACAGGGGTAGAGGCGGAGGTCATTTTTGGCCGGGTTAATGCCGGCCATAGCCATAACCTTTTGCGCACCAAGGCCGGCGGCGTTCACCACTACCCGGCTATGTATCAATGCCGGGCCTTCGGCGTCGCGGTAATGGATTTCCCAATCGCCGTCCGACCGCCGGGCCAGGCCGTCCACCGTCGCACCCAAGACTATCAGCCCGCCGTCGGCCTCGGCGGTCTTGGCCAGGGCGTCCATATACATGTGGGCGTTCAGAACGCCGGTGTTGGGAGAATGCAGCCCCGCCACTGCCTTGACGCCGGGGGCGAGCTGCGCCACTTCTTCGCCGGTGAGCAGCCGGAGATCCTCGACATCGTTTTCGCGGCCGACAGTGTGGATGGCTTCCAGTTTGGCGGCTTCGTCTTCGTTAGTGGCGACAATGACCTTGCCGATACGGAGCAGGGGAAAATTGCATTTCCGGGCAAAGCCGTAGAGCGCGCGCCGCCCGGCGACGGAGAGCTGCGCCTTGAGGGAATTGGGGGGATAATACATGCCGCCGTGGACAACTTCGCTGTTCCTGGACGAGGTTTCCCGCCCCAACGCGTCATGCCGTTCCAGCAGGACAACGTTGAAACGGCTCCCCGCCGCCTTGTGCAGTATCGCCAGGCCGATGACGCCGCCGCCGATTATCGCCACATCGAAGTTGAACGTTGCCATGCCGTCCCCCTTTCGCAAACTTCTCTTACTATTGTAACCATGGTCCGGACGATTTGACCGACAAAAAACGCCGCCTTACAGGAAGGCGGCGTTGAATTCAGGGTTTGCGTTTGGGCGGACCTTCCCGCTGGGAAAATTTGGTAATATTCCGGGGCGGGGTTTTGGAATCGGCGCCAAGGCTGCCGCCGCCCGACAGTTTGGACAGGGAGGACGGCTTCATTTCGCCGCCGCCGCCAGCCTTCAGAAGGTCGCCAAGACCGCCGACCGAAGCGGTGTCGGGCGGCGCTTCCTGTGCCGCGGCAATGTTTTCCGCCTGGATGGCGTCGTAAATTTCTTTGCGGTGGACCGAGACGCTCCGTGGGGCGGTGATGCCCAGGCGGACCGTGTCACCCCTGACGTCGACGACGGTGATTTCCACCGAATCGCCGATCATGATCGTCTCGTCCTTGCGACGACTAAGCACCAGCATGAGCGGACTCCTTGTCCATGCCGTCGCCATCCGGGCCGGCGTTGTTGGTAGAACCGCTCACCCCTTCGTCCTTCTTGGGCGCGTTGGGATCCTTGAAAAGGCGATACCGGGTGGTATACTGGGGATTGACCACCACGATCTGCATGCCGAGCCGCGTTTCGGTATTCATAACGAGCGGCCCCAACAGGTTGGCGGTGGCTTCCATCGGGTCTTTCGGGATAACGAGGATAAGGCAGACAACGGCATCCTCGGGGCGGTCGAGCTTGAGGATTTGCCGTTCCTTTTCCCCGATGAGGATTTGGTAATTGGACACGACCACCGTCGCTTCGCAGATGACGAAAGCGAGGTCGGGCTTGTCGCAGCTTTGCAGCCACTTGAACATGCCGTCGTCGGAACATTCAAACATGACGAAGCGCTTGGCATCCCTAAAGCCAATCACCCCTTCCGGAAAAGTCAGAAGCGCCTCATCCGGCACTTCCTTGTCTCCGAAACGGCTGGTTTTGACGATCATTCTGCAAACCTCCTGTGGCCGGGGCCAGTGTCCGGACCCGCGACACGCCGCGTCGTCGATGTCCACCTGAAGATGATAGAGTATTTATCGGCATTATTCCAGTGTTTCTGGAAGGAAAATTGTGTTTGATTTCGCATGGTTCTCGATATAGAGTACAGTGACGGAAACCACAACCTGGAATTTTTTATCTCCATTGACTGTCCAATATTACTAGACACCACGCGGGCGGGGGGATTCACCGTGGTAATAGCGGGAGCATAACATGGCACTAAAAATTATCGCCACAGGCAACGCCGGCGTCTTTTTGCAAAACAGCGGCGGCTGCATTTATATCGATTCGTTCTTCCACCCGGTCCCCGACGTGGGCGGACGGCCCAGCCTCAGGGGCGCGGATGCCGCAAAGGCCGACGTTATCCTCGTCACCCATAACCATTACGACCACCTCCACCCCGAGGAAACGCGCGACGCCGCCCTGGCGTCGGGAGCGGTCATCGCCGGTCCGGCCAAGGTCATCCACGTTATGGCCAAACACCTGCCGGCCGAGCGCCTCGTCACCCTCGAAGCGCCGGAACGGCAGCAGCCGCCAGCCACCTACCGCACCCAGATCGGGGATATCGTTATCACGGCGTTCCGGACCTACCATGGACAGGGGCATAACAGTTATTTAATCGAGATGGGCGGCGTGCGCATCTTCCACGACGCCGACAACGAACGCACCCAGCCCCTGGACGTCCCGGCATTGGGCACTATCGACCTGCTCCTCCTTTGCCCCTGGGCAGGGTCGGGCGCGGGTGAATTTGTGCAAAAGCTGAATCCGCGCAAATGGCTCCTTATCCATATGACTGACGAGGAAATCGACCAGCACCTGGCCGGTACCTTCCTCCCCGCCCTCTTGAGCCCGGTTCCTCCCGGGGTTGTGGCACTTCGAGGCGGTGAAGTCCTGGAGATCTGATGCCGGAGTTGACGGAAAACCTGATCCGTCTGCGTACCGTGCAGGGGGTCGGTAATGCCATTATCTGGCGGCTCCTCAGGCACTTCGGCGACTCGGACCGCATCCTTGGCGCGTCGGAACAGGAGCTGTGCGCGGTGAAGGGAGTCAGCCCCGCGCTGGCGGGACGAATCGCCCGGGCCGGTTTGTACGACCCCCGTGACGAAATGGACAAGGCGGTCCGGGCCGGCGTCGATATTATTCCCTACGACGACGCCGGTTACCCGATGCCGCTTCGGCATATGTTCGATCCGCCGGTGGTGCTGTATGTCAGGGGTAGGCTGATTCCCGAGGACGGCGTGGCGGTGGGTATTGTCGGGACGCGCCACAACAGCCGATATGGCAAGGAAAACGCCCTGAACCTCTCGGCGGCACTGGCGCGGGGAGGGTTCACTATCGTCAGCGGCTTGGCCCGGGGAGTCGACACCTTTGCCCATACGGGAGCGTTGCAGGCAGGCGGACGCACCATCGGGGTATTGGGCTGCGGCTTCGACCATATGTATCCGGAAGAAAACCGCGACCTCGCCCTGGAAATGACTCATTCCGGCGCTGTGGTCACCGAGTTTTCGATGGCGACGTCGCCTTCCCGCGACACCTTCCCGGTCCGTAACCGTATTATCGCCGGCTTGTCCATGGGGCTGCTGGTGGTTGAAGCGCCGCTGCGGTCGGGATCGCTTATCACCGCGCGGTTGGCGAACGAGATCGGCAGGACGGTCTTTGCCGTTCCCGGCCGGATGGACGACGCCCGCTCCGAAGGCTGCAATCGTCTTATCCGCGACGGCGCTGTGATGGTGCTGGGAGTCGACGATATTTTCCGCGAACTGAATCCGTCCTTGCAGGAAGACTGGGACGAGACGAACCCGCCTCCGCCGCCGCCACAGAAAAAGGCGAGGCAGGCGGCTTCGGCCAAGGCTGTCGAGGCCAGCCTGAATGCGGCGCGTGAGGAGGTGCGCGAAAAATCGCAGGAACGGGAAAAGGCTGCGCCGGCCAGGCCTATGACCGCCGCCGTGCCGCTCAGGAAGCCTTCGCCCGACTTGGGCGAAAATGAGCGGGTTGTCTTGGCTTGTTTGACACCGGAATGGGCGGTGGTTGACGACCTGACCGAGGCCTGTGGCCTCGACGCCGGCAAGGCGTCTGCGGCATTGGCGATGCTCCGCCTGCGGCGGCTGGCCGAGCAGGGACCGGGGCAGACATATCGGTTGTATAGGACGTGAGGCGCGTCTTTAGACCAGATACGGCCGAACCTTCCCCCATACGTCACCCCGGCGTGCGGACCTCCACCAGCGCGCTAAGCGAGCGGTTCGGCCGGGGTCCATGCCAATAGCAGTGAAGGCACCGAACTCATGCGGCTGCCGCCCGTAGCGGATGGACGGGGCGTGGACCCCGGCCGAACCGCCCGTTTTTTCCGCTGATGGGCGTTTATCCCGCCGGGGTGACGGTGGGGTAAGAATGGACGTGCTTATTGAAAAAAACCGGTCCCGCGTTCTTTCGAGCGCGGGACCGTTTGCATTATGTCTTGTTCGACTCTCGCACCCACATCTAGAACGCGAGGTTGAAATTCGCCGCGATGCGGTGATCGTCGTAACGGCTGCGGCCTTCGTAGGTGTACTCGACACCGACGGCAATGCGCTGACCGAGCTTGGCGTCGACGCCAAGGTTGATGCGCGCGCCGAAGTTGTCGCCGGCGGCGCCGACCACTTTCCACTTATCGGCAACGCGGTAGGCAAAGCCGGGGTGGGCATTCTTCGGATCGACGCGGCCGACCGACGGCACGATGGTGAAGTCGACCTTGGGGGTAATCAGCCACCCGCCCACATCAAACGTCTTCCGCAACGCTACGCCGATGGGGAACTCGTAAAACGACTGGGAGCCAATGGATACCTGTGCTGGACCCACACCGCCGACATTGTCGAAATGATACCGCTCTGACGGAGCGTAGGTGTAATCGAACCCGACGTGCGGCGTCAGCAACAGGCCATAGCCAAGCCCCCAGGTGCGGCCTGCCTCAAAACCGAGACTGAAGAGGGTGCGATTTTCCTTGTCGGTGCCGTTGATGCGGCCGTTCCAGAAGGCGTCCTTGCCCTTGAACTGAGCAAAGCCGAGAAAGGCCGACGCGCTGACATAGGTGCTGTCGTTGAAAGGCCGGAGGGTGGCAAAGCCGGAGACGCCGGGGACATTGGTGCGGATCTCCATTCCCTGGTTACCCGGGCCATTCAGCTTGCGTGTACCAGCTTCGAAATTGAACGCGCCGCCGAACTGGAGCTGGTTGGCGGTATGGACATAGCCGACCGAGAAGGACGTGGGCGTATATTTCGCCCTCGGGAAGGTATCTGTCTCTTTCTTCAGCCTGACGTTCCGGTGCATAATCGACGCGAACACCTGGTGGACAGGCACGTACTCGTACATGTCGGGCTGGGCCGCGTAAGTGTTATAACTCGAATTGCCGTGGGTCGCCGGCGTGTAGCGGGCGTTACTGTAGTACTGCCCGGCACTGGCCGTGGCGCACAGGACAAACGCCGCCACAAAAGCGGCCAAAGCATGTTTTCTCATAAAACCACTCCTCCTCACGTCACCGCCTCCCCCGGCGGCAACACAGTACAAAGCGGCATCTCCCCGCGGGACGCCAGTACACAATTGGTTTATTCCAGGTTGACCAATTATAACGCGACCGCGAAAAGCGCAAGCCCTTCCCGGGATGAAATCCGGAAAAGGTGGATAAATCCGCTTAAAATTGGGGCTTTTGCACAAGACAAGACCGGCCAACCCCCTCTATCCGTTAACGGAAAATACTTGCACCAAACATCGCATCCGCTATAATCCTCAACTTGTCTCTTTCGGCTCCAGACGAAGAGCGCGCGGCCCGCCCGCGACGCTGTTTTTTTATTGTCCAGCACATTTTGACAAGGAACGGGGAACCATGGCTAAACATAAGTCATCCGATATCAGAAATATCGTTCTCTGCGGTCATGCCGGAGCCGGAAAAACAATATTTGCCGAAGCCATGTTGCTTAAAGCCAAAGTGGTCTCGCGCCTGGGTTCCATATCCGACGGTTCGACCGTCTCCGATTACGAAAAGGAAGAAAAAGACTACGGTTATTCACTGAATTCCTCCCTCATGCACCTCACCCACCAGGCGAAGGAATTCAACATTATAGATACTCCCGGCCAGGTCGATTTCCAGGGCGGCATGATTGCCGGTATGTCCGCCGCCGACATCGCCGTTATCTGCGTCAACGCCACCCGCGGCGTCGAACTCATGACCCGCAAGGCCTGGGACCTCGCCACCCGCATCGGACTGGGCAAAATCATCGTTATCACCCGCATGGACGGCGATAACGTCAACACGCAGGAAATCCTCGCCGGCATCCAAAAGGCGTTCGGACCGAAATGCGTGCCGGTCGTCGTGAACAACGGCGAGGGCGAGACCCTGATCGGCGTCAGGGCGGCCATGGTCGAAAACCCGGAAGCCGACGCCGACTCCCTGAAGCAAACAGCCATCGAGAACGCGGTGGAAGCCGACGATTCGCTGATGGAAAAATACATGGAGACGATGGAAGTTTCCAACGACGAGCTGATGGGCGTCATGCCCAAAGCCATTCTGGCGGGTACGCTTGTCCCCGTCTTTATGGTCTCGGCCGAAAAAGACTTCGGCGTTGCCGAGTTCATGGACTTCGTCGCCACCTATGGCCCGTCGCCCCTGATGTCGAAGCGCACGCTGGTCAAGGAAGACTCGGAAGAAACGAGCCAGCTCGACGCCAAGGAAGAAGGACCGGTTCTCGGCCAGGTGTTTAAGGTCGTGTCCGACCCGCACGTCGGCAAGCTGAGCTATATGCGTATTTTCAGCGGCAAGCTCGAATCGAAGTCGCAGATAACCATCTCGTCCACCGGCAAGGCGGAAAAAATCGCGCAACTGTTCCGCGCCCAGGGCGAAAAACGCGAAGACGTCACAGACGCCATCGCCGGCGACATCGTCGGCATCGCGAAGGTGGACAACCTCCACCTCGGCGACACTATTTATACCTCGGGCGATTGGCGCTTCGAACGGCTGCCCTTCCCCTATCCCATGAGCGGTCTCGCCGTCGCGCCCAAGAACCGTGGCGACGAACAGAAGATGGGTACGAACCTGCACCGCCTCTGCGAGGAAGACCCGACCTTTATCTTCAAGCGGAACGATCAGACGGGCGAACAGGTCATTAGCGGCATGGGCCAGGTCCACCTGGACGTCATGCTGTCGAGGCTGAAAACCCGCTACGCGATGGAACTTGACACCAAGCCGCCGAAGATTCCGTATCTTGAGACGGTGACGAAGGAAGCCGAAGGCAGCTACCGCCACAAAAAACAGTCGGGCGGCGCTGGCCAGTTCGGCGAAGTTCACCTCCGCATCAAGCCGAACGAACGCGGCAAGGGCTTCGAATTCGTGAACGCGATTGTCGGCGGCGTCATCTCCGGGCCGTTCATTCCCTCGGTCGAGAAGGGCGTCAAAAAGGCGCTGGACCAGGGGCCGGTGGCCGGCTATCCGCTGGTGGACGTGGTTGTCGAGCTGTTCTTCGGCAAGGAACACCCGGTTGACTCCAAGGATATCGCCTTCCAGATCGCCGGCGAAATGGGCTTCCGGGAAATTGTCGAAAACACCAAGCCGGTCCTGCTCGAGCCGATCGTCAATCTGGAAATCGCCTTCCCGGCCCAGTATTTCGGCGACATCTCCGGCGACATCAGCTCCCGTCGCGGCCGCCCGACCGGGACCGACCAGATGGGCGACATGCAGGTCCTGAAGGCGCAGGTGCCGCTGGCCGAGGTGGCGGATTACGGGTCGACCCTGAAGGCCATCACCCAGGGCGAAGGCTCGTACACGATGGAACTGTCGCACTACGAAGCGGTTCCGTCCAACATCGCCCAGCAGGTGGCCGAACGGGCCAAGAAGATGCAGGAAGACAAGAGTTCGTCCAGCCGGACTTCCGGCAGGACCTCGGGCAGGACTTCCGCCCGGATGTGACACACATTATAACGGTTCGGTATGGGGACCGTTCCTTACTACACAGACAACAAGACAGCCGCTGGTGCGGCCGGTGCCGCGTTGAGCGGTTGGAGGAAGAGTCATGAAGCAGAATATTCACCCGAAGTATGAAGAAACAACCATTAAGTGCGCGTGCGGCAACGAGATCACCACGCGTTCGACCAAGCCGGACATTCGCCTGACCCTCTGCAACGAATGCCACCCGTTCTTCACCGGCAAGCAGAAGTTCGTGGACACGGCCGGCCGTATCGAGAAGTTCCAAAAGCGCTTCAACCTGGCCGAAGGCGTCGCGACGGCCGAGGTCGTGAAGGCTACAAAGGCGAAGAGCAAGAAGCAGGTGCAGTCCGAGGCGATCCAGGCCGAGAAGCGCGCCAAAGCCGCCCGCAAGGCTCCCAAGCTGAGCGAGGCTGGTGGTGGTGAAAGTGCCGAAGCCGCCGCTCCCGCGACGCCCGAATCGGCTCCCGCCGCCGAATAGCGTAGACGCTTTGAAGTTTTCAGGACATGCGCCAGCCCATTGCGGGCTGGCGCGCGTTTGCTTACAATGAGAGTGAATCTCATCGGTCCGGTGTGGGCAAATTTCCGTTCCAGATGTAACGAGGATACAATGCTCGACGTTAAAGTTAAATCAAAATTGGACGAGCGTCTCGACCGCTTCAACGAGCTGGACGCCAAGCTGGCGGACCCGAGCGTCGGGTCTGATCCGCAAATCGGCGACTACATGCGCGAGCGCGGCACCCTGGCGAAGTCGATGGAGACATACCGCGATTACATCGCCGTCCTGCAGGAACTGGCCGACAACCAGGAGATCGCCCGGGACGTCAACCAGGACGGAGAGCTGCGCGAACTGGCGGAGATGGAAATCCCCGAATTGACCGAAAAGGTGGAAGCGCTCGAGGCTGAAATCATCGACATGATTCTCGGCCAAGCCGCCGACAATAACCGGAACGCCATCCTGGAAATCCGCGCCGGCACCGGCGGCGAAGAGGCGGCGCTGTTCGCGGGCGATCTGTTCCGCATGTACCAGAACTACGCCAACGCCCGTGGCTGGAAATTCGACACCATGTCGATGTCGCAGTCGGAGCGGGGCGGGTTCAAGGAAATCATCGTCTCGGTGGAAGGCGAAAACGTCTTCCGCGATTTGCGTATGGAAGGCGGCGGCCACCGGGTGCAGCGCGTGCCGGAGACAGAGACCCAGGGCCGCGTCCACACGTCGGCGGCCACGGTCGCGGTCATGCCCGAGGCGGAAGAATACGAAGTCGATATCAAGCCGGAAGACCTGCAGATTTCCATCCAGTGTTCGGGCGGTCCCGGCGGGCAGTCCGTCAACACCACCCAGTCGAGCGTGCGCATCATCCACGTGCCGACCGGCATCACCGTTTTCATGCAGGAAGAAAAATCGCAGCACAAAAACAAGGCGAAGGGGATGCGCGTTCTCCGTTCCCGGCTCTATGAACTGAAAAAAGCCGAGGAAGACGCCAAGCGCGCGGCCGAGCGCCGTGGGCAGACCGGCTCGGGCGACCGTTCCGAACGCGTCCGCACCTACAACTTTCCGCAGGACCGCTGCACCGACCACCGCCTCCAGAAAAACTTTGCCCTCGGCGATATCATGGAAGGCAAACTGGACAAACTGATTAACGAATTAGTCGAGTATGCGAAACAGGAAGATCTGAAAGTATAGTGCAAAAATCGGTAAGTATACGGGGATGATCTGGATTTACCCGGGGAGAGTTGACTTTTTTGTGAACCGTTTTTGTGTTGTCCCTGTACGAAAGGAACACGCTCCATGTCTCACCTTACGAAGCGCGCCGTCGTCTTTGTCGCCCTGTTCGCCGCAGCCTTGTGCCTGCAGGCAGCCGAAGCGGGCCAGCCGCGCAACCCGGTCCCCTCGCGTGTCAAGAAGGCGGAAAAGGGCGATTGGGTCCTCATTAAGTATGAAGACAGAATGGTTCTGGAAACGGTCACCGATATGGAAGAGGTCGAGGACGATTTGATGCTGCATTACACCATGCAGGACATCGCCCTGGACGGCAAGGCCGACGCGCCGAAAAACGTGGTCCGGCTGCAGTCGGACGAAACGATGGAAAATATGGAACTGGTGACCAGCCCCGGCGCGAAGGTCGACAAAAAGCGCGGCCGCGTTGAAGGCAAGAACGTCAACGTCGTCTCCATCACCGTGCCGGAAGAAGGCGGGACCATCGAGTACTGGTTGTCGGACGATGTCGGCGTCGACGGCAAGGTGGCGATGATCGTCAAGTTCCCCGAGATGGAAGCGTACAAGGCCATGGAAGTGATCGGCTTCGGCGACGCCAAGACCCCGTTCCAGTTGAACAAGTACATAAGATAACGCAGAGCGCCGTAACCATAACGATACACCGCAATCCCCAAACGGATGCGCATCCGTTTGGGGTTTGCATTGCAGAGACGACATGGCTGACGAAAAGACCTGGCAACCGCTCGAACTCATCAAGGTGACGGCGGAGTATCTGACGACGAAATCCGTGCCCAGCCCGCGCCTCGACGCCGAGATGCTGCTGTGCCACGTCCTCGGCCTGCCGCGCCGGGTGGATCTCTACGCCGGCTTTGAACGGGAGATTTCCGGAAAGGAACTCGCGTCCTACCGGGAATTGATACGGAGGCGCGCCGCACGCGAGCCGGTCAGCCGCATTCTGGGCAGACGCGAATTCATGGGCATCGCCTTCGCCGTCACCCCGGACGTCCTGTCGCCCCGGCCGGAGACCGAACTCCTGGTGGAAGCGGCGCTCGAAAAGATGATGCCGAAAAAAGCGACGCTGCCGGAAGACGACGCCGTCCAGCCGGAAGCCCTGGCCGAACCGGAAGCGCTGCCCGACGACGCCATGGCGGAAGAACTGGCGCGGATGCTGGATAGCTACGGCGAGGATGTCCTGGACGAAGCCGACCTCGATAAACCCGCCACCATCGCGGTCCCGAAGGCCCGCCCCCAGCCTATGCGGCGGGGCGATCCCCTTCCCCGCCAAAAGGCGAAGGCCAAGTCGGGCGTGGAGGTCCACGCCGGCGGCCCCGAATTGAAGGTGCTGGATCTCGGCACCGGCAGCGGCTGCATCGCGGTGGCACTGGCGGCGCATTGCCCGCGCGCCCGCGTCGTGGCGGTGGATGCATCGCCGAAAGCGCTCGCCGTCGCCAAGAAAAACGCGGCTGGCGCGAAGGTGGCGGAGCGGGTCGAATTCCGCCAGGGCGATTGGTACGCCGCCTGCCGGAGCGGCGAATCGTACGACATTATCGTTTCCAATCCGCCCTACCTGGTGGAGGGGGACGAGGACATCTGGCCCGAGGTATCGGCCTACGATCCGCCCGCCGCTCTCTACGGCGGCAACGATGGGCTGGACCCATATCGCCGCATCGTGCCTGACACGCCGTTGTGGCTTGCGCCCGAGGGCTGGATTTTCCTCGAAGTCGGCGCGGGTCAGGCCGGCAAGGTGGCGGACCTCATGCGGCGGCGCGGCTTCCGTGACGTGCAGGTGGGCAAGGACTACGGCGGTGTCGAACGGGTGGTGATGGGCATGGCGCCGGAGCTGTAGCCGATCAACTACAACGGAAAACCGTCGATTTGTGGCTCTTCGCGGGGAAAAAGCTTTGTCAGCGGCGGCGCGCGTGGATATAGTATGATCCTTTACCCTTGCGTACCGAACCCGACTTCGTTACAGGAGCGCGAGATGAATCCTTTGGGAAGCTTAAAGGGAACACATAAAATCGTCACGCTGCAGGTGCCGGGCCGTGGTCCGGCCCGTATCCTGTGCCTGACGCAAAAGGACGCCACGAACGATGAGGCGTACTATGTTCTGGCCGAGTGTGAGGGGAAAGCGTTGAAATGGCGGAGCATGATCAAGGATAACGCTATCCGCCGTTTGCGCGACGAGTTCGTGCCAAGCATTGTCGGCCTGGAAGAGATCGACGCACTCGACGTCGAGACCATCTTCCTTTGCACCACTGAGGTGTCGAAAGCATAATGTTCGAATCAATCACCGACAGTCTTAACAAAGTCTTCCGCACCGTCCTCGGCAAAGCCAAGCTGAGCGAGGAAAATGTCGCCGAGGCCATGAAAGAGGTGCGTATCGCCCTCCTCGAGGCCGACGTCAACACCAAGGTCACTTCGGCGTTTGTCGACCGGGTCAAGGAAACGGCCGTCGGGATGGAGGTCATCCCCGGCGTCGACCCGGGCCAACTGTTTGTCAAAATCGTCTACGACGAATTGGTCAAGCTCCTGGGCGGCGAAACCGCCGGCATCGCCTGGGCCGAACGCGGACCGACAACAGTTATGCTCTGCGGCCTGCAGGGTTCTGGTAAAACCACAACGGCGGGCAAGATCGCCCGGCGCTGGAAGGCGGAGGGCAAGAGCCCGCTCCTCGTCGCCGCCGACGTGCAGCGTCCCGCCGCTATCGAACAACTGAAAGTCCTCGGCCAGCAGATAGACGTCCCCGTCTTCACCCAGGCCGGGGCCAATCCCGTCACCATCTGCAGGAATGCCGCCAACGCGGCCAAGCTGCATAACGCCGACGTCATCATCCTCGACACCGCCGGCCGCCTCCACGTCGACTCCGACCTGATGGACGAACTCGACGCCATCCGCGAGGCAGCCAAGCCGCAGGAAATTCTCTTTGTCTGCGACGCGATGATCGGCCAAAGCGCGGTGGACACGGCGGAGGAATTCAAACGCCGCCTGCCCTTGACCGGCGCGATAATGACCAAGATGGACTCGGACGCACGCGGCGGTGCAGCCTTGTCCCTCCGCGAAATCACCGGCGTCCCGATCAAGTTCATCGCCACCGGCGAAAAGCTTGACGCTATTGAAGAATTCCACCCCGACCGCATGGCCGGCCGTATCCTCGGCATGGGCGATGTGGTCAGCCTGGTGGAGCGGGCGCAGTCGGTCATTGACGAAAAAGAAGCGCAGGAACTCCAGAACAAGCTGGCCAAAAACCAGTTCAACCTGGACGATTTCCTGTCGCAGCTCGGCTCCATCCGCAAGATGGGGTCGCTGAAAGATATCCTCGGCATGATTCCGGGGCTTGGGTCGCAGCTCAAAGGCATCGACATCGACGAAGGCCAGTTCAAGCAGATCGAGGCCATCATCCAGTCGATGACGAAGGACGAGCGGCAGCACCCGGAGATCATCGATGCCAAGCGCCGCGTCCGTATTGCCAAGGGTTCGGGCAAGGGCGTCAAGGACATCAACGATCTCCTCAAACAGTTTGGCGAAATGCGCAAAATAACCGGCCGTATGGGCCGATTGGGCATGTTTGGCAAGAACGGCCAGCAGGCGTTGGAAGCGATGAATCCGAATGCACTCACGGATTTGGCTCGTGGCCGGACGCTGTTTGGCAGCAAGAAGCAGGGTTCGAAGGCCCAGCAAAAAAAGAAAGACAGGAAGAAAGAAAAGAAGAAAAGGAGAAGATAGGTGTCAGTAGTCATTCGTTTATCCCGGGCGGGCCGTATTCACCTTCCGTACTATCATATTGGCGTCTACAACAGCCGCACCCGCCGCGACGGGCGTCCGGTCGAAGAGTTGGGCTTCTACGATCCGAAGTCCACCAAGGAATCGGTCCGCATCGACGTTGAACGCGCCAAGTACTGGCTGTCCGTCGGCGCGCGTCCGTCCGCGACCGTGGCCACCATCCTGAAGGCTCAGGGCGTCTCCTCCTCCGAATGGAGCGGGAAGAAGGAAGTGCCGGCGAAGGTCAAGGAACGCAAGACCGCCGCCCGCAAAGCCAGCGCGAAGAAGGCCAGCGCCAAGCGTCCCGCCGCGAAGAAGGAAGACGGCGCGAAGAAGCGTAAATCCCGTACCGCCTCCTCCAAGGCGCGCGGCGAGCGCAACGCCAAGTCTGCCTAAAAGCGGCTGGAGAATTCTCGCGAATTCGCAATCGCTTTGATCGCGTCACCGCTCGGCTGATCATGGTCCAGGATTAGTATCAGGGGGGCGTCGGCTGCCCCCCTCTCCTGCATTCCCGCACGGGTCGCCGTGGGGTCGGGGGTTGTGTATCGCAGGCGCATGTGGTCCGTGAACCGGTGGGCCATACGTCTTTTATCCAACTCGTCAAGGGGAAGCGTATGAAGTGCTGGTTTTGCGACAACGAGGCGCGCGGCGTCTGTGCCGCCTGCGGCCGTGGCGTCTGCTACGATCACACGCATATCCACGACGCCATGACCCTGGCCAAGACCGATACGTCCAGCGGCTACACCAGTGTTTACAACGTCCTCAATTCGTTGAAGTGTTCGGATTGCCGGCTCGAGTGGACCTATCATAAGCCCGGAGATTAAGCTCTGGACTCCTTTTCACATGTAATGCATCTATCCCGTCTTTCGGCGCTTTATGCCGGGACGGGACTTTTTTAATTCACAATTCATAATTCATAATTCACAATGATGGTATCATGCGGCAATGAAACATAGAGGCGTACGCGCATTGGGAAGTATTTCATTGTCTCATAATTATACATTGTGAATTATTAATTATGAATTAGAAGGATTCCCGTGCCTGTATCGGAAAACGACTCCGCCCTCCCCGCTCACGTCGCCTTCATCATGGACGGCAACGGCAGATGGGCCAAGGAACGCGGCCTTCCCCGCACTTCGGGCCACCAGGCCGGGGCGGAGACGGTGCGCCAGGTCGTCACCTTTGCGCGAAAGCGCGGCATCCGCTACCTGACCTTGTACGCCTTTTCAACCGAGAACTGGTCGCGGCCTGCCGCAGAAGTGGCGGCGCTGATGAAGCTGCTGAGCCGGTTTGTGAAGGGCGAAATGCCGACCATGCTGAAAAACGACATCAGGATGCGCGTCATAGGCGACCGCGCCGGTCTGTCGAAGTCGCTCCAGCATGAACTCGCCTCGGCTGAAGAAAAAACCGCCCACTGCGCCAGCCTCGATGTCGTCATCGCCATCAATTACGGCGGCAGGGACGAAATCGCCCGGGCGGCCTCGGCCGCCATGCGACACATACTCCTGGAGGGGAAAACACCCGAGGCACTGGATGCCAATGCAATTGCCGCCCACCTCGACAGCGCCGGGATTCCCGACCCCGACCTCATCATCCGTACCGCCGGCGAAAAGCGGCTGTCCAATTTCCTCCTGTGGCAGGGCGCGTATGCGGAACTCATCTTTACCGACCGGCGCTGGCCCGATTTCGACGACACCGATTTCGAGGCCGCCTTGGCAGAGTATGCCGGACGGGTGCGGAAATTCGGCACGGTTTGATGGCGGTGGACCCGGATTTTCGTCCCGGTGAATTTCACCAACCGGCATGAACCAGAGGCAGTGGGTGGATTTCGACGCGGGAACGGTCGATACATATATAAATGCATCAATTCCAGGGGCCTCTCTCGTAATGGGAAAGCGTATGCAATCCAGCGACATGCCTGTACCGCCCGAGTCGGGCGCTTCCGAGACGTCGGTGAAGCGGAAGCGCAGCACCAAAAACCTTATTTTGCGCTGTCTCAGCGCCCTCGCGGTCGTTGTCGTCATCTACGGGTGCCTGCGCTGGGACGTTGTCAACAGTAGCGGCTGGGCCTGGGCAGGGCTTCTGGCCTTCTTTTCAATCTTCTGCATGCGCGAGTTTTACCGGCTGGTGCGGCTGGGGGAAATTCAGCCCTTTTCCATCATCGGCTACATCGCCGGGCCGCTGTGGATTTTGGCGCAGGAGTGGGAACTTTCCGGCCAAAGTCAGCGCTACCTGTCGGCCAGCCCGTCGTTCATGGTGTTCGTGTTCGCCGTCGTCGGCTCCATGGTGTTGCAGTTGACGAGACGGTCGAACGACAACTCCCTGACCAATGTCGCCTCAACCGTGTATGGCCTGGTCTACTGCGCGATACTGCCGGGGCTGAGCGTGCATTTTCGCCATTTCCAACTGGGCGAAAGCGGCTGGCCCATGCATGGCATCGAATTCGCCATCGTCTGCATCTTTGTGTCAAAGGTTTCGGATATCGGCGCACTCCTGACCGGCAGCCGGTGGGGCAAGCACAAGCTTATCCCCAGGCTCAGTCCGGGCAAAACCTGGGAAGGCGCGATTGGCGGGCTGGTGTTCAGTATCGTCCTGCTCCAGTTCATGGTCGTCACCAACCCGAGGATGGCCTTGGCGTCATTGGGAAAACCGGCCCTGGTGCTGTTGTCGATACTGCTTGCCGTCGGCGGCATGGCCGGGGACTTGGTCGAATCCGCTTTCAAGCGGAACAGCCACCGCAAGGACGCCGGAACCGGCGTACCGGGTTTCGGCGGCGTGCTCGATCTCACCGACTCTCTGATGGTGGCATCACCGGTGATGTATTTTTTCCTTGTTCTTTGTGGGGCGGAGTATGTACACTCGTAATTATTCGTATTCCGCATAGCTCAAAAGCGTGTAACAGTCCTTAGGCGTTTCCTGTGTCTTCACCCCATTATGGGATTAGGTATGTCCTCATCCGAACGCAAGCGGCGGCGGTCCCAGAACAATCATCTCCTCCGGGAGATTATGGAACGTTTGCGCGACTACGAACCGGAAGAGGTGGTTATTATCTGCAACAAATTCCGCCGTCGGCGCAATCTGCCGCCGCTGGAAGACGATTTTCTCACGAAAATACTCCCGCCCGAATGAGGGCGGGATTTTTTTTTATAGCCTGTCCATTACCGCTGCAACTTCCCCCATCGTCACCCCGGGAAATTTTTTGCCTGTATCCATGGCCGATAACGGTCGATAAAGAGATGACGTCTGGTAAAACGGCTCCTCTCTGACAGGGAATACACGGCATGGGCACAAGTCGAAGCAAAGCACTGCTCACGTTATCCATCGGCCTCCTGGGGCTGCTCCTGGCCGCGTGCACGGCGCTTCCGGCCTGTTTGCCCAGGAGCGGGTACACGGGCGAGGTCGCTTATGTCGATACCGAACAGCCGTCGGAGGAGTACGCATACAACCGCCGCCGCGTGCTGCGTGAGCGTATCGTCCCGCCGAAGGAATTCCAGGTTCTGCCGGTCGCTCCCCGAAACAATGAATTCGGCGAATTCGACGACGCCAACTTCGCCGGACTGGATGCCCAGCCAGCCCTCCCATCGCTCCCGGGAGGCGGCGACATCATGCCCATGATCGGCGGCCCGGCCGACTACCCGATGGCTGCGGCAAGCTATGGCAACCGTCCGCTGGGCGGGAGTGCCTACGAGAGTGGCGCGTATCCTGTCACATCACCCGAGGCGGCCGGTTTTGCCGTCCAGGCCGTGAGGGGCGCGACCGGCCCGTCCGGGCGCTTGCATCCTATCGAACAACTCGTCTACGGCGGCGATTATCCCGATATCGACAAACCCGAACTCTACCGCCTCCAGCCCAAGGACATCGTCAGCGTGACGGTCAAGGACCACCCGGAATTTTCAGGCAAGCTCGAGATTCAGGCCGACGGCACGGTCCGCGTTCCCAATTGCCCCGATCTGGTGCGGCTCCGGGGCAAAACGGTTGACGAAGCGGCGGAGGAACTCAGAGCCTATCTGCAGATGTTTATCAAGGGCGAGGCGATTGTGAGCGTCCAGACCAACCGCGCCCGTGGCGGCTATTACTTTGTCTTCGGCGACGTTACCCAACCGGGCCGATTCCCCATGGGAATGGAGCCGGTGCGCCTCTCCGACGCTGTTCTCGCCGCCAATTGGGAGGCGAACCCGTCGCGGATGGATCCGGACGAGGAACTCGGCCCCGCCTTCCCGGCGGCGTCGCCCCGGGGCAAATTCTTTACCCGCCGATCCGCCGACCTCGCCCGGGTCATGCTGATAACGCCGCACAGGAGCCAACCGCTCCGCACCGTGCACGACATCCGCTCCGCCATGCTGGGCGTGCAGCGGGAAGACCCGCTGGTGCGGCCGGGGCAGATTGTCGTCGTCCCCTCTCTCGATCCGGTACGGAACCGCTCGCTCGGGCTGGACGTCCCCGACATGGCGGTCCCGCCGGACGGGCTGATGGAAGGCGCGGGCTTCAGCGGCGCGACCTCCAGCGCCAGACTGCCGGAGGTGAATCCGTCGTCGCATCCGCTCCGGCGGCGGACGGTCGTCACCGTGCCGCAGGTGGAAGAAAATATGGCGGGGGCGTTCTCGGTCCAGGCCAACACCGAGGCAATCACGCCGACGCCGATGTATGAATCGTACGACGAATATTGCGAAGACGATTACGGATATGAATACGAGACCGTGGTCACGGTGCCTTCCGTCGTCGTGGAACGCGTGGAGACGCCTGTGTCCGAATCGCTCGGCACCCGGGCAAAACGCCAGCCGCGTGATACGTCCAGGGCTGCCGACCTCAATGGCTGGAAAAAGGGATTCTAGGCCGACGCTATGGCAAAAAAGCGCACCTACTCCAGACTTAGTCCCCGTTACCTGAGCTCCCGCTACGCGGGTGTCTTCTTCATGCTTATGGCTCTGGGCGTCCTTGCCGGAACCGCCTACCGCGCCCTTGTGCAACCGACGCGCTATGCCGCCAGGGCCGAGGTGGGCGTGATGGTCGACCCGCCTGAAGCAGCAACCGATTTCGACTGGAACGCCGCTCTGGCGAAATGGCGTGTGCAATTGCATGACCGGCGCGACTGGGGCCTCCTTACCGTCAACCTCCGCCACGTGCTGAAGCTGGCTGTCACCCAGGACATGTTGATCGATACCGAAACCTTCGGATCGGTTTTGTCAGCCTTCAACCCGTCTGTAACGTTTTCCACCGTCCTCTATAGCGGACGCATCGCCGGATGGTTTAGTCCGATGCTGGAGGTATCCCGGAGCGATCTGGCGGGGAATATGGATTTCCAATCCCTCGCCGTCATCGCGAGCGATCTCGATCCGCCCCATGGCGTGCAAGGGTGGGACTTCACCGCCTTCCGCTCCGCCGGTGTCCACGCCGCCAGCGCCATTGTCAACCCGGGACCGGACGACCGCTACTTCAGCGTGTTTTACCAATTGCACCGGTTGCTGAACGGCGGCGACGCGCCGACGCCGATGGCGGCCTACGCGACCGCTGTCTCGGAGGTCGCGGCGCGGCTTGAACGCGAAGCGTCCTTTGCCGGAGGCGGCGGCTTTGGCCACCAGGCGAAGCGGGAACTGATGCGGGAAATTGCCGCCATCCCCGCCCTCGCGGCAAACAGCCTCTACCTGACTGGCGGTTGGCCTGGCGGCAACGGCGACCACCTCCCCGGCCTGTGGGGAAAGTTCTGGTCCGAACAGACCACCATAGACCTGAAGCCAACCGGCGGATCCGCCGGGGCGGTCACCGCCGTTATGTACCAGGATCTCCATCCCCTCGCCTTCCCGCGTGACACAGTCGCGACCCGCATCGCACCGGTCGCGGTCGCCACGCTCCTCGCGACCCTGGCGGCACGGGAGGAAATCGCACCGGCTCCTGCCGCGCCCGCGCCTGTCGCACAAGTTGCGACCGTCCAGCCGGACAGCGGAACGACTCCGGTCGTTGCAGCGCCCGCGCCAGCCGTCCCGGAAAAGATCTACCGTGAAGTCATCGACGACATTGCCAACAAGCAACGTCTGTCCCACATCGCCATGGTGGAAGAAGCGCTCCGCCTGGTCAGGGTCGAGCGGGAGGCGTCGCTCCGTCGGCTCCATACCTCCCGCGAAAACGAGAACCGCCTCAGCTACGAAGCGGTCAATGCGAGGAACCGCGCCGACCGTCTGCGCGAGCGGTACGACGAAGCGGTGCAGCTCCTCGAAAACGATACCGCCGAGCCATACGTGCCGGAGGAGACAGCCGAACTGTTCGCCCGCCGGGACGCGCTGCTGCGCCGCCTGGCCGAGTTGCTGGAGTATTGCACCGAGGAGCACCCGTTCGTCCGCGAGGTTCGTCGCGAGATGGCGGCCCTCGACGTTCTCCTCGGATCGCACAGCCCCGATGCCGAACGCAACCGTCAGGCCGAAGCTCGCGCCACCCGCCTGGCCAACTTGTATCTCGAATGGGAGACCTCGGTCGAACAGGCCGAGAGCCTGGAAGAACGCGCCCGCAGGCAGGCCGATGCCGTCTCCTGCCTCCTGGACGAAGTCACCGCTATCGAACGCTCCGTTACCGAGCGGGAGACAGAGTTGATCAAGGCCAAGGAGGTGCCGGTCCCCATCCTGCGAATCGAAGTGCCGAGCGAACCCGCAGAGCCGACACCACCGCCTCCCCCGCCGGAACCGGTGATACAACCATCGCCCGAACCGGCCCCGGAGCCGGAACCGGCTCGTCCGGCCGCGCGGCTCGCTTTCTCCGCCATTCCGACCCATATCCCGCTGGAGCGGACAGCGCCGTCGTGGCTGCCCATCCTCTGCGGGTTGCTTGGCGGCTTTTGCCTCGGGCTGGTGTGGCTCGTGTTGCGGGAGATTTTTGGCCGACGTTTCCGCAGCGTCGGCGAAGCGCACCGGCTTATCAAGATGCCCGTCCTCGCTGCGCTGCCGGCGTATGATCCCAAGTCGCTTCGCGCCGCCGCCGCGACCATGAAGGGGGAACTCATCCGCACCCGCGCCGGCAAGATGCAGTTTATGCCCGCTCCGGTCGAACTGTCCGAACCGCCGCCCCTGGCGAAGCGCGGCAAGGTGCAACCGGCCCGCAAGCGCCTGCAATGGGGCCGGTGGCTGGCGGGGCTGGTCTGCCTCATCCTGGCGGGGATTCTGTATACCACCGCCACCGGCGGCGGCTTCCTGCAGCCGCGCGATATTCCGGGTGATGAACTGCCGCTCCCCGCCGCCGCCCTCTCAAACTGGGCCGAGGAGGACGAAGTGGAAGAATGGGGAGATCTGCCGTGAGTGCCGACGACGCCTTCGACAACCTGATGCAGAAAAACGCCCTCAACATCCCCCTGGCCAAACCTGGCCAACGGGAAGCGGAGGCGCTCCTCAATTCCGTGCGGCCTGCCCATCCGAACGAGGAAGGCGCTGTTCGGGTCATGAACCTCCTGGACCAGGTGCCGTCCGGCGACTATAACCCGCGCGGCTACGAGGATGAAAACGGCACCGTCTTCGCCACCCCGACGGAGACGGATCTCGACCCGGTCCCGACCTCGGGAGAAGACCCGGCCGATTTTCTCGCCGGTCTCGCCGACGGCGAACCGGAAGATTTCCGCGAGGTGGAGGCGGAGACACCGTCCGTGTCCTACGACGCCGGGCTGGATCAGGCGCGCCGCCTGCGCCGCTTCGCCTACCTGCCGGTGGCCGGAATGGATCATTTCGAGAACCGCGCCCGCGACATCATGGCCGGCATAACCTCGCAGTTCCCCGACCGGCCCTCCCTCGCCATCACCAGTCCGGCGCGTGGCGACGGCCAAACCGAACTCGCCATCCGCCTTGCCCTCGCCGCGGCGAAGCGGGTCGACTACCGGGTGCTCCTCGTCGATTTCGATATCCGTAAGCCGCAGATAGCGCCCCGGCTCGGGCTGGGCGCAAAGTATTTCGTCCTCGGCGACGTCTTGCGGTCGTCCTGCCTGCTTGGCGAGGCGCTCATCTACTCGGAAGAGGACAACCTCTATGTCCTGCCCGCCCGGCCGTCGGACCGCGAAGGCGACGAAGTCCTGGCCGACCGTCAGGTCCAGACGCTGCTGGCCGGGATACACGCCACCTTCGATTTCACCGTCATCAGTTGCGGGCCGATGGATCACGTCGACGCCACCATCATCTGCCGGCACGCCGGCACGACCGCCCTGGCGGGATTCTGCGGAAACACCTCGGCCCAATCCATGCGCGAAGCGGCGGACGGGATGGCTGAAGCTGGCGTGAACGTGGCCGGCCTGCTGTTGACAGGAGCCTGAGGCATGTTTTACACCGACTTCTGGGGCCTGCGGTTCCACCCCTTCGCGAACGACAACCGGCCCGAGACCTATGTGCCGACCCGGGCCGCGACCTTGTGCATCGCGCGTCTCCGCTATGCCCTCAGCATGGGCATGGGCGCATCGGCCCTGTTTGGTTTGCCCGGCGTCGGCAAGAGCAGGGTTGCCCGCCTCGTTCTGAGCGAGTTCGCCGCCGCGCGCTGGTTGACCGCCTACATGCCCAGCCCCTCCGGCACCCCCCGGGAAATCCTCGCCGCCCTCAGCCCGGTGACCGCCGCCGCCGTCCCGACGGGAGCCTACGGCATGGCGGATTTGCAGTCGTTCCTTATCGATCGCGCCCGCCACCATCAACCGGTGCTGCTGGTGGTCGACGACGTCCAGGCAGCCAGGGGCAATGATTTTCTGGAAATCCTCCGCACCCTCCTGAACATCGAGAACGACGGCGTCAAAGCCTTGTCCATTCTCCTGGTCGGCCAGCCGTCGATGGAACGCCGCCTCCAGGCAGCCAGCAATTTCGAGAGTCAGCTCCTGGTGCGGGCGGTCCTGGACCCGATGGACGACGAAGAGACGCGGCTGTATATCCTCGCGCGCCTCAAGGCGGCGGGGAGCAAGCAGGGCATCTTTACCCGGCACGCGGCGGAATTGGTGGTCAAGTATGCAAAAGGCCTGCCCCGCCAGGTGAACCGGTTGTGCGAAATGTCACTGGTCATCGCGTATGGGCTGGAGAACAAGCGCGTCGGGCCGGAGATTGTGGAAATGGCCGCCGCCGACCTCGATTTATTGCCGCCGGGCGAGGCGTCGTTCTTCCCGTGGCCGCATCCGATGCAGGTGCCGGAACCGGAGGTGGAGGAGCCGCCGGAGGAGGACATTCTCGCCCTGCTGACGGCCGACGGAGGCTGAGGAGAATCGTGGCATAAAAATAATTCGCAAAAAAACTGGAGAAATCTCCAGAAATTGTCGAAAGAAACTCTTCAACAACGGCAATTGTCGGGTGAGAAACACAACGCGGCGGCGGGTATGGAACTGCCAGGGGAACCGCGATATTCGACACCGTTGCGGGGGAGAGAAATGCCGGACAAGACCATCGTGCTGCGCAAAAAGGGACACTGGTATGTCCTGAATTCCCGGACGGGCGACGAACGCGAGATTATCCTCGCCCTGATGGAATACGCCGAACAGGAAAAATACGAAATCGAACGCGAAGACGTGTATGGATAGATGGATAAACTCGGCTGGAAGCTCGAGGTCTACATTCCCGGCCGCGGCGCTGCGTAAGCAGGCTCCAGCGTCTCTATAGATTGCTCTCTCGCCCACGGTCGCAAACGTTGGACCGTGGGCTTCTCTCGGCCAGGCCGCAATTTTTATCGGAACACAGGGTTCCGGATAAGTTCCGGATTATCAAACAGTTGTTCTTGTAAAAGTGCTTCATCCGCACAAAGAGGTCTGATTTACAGTGCAGCGGATCGGCGGTATCGGTCGATAAAAGATCGGTAGTTTTGCTTATGAACCACACGCATAATCTATTTGCGGAAAGTAGCGCATTCCTGCGCGCGCTTTGGGTTGTTTTACCTGGACCCGAAAACGCGGCGGGAAAACCCATCATCTTTGAAAACGTGCTGACAGCAAGAGAGTCCCTGCTTATGGCCACAGATACCGAGTATGACGAGGACGAAGACCGGGAGGAGGACGTTCGGGAAAAACCCGCTCGTCGCAGCGGTCCCCGCTTCGGGCCTTTCGTCACCATAGCCGCGGCCATTCTGATGCTGTTCGGCGCGGTCAGCCGTCTTGGCAAAACCTCCGAAGCCGGGCTGTGGCCGAACTTCGACTCCCTCGCCGCCAACTACATCGGTTCGCAGCGCCCGTCCGGCACGGCCTCCAATGCCGGCACCACCACCGTCACCCTTGGCACGCTGCCCGCATCACAGCCGGCCGGCAACAACGAGCCGGTGCGGGGTATGCGCCTCGACATGCGCGCCATGCCGCCGCCGCGCGGCGACTTTGACCTTGAGGACTACAGCCGCCGCGAGGTATCGATGCCGGTATCGCTCTCCATCCCCGGCCAGCAGCCTCTCGAAAACAATACCCCCGCCGTTGGCGATAACCGCCGCTTCGACCCGGCGCCCGAGGCGCGGCCGTCGACCGCGACCGAACGCGCCGCTACCACCTACACGGTACGCGAGGGGGATAACTGGGTAAAAATCGGCAAAGTTACCGGCAAGCGCTGGCAGGACATTCAGACAGCCAACCCCGAGAGCCGCACCGGGTTGCGGGTCGGAATGAAGTTGACGCTTCCGTAAGGTTTGTTGTCGAAACCTATCGACGAGCACGGGAAGAGCCGGCGACGGTCGCGACCTTCCGCCAGGGGTTGAACCGAAGAGGCCTTTTGCATAGGATTATGGGTACAAGCCGCGTCCGCGGCCAACTCCGGAGCTTTTCGCGCCAATTTGCCCGAAGAGTGGCGGCGGTGCGGCGACAGTGTTTGGTGTTCTTGACCGAGCACAGATAAAAAACGCTTTCACAATCCATGCGCGTGGGCCAGACCCTCGGCCACGCCTGGCGTCACGGAGCTGTACCCTTATGAGGCACGTATCGAGACCCGCGTTGCTGGTCCTCCTTTTCTGCATGTTTGGAGGCGCACACGCGAGAGCGGGCGAGATAACCTTCGACGCCATGCCGTTCGGCGATTTCGCCGCCCAGCCCCTTTTTCCCAAACAGGACGACGCGGCGCTCCTCTCCGTCACCCTCACGCCGGAGACGGACGATATCGCCCCCGGGGCACCCTTCAAGCTCCTCCTCACCCTCAACCACGCGCCATCCGCCTATACCTACTGGACCAACCCCGGCGGCCCCGGCATGGCGACCAAAATCGCCTGGACCCTGCCGGAAGGCTTCCAGATTTCCGAGCCGCAGTGGCCCTTGCCGCAACTCTACCAAAACGGCGGCATGACCTTCTACGTCCACAAAGGCCGCGAGTCCCTCGTCTTCACCGTCACCCCCCCGAAAATGCTGGGCGCGGGCGACGATCTCGAAATCCAGGCCCATATCGACACCCAGGTCTGTACGCCCCGTTCCTGCAATCCGCTCCGTCTTGAAGCCGCCGCCATCGTGACAGCCTCCCGCACCCCGGGTGAAAAAGATCCCGCCGTCGCCCCGGTGTTGGCCGAATTGCCGCAAAAACCCCAATCCTGGCGTTTTGAAGCCGCCGACTACGACGGCGAAATCGTCATCGGCATGTATCCCCAGGCCGGCGCGAACGACGACCCCCAGGACATTTATTTCTTCGACGCCAACCCGAAGCCCATTGTCGACAGTCAGCAGCCCCAGCGCCTTGAAAAAGACGGCGGGGTGTGGTGGCTCCGGTTGCCGCGTTTGCCCGGCCCGTCGCGGGTGGGCGAACGATTGAGCGGCGTCATCCGAGCCGGCAATGGCTGGGGGACCGATGCGGCTTCGTCGTCCAGCTACCGGATTGACCTGCCGATCGGCGCGGAAGGCGCGGGCAGGCCTCCGGGATTGCAGCGGGCGGTCGAGCAGCGGGCGTGGGTGCTGTTGGTGTTTTCGTTCCTAGGCGGTTTGCTCCTGAACGTCATGCCCAGCGTGTTCCCGGTCATCGGCCTGAAGATTATGGGCTTTGCCAAACAGGCCCATAAGGAACGCCGCGCCGTGTTCCTCCACGGCTTGTCGTATACGTCCGGCGTCTTGATCTGCTTCTGGGCTCTCTCCCTCCTGGTCATCACCATGGGGAGAGGCTGGGGCGCGCAGCTCCAGTCCGACTGGTTCATGTTCGCCATGTGCCATATCTTCCTCATGATGTCGATGAACATGGCTGGCGTGTTCGAAGTCGGAACCGGCGTTGCCGGCGCGGGCCAGAGCCTTTCGGGCCGCGAAGGCCTGAAGCGGTCGTTCTTCACCGGACTCCTGGCAACCCTTACATCGACGCCCTGTTCCGCACCGTTCCTCGGCACTGCCCTCGCCTATGCGTTGTCGCTGCCGCCCATGTTGTCGCTCGGGGTGTTTACCCTCATGGGGCTTGGGTTCTCGTTCCCATATCTCGCGCTGTCGCTGTTCCCGAGTTGGCTCAAGCGGCTCCCGAAACCGGGACCGTGGATGGACACGTTCCGCCAGGCAATGGCTTTCCCGCTGTTCGCGACAACGGCCTATCTGTTCTGGACGATGGAAGCGATGATGGAGGAGTGGCATTTCCTGATGCTGCTGTTCGGGCTGGTGATGACAGCCATGGCTTGCTGGTTCTACGGCAAATATCAGCGCACCCATTTCAAACGTCCCCGCGCCGGCAAAGCGCTTTACGTTCTCGCCCTTGGTGCGTTGGGGGTCGGGTTGTGGCTGGGCATGCCGAAGACTTCGTCGGACCTGCAGTGGGAGGAATGGTCGCCGGAGATGGTGTCGAGGCTGCTTTCCGAAGGCCGTCCCGTCTATGTGGACTTTACCGCCCGCTGGTGCGCCACCTGCCAGTTGAACAAGCGGGTTTATTCGGATAACGAGTTGCGGGATTTATTGCAGGATAAAAACGTCGCCTTGCTGAAGGCCGACTGGACCCAATACGACGAACGCATCACCTCCACCCTCAAGAACGAGTTCAACAAGGCGGCGGTGCCGGTGACAGCCCTGTACAAGCCGGGCGAGCGCCGTGCCGACCTCCTGCCCGATATTCTGACGGTTGAAAACGTCGGGGCCGCGCTAAAAGGCTTGCCGTAATAAGGCGAGCCGCTTCGCGCCGCGCGGATCAAGGAACAAAGAGCGCCCCTCAATCCCCGACGGCAGGGTGTCGATAATATAACAACCCCAGCGGCGGTTCCACCGCCTCGCCTCCCTCGAGCGGAAACGCTGGCGCGCGTCCCATCCCCATCCCCACCAAAGCCATGTCCAGGTCTGGGGTGGCGAATCGAACGATGCCGAAGGGAATCTCCTCGTTGAACCAGCGGACAAACCCGTGGCGCTCGGCCTCGCGCCGGGTCTCCTCCACCTCATAGCTATGGTCGCCGATGCGCGCGGTCCTGGTCAGGTCGTTACTGAGGTCGCTGTCGTAGAACCAGTCTGTTGCGAGACCCGGTTCGTCTGTCCCCGCCGGCCCGCCCTTAGCCATGAAAAAGGTGCTGGTCCGTCCGGCAAAGGTTATGACCACGTTGCAGCCGGATTCCTCTACCTCGCGCACTTCAATCCGCAGCGGCACAACCCGCCAGACCCGTTCCGGCTCGAAATGCGGCACGAAAAATTCAAACTCGCCGTCATCACGGGTAATGCGTTGGGGCTGGCGCGCGGTCGGCGCGATTTCGCCCCGATCCGGACTCAGGCTGTGTTCGAGCGGATCCGCCCTGAAGGCAAGCCGGAACTCGAGCCACTCACCCGGCCGGGGTGCTCGGGCGCGGGATGGATCAAAGACATCCGGCACGCTGCCACTCGCGTCCGCATCCACAGCGGAGGCGAATGGGATGAGACACGCGAAGAGGAGGCTCGCAATCAGCGGCGCGCGCACGTCAGGCCTCCGTCGTATCCGGGCTGCCGGTCGCATCGGGGCTATCGGGTGAATCCGGGCTAACAGGTGCTTCTGGGCTGTCGGGTGTGACAGGATCGCCGGTAAAACCGAGGCCGAGGACATAGTGCTCGATGCTTTCATTCCGGCAAGCGTCGGGTTTGCGGATTTTGGCTTCGCGGAAATATTTCGCCACCTCTTTTTTGAAGTCCTCGGTTTCGCCGCCATAGAAGATCTTGCAGGCGAAAAAGCCCTTCGGCTTCAGGAGCCGCCGAGCCAGGCCGAGGGTCATCTGGCATAATTCGTGGCTGCGGGCTTGGTCGACGATGCGAATACCGGAGGTGTTGGGAGCCATGTCACTCAGGACGACGTCGAAGCCGTCCGGCGCTTCGCGGAGGAATTCCTCGCCCGTCATCTGGCGCGCGTCCATGAGTTTAAACGACACCTTGCCCTTGAATTTCTTATGGATTGGCTTCAGATCGACAGCGCAAACCACACCTTTTGGCCCCACGGTCTCGATGGTGTATTCGAGCCACGAACCCGGAGCAGCGCCCAGGTCCAACACCGTGTCGCCCTTCTTTATCATCCGCTCTCGGCGGTTGAGTTCCTCCAACTTGTAGACTGAGCGCGCCAGTCTGCCCTCGCGTTTGGCTTGTTTGAAGTACTTGTCATGGAGCTTTTTCATACCCGACCCTTACAGGAAAAAATTCACGAAACACCTGAAATAATTTGTTTAAAGCCAGTTTAGGGTGTATGTTACCATATAGACCGCCTGTATGGTAGCTGGCTGAGCCGCACGGTTGCCTGTCGCCCGAATCCACAAAGCCCCCGGTCAGGGGCCGCCGCTACGATTCCGGAGTCCGATAATCCGCGAGGCGGTGAGGACTTGGAGGCGCGGCCCGACAGTAATTGATCCCGAGGATAAAAATCCCCTTGCCCAGTGTACAGCATACGGGTTATAATAGCTAGGTTGCGATACCGACTCGCGCGCGGTTGCGTGGGCGGTCTTTTTTTTGCTCCCCGGTTTTGGCAGAGGCCTCCGATTACGGATATCGCCTCACGGACAAACGATGGCCTTGTTTTCCCAGGATTTTATCGAGCGCGTGCGTTCGGCGCACGAGCTGAGTCAGGTCATCGCCAGCTATAATATACAATTAAAGCGAACCGGGTCGAATTTGGTAGGGCTTTGCCCTTTCCATAACGAAAAAACGCCGTCGTTCAACGTCCGCACCACCGAACAATATTTCCGCTGTTTCGGCTGCGGCGCAAAAGGGGATGTTTTCCGCTTCGTCCAGATGATGGAAAAGGTGGAATTCCCCGATGCAATAAAGTTGCTGGCCGAACGGGCCGGCATCGCGCTGGAGTTCGAGAACCCGGCCGCCGCCCGCGAGGCGCAACGCAAGAGCAGCGTCAAGAGCAAGTTACAATGGTGTTGCTCGCGCGCCCTTGATTACTTTCAGGAATGCCTGGCCAAACCTTCGGGCGGGGTGGCGAGGCAATATCTGGAATCGCGCGGTTTTGACGCCGGTACCATCGAACAGTGGCGCATAGGCTGGGCGCCGAACGACAAAGACGGTCTGAGCGGTTTTTTACTGAAAAGTGCTAAAGACCCTGAGCAAAAAGCGAAAGTATTGGAGTATGCCCGGCAAGCCGGCCTGGTTTTTCCAGATTCTTACCGGGACGGACATTATGTCGACAACTATCGCGGCCGGGTGATGTTCCCCATTTTCGATCTGCAGGGGAAACCGGTCGGCTTCGGCGGCCGCATTCTCGTGGATGTGCTGGAGAGCGGCAAAAAACCGCCCAAGTACATTAATTCGCCCGAGAGCGCGTTGTTCGAAAAACGCCGCCTTCTGTTCGGGCTTGGAGCCGCTGCAAAGGAGATATCTCTCTCCGGCGTCGCCATCCTGGTCGAAGGCTATGTCGACGTCATCATGTGCCACCAGTACGGCTTCAGGAACGTTGTCGCGCCGCTGGGGACATCGCTGACAGACGACCAGGTAAGTTTGTTGAAGCGGGTCAACCCCAAGGGCCGGGTCATCGCCCTTTTCGATGCCGATTCGGCCGGCCAGGCCGCCACCATGCGTTCCATCCGCATGTTTATGGCGCAGAACCTGCCGCTGTCGGTGGTGAGCGGGCTGGAGTTGAAAGACCCGGGGGATTTTCTTCCCGAGTTCGGCCCTGAGGAATTCGCCAAAAAGCTGGCTGGCGCGAAAGACAGTTTTACCCACGTTCTCGACCAGACGCTCGGCCACGCCCGGGACCGCGATCCGCAGGCGATGGGAGTGGCGGTCCGCGAGGCGATGGAAATCATCAACCTGTGCCCCGACCCGGTGACGCGCGCCCTGATGCGGCGACGGCTGGCGGCGGAGGCCGGTATACCGGAAGAATCGTTGCCCATGCCCGCGCCAGCGTCGCCGACGGTCCGGGCCGGCGCCGCAGCCCCGATATCGGCGCGGCCGGCCAAAAAACCGGGACTGACGCCGCCGCACGCGGCCATGGATGTGGAAAAGCGCCTGTCGCTCGGCCGTATGGGCCGGGTGCGCCGCGAGGCCAGGCTGCTGCGCTATATGTGGGAAAATCCGGACTGGTGCGCCCGCATTGCGGACGAATACCCGCCGGATGAATGGCAGGACAATGCCCTGGCCGAATTGGCCGCGCTGGTACGGGATCAATGGAGTACGGAACAACCGCCTGTGTTGCATGAAATCCGCGCCCGGACCGAAAATCCGGAAGCGGCGGAACGGCTGGCGGATGTGGCTTTTCCGGACGACGAACCGTTGTCGGAAGAGGACGTGCGCCAGCTCCTGGGCCACATGAACCTGTTGAATCGTGAGGAAGAGGCCAGATTGCTCAAGGCCGAGATGGAGGAGGCCCAGAAGGCGGGTGACAGCGCCAAGGCCACCGCCGTCTGGATGCGAATGATGCAATTGAAAAAAGGATTGTAGCGCGCACGGAGATGGATGGCTCCCGGCTTGGCCGGGCGGACCGTACCGCGCACCAGTATTCGCGCTTTAAAATGCTTTTGTAGGAATATATCACATATGACGAAGAAAAAAGCCGCCAAGACCACCACGGGTTCAGGGGGTAAAAAGGCCAAGAACAAACGCGCCGCCGAGGCGGACGAAGAAGTCCTCGTCGCCAAACCCGCCAAGGTCAAGGCCAAGAAGTCCGAGGAAAAAGGCGAGAAGAACAAACAGGACAAACGCGCCAAGGGGGCTAAAGGTGCGAAGGGCGACCGGACGGAGAAATCCGGGAAAAGCGGCAAGAGCGCCCGCATGAAGATTCGCCCCGAAGAAGAGGACGACGAAATCGACGATCCCCTTGACGCACCCGAAGCCGACGACGAGGTGTCCGAAGCAGTGTCGGAAACGCCTGCCGCAGTGCTGGACGAGAAAGCCATTCTCGCCATCCTGAAAAAGCTAAAAGGCAAAAAGTCGATCAGCTATACCGAATTCAACGAGCTGCTGCCCGATGAAGCCATCGACCCGAAGGAAATCGACGAGGTCTTTACCCGCCTCGCCGCCGAAGGCATCACCGTCCAGGACGCGACCGAAGAAGTTGTCGCGGTCGATCTGGAAGAGGAAGAGCTGGAGGTCGAGGACCCCGAGGCCGAGGCGCTGGTGGTCGGTTCCACCCTTATTCCCGAAGCGGACGTGGGCGATGTCCACGATCCGGTGCGGATGTATTTGTCCGAGATGGGGTCGATTCCGCTCCTGACCCGCGAGGAGGAGGTCATCCTCGCGAAAAAGATCGAGCTGTCCAGCTCCCGCTTCCGCCGCCGCACCCTGGAAAGCCCGGTGGCGATGGCGTACATTTTTGAACTGTACGACAAGGTCAAGCAGAACCGCGAAAGCCTTGACAAGATTATGCGCAACTCCCATCCCGCCGGCGCGGAAAAGAACGACGTCTTTACCCGCCTCCCCGGGCACATGGAGTCCTTGCACAAGATCTACGACATCATCTCCGACCTGTGGCGGAAGATGGAAGACCACAACTTGTCCGCCAGCAAGCGGGCGGCGTATTTTAGTGAAATGCGTTCCCGCCAGCGCCGCATGGCCATGCTCCTCGAGGAACTTGGCCTCCGGACCGGCAAGATGCTGATTATCCGCGACAGAATCATCAAGATCGCTTCCGACGCGGAAAAACTGGTGAAGGACGAGGCCAGCCTCAAGGCCCGCGCCGACCGGCTGACTCCGCAGGAAAAGCGCCGCCTCGAAATCGCCCGCGACAAGCTCCTCCGCATCCGCATGGAAGCGAAGGAACCGCTGGCGCGTTTGCTCATTCGCGCGCGGCATGTGGAAAAACGTTTCGAGGAATACCAGACGGTGAAGCAGAAGCTGTCCAGCGGCAACCTGCGTCTTGTCGTCTCGATCGCGAAAAAATACCGCCACCGCGGCCTGTCCTTTATCGACCTGATTCAGGAGGGCAACACCGGCCTCATGAAGGCGGTGGAAAAGTACGAATACCGGCGCGGCTACAAGTTCTCGACCTATGCGACCTGGTGGATTCGGCAGGCCATCACCCGCGCCATCGCGGACCAGGCCCGGACCATCCGTATCCCGGTCCACATGATTGAGACGATGTCGAAGCTGCGGCGCATCACCAAGCAGTTGGTGCAGGAGATTGGCCGCGAGCCGACGGTTGAGGAAATTGCCGCCCAGGCCGACATTCCCGTGGCCGAGGCGCGGCGGGTGCTCCGTATCAGCAAACACCCGATTTCCCTCGACCGGCCCATCGGTGCGGGAGACTCTGACGACAGCCACTTCGGCGACTTTATCGAAGACAAGAGCGCCGAGAGCCCGGTCAACATGGCAAGCTACGAAATGCTCAAGGACAAGATTGGCAATGTCTTGCAGAGCCTGACCTACCGCGAGCGGGAAATCATCAAGCTCCGCTACGGCATTGGCGACGACTATACCTATACATTGGAGGAAGTCGGCCGCAAGTTCAACGTTACCCGCGAGCGCGTGCGCCAAATCGAAGCCAAGGCCCTCCGCAAACTGCAGCACCCGGTCCGGGCGCGGCGGCTGGAAGGGTTCCTCGAGGACGCTGCTCCGGCGTCGTAGGTCTGATTGCGAAAACACCCTAGTATTGAAAAAGCGTGCCGTTGCGACGGCACGCTTTTTTTTCGATAGAGACCTCAAACCAACCCCACCATCCCCAAAACCCGTCACCCTCCCCCATCGTCACCCCGGCGTGCGGCCCTCCACCATCGCGAAAGACGGGCGGTTAAGGCCGGGGGCCCGGGGTCGGC
>JAJPXZ010000143.1 GCA_021205245.1 Planctomycetaceae bacterium
CGATCAGCATGTGCGCGGAGGCGCGATCAACATCGGCTATATTGCCAGCAGCGGCGGCGGCGCATCGGTCACCTTCAATGGCGCAACCACCTTTGTAAATAACTACGTCGCCAGCCGCGGGCAAAACGCCAACAACCGTAACGCCCTGGGCGGCGCGATAAGCGTCTATGGCAATAATTCGCCGCAGAACTATAGGTTGCAATTCAACGCCGCCGCAGTTTTCAGGGGCAATTACGTTTACTCGCAGACCGGCTTTGGACATGGCGGCGCGATTTATTACGATACCGGCAGCGCTGGTCTGAACCTGGCTGGCGGCACGATCTTTGAAGACAATTATGCCAAAACCCACGGCGGGGCGATATATCTTCAGGCCGGGGTGATTAACCTCAATGCCGACGATGGCGATATCACCTTCCAAGGAAACCGCCATGGGGCCGACTTCGACGCCAATACCTATCGCCCCACATCGGGCAGCGGCACGCCTAACGCAATATATCTCGGCAGCGGCGGCGCGTTGAACTTCGTTACCGACGCGGGACGCACTATTCACTTCCACGATCCGATAGCGTCAATTACTGGTTCACAGGTTACGGTCACCAAGTCGGGAGCCGGGGAAGTCATTTTCTACGGTGATAACGGTGAGACTGATCTGTACAACTCGAATATCCAGGCCAATACCACGGTGTCCGGAGGGTTGTTCACCCTGGCGGACGGCGTGGAATACGGTAGCGCCAATTTCGGCACCTTCACCGTGCAGAACTCCGGTACGGTACGGGGTGGCGGCGGTGGCGCCTTGAATGCGAATTCGCTTGTCGTGCAGAACGGTGGTGCATTGGGGGCATCGGGTGGTGTTTTTACAGTCAATGCCAGCAGCGCGACCCTGGCGGGAGGCGCGCGCCTAACCGGCTTCGGCACATTGGCTTCCGCTTCCACCCTCGCCACGACGGGGATAGTGACCGCCGACATCGAGGCCGGACAAACGCTCGGCGTTACCGCACAGCTTGCCGGAGCCGGTGGGATAAATAAGACCGGCGGCGGCACATTAACGCTGGCGGCGGCGAATACCTATAGCGGCGCAACCACGGTTACAACCGGCACACTTGCCGGAGGAGTTGACAACGCGTTCGCCAGCAGTTCCTCCGTTACCGTGGAATCAGGCGGCACGCTGGATACGAACGGTTTTTCCCAAACCGCTGCCAACCTTTCGGGCAGCGGTGCTATCCGTTTAACCGGGGCAGATCTCGCCGCGGTGATGGGAAGCAACCAAGAGTTTTCCGGCGTTATCTCCGGCACCGGCGGTTTCAACAAAACCGGCTCAGGAACACTAACCCTCTCTGGCGACAACTCTTATATCGGCACCACCTCCATCACCGGCGGAACGTTACGCGCGACACAAGGCACGTCGCTTGGCACCGGGCTTGTCCTTACCCTGATAGGTACAAAGCTTGATCTCGATTATACAGGCGATCAGGTATTCGCTAACCGTCTCGCGGGAGACGGGGTGTTGGTCAAAAACGGAACCGGCACTGCTCACGTCACCGGCGGTGGTTCGCGCATTGATGCGGTGACGGTTTCGGCCGGCGAGTTCTCTCTCGAACAGCAGGGAGTGTTCTGGACCGATCACTACCAGACCATGCAGAACGCCACCACCAGCATCGCCAGCGGCTCGAAATTGTATGCCGCCGAATCATTCATTCAAGACGCCAATTCGACCCTCAATGTCCAAATCGGAAACAACGAGCCGGCCATTACCGGTATCAGCGCTTCCATAGACGGCAACCTCAATGTAACCGGTTTCACCTCCGGGCCATTGGCCTCGGCCAGCCAGTTGAGGGATGTGGAGTACACCATTATCCGCACCACAAGCGGCATTACCGGGGACTTTGCCGTCGCGGCGGTGGATGATTCCGGGGTAACGGCGGATTATCTGACCATCACCGGCGGCCTCACCAACGGCGGCCTTGAATATGCGGTCGGATTGGGTTTGACTTGGTACGCCACCGATACGGCTTTTGCGGACGGCACTTTTACTCTGACCTCGGCCAACGATGCCTTTGACGTCGATATAGCACTCAGCAATCGCGGCCCAATGGCTTCTGGATGGAACGGCAATTCGCTCGAGAAATTGGGGCTTGGCACTCTGACCTTATCAGCGCAAAACACCTATACCGGAATCACGGATATTCAGGAAGGGACATTGGCGGCGGGAGCCGTCGGCGTATTGGAAAATAGTTCGGACATCACTGTCGCCACGGGCGCAACGCTCGATCTCAACGGATTCAACCAAACGGTCAACAATTTATCGGGTGGCGGTTCCATAGTGCTGGACGGCGCCGAATTGACGGCTGTTTATAATGCGAACTTAAGCATTGCCGGCTCCATTTCCGGTGGCGGCACATTGGTAAAGGATGGAGCCTCTGCCCTCACCCTGTCTGGAACAAACAGCCACGGCGACACTGTTGTCCGCCAAGGCAGCATTATCGCCACCACCGCCACCGCGCTTGGAGCGGGGACGGTCGACATCGGGACAACCGCCCAGGTCGATTTGGCTCTCGCCAGCACAGGCGTTGTCGCCAACCAGTTTTCCGGCGGCGGAACGCTGCGCAATACCGGAGCCGGCGTCACGACCTTGACCGGGATCGGCGCGGGTGTCGGAGCGGTCGATGTGGCAGCAGGAGAGTTAGCTTACGGCCAGAACGGTGTATTCGAGGCAGGAACCTACCGTACCAGGACGGGAGCGGCTACCAGCATCGGCGAGACGGCCACACTCAGCGTCGGCGGAGCATTCGTACAGGAGGCAAACAGTCGGCTTAATGTCGCCATCGGTCAGAACAACGAGCCGGCCATTACCGCCGATAGTGCACAACTCGCGGGAACCTTGACGATTACCGGCTTTGAGGCCGACATGTTCCGGGCCGCCAGCCGATTCGGCGATACCCTGTACGATGTGGTACACACCACGCAAGCCATGACATCGGGGTTTGATGTGGTGGATATCGGCACGGTAATCGATCCAGTCGACTATCTGACCGTCGGGGGATTTTTACGTGAAGGCAATATTATCTATTCGGTCGGTTTCAGCCTGACCTGGTATACCGGCCCGACGACAGGGCACGGAACCTTCACCATCGCCGACGGTAATGTTTTTGATGTCGATGTCGATTTGGCCGATCAGACCGGACCTTTCGACTCGGGCTGGAACGGTACCGACTTAACTAAAAGAGGCAACGGCACCCTCATTCTTTCGTCTGTCGCAAAAAGTTACTCGGGCAATACGACTGTTGAGGCGGGAACCCTAGCCACCAGCGTCAATAATGCGTTCGATGCCAGCACATCGGTGGACGTCCAGTCGGGCGGAACGTTGGCGCTACAAGGCACCACCCAGACTGCGCAAAACCTGGAGGGTGATGGCGTTATTCGGCTTGGTGGCGGCCGGCTCAATCTTGCCAACTCCACCACAAACACGGAGTTTTCTGGGACCATATCCGACGCCGGTTCTGTCAGCAAAAGTGGAAACGGCGAGGTCACCTTGTCCGGCAACAACACATACACCGGCGGCACTGCGGTCACCGGGGGAACACTGGTCGCCGCTTCGGCCTCTGCTCTCGGAACAGGCGCGGTATCGGTAGCGCAAAATGCAACGCTTCGTCTTGACGTCGGCGGCGACGCCTCCTTCGCCAACGCATTAAGCGGCCAGGGATCGTTGGAAAAAATCGGAGGCGATACGCTTCGCCTGACCAACGCCGGGTCATCCATTGGCGAGGTCAGGGTGGTGGACGGCGGTCTCACTCTGGCCCAAAGCGGCCGCTTTACGGCAGGTACCTACACGACGCAAAACGGCGCCACGACCACTTTGGAGAGCGGTGCGCAACTGTCTGTCACCGGCCAGTTCACCCAAGCGGATACTGCCTCCCTGGTGGTGGCGGTGGGTACGGCCAACAATCCGGCTGTCAGGGCCGGGAGCGCGACCATTGACGGCAATCTTGACGTTACCGGCTTCAATGCTGACGTGTTTGCCCGTTCCGCTGCACTCCCAAGCGAACTGTATACGGTGATTGCCAGCGGCACGGCGATTGTCGGGGATTTCGATACCGTGACTATCGATTCCACGTCACCGGTAAATTACCTCACCTTATCCGGCACGTTCAACAACAATAGGACCGAGTACTACGTGGGGCTAGGCCTGACCTGGAACGCCGCCACCGATGTGGCGGATGGGGAGTTCGAGGTGGACGGCAATTTCGTGGTGGACACCGTTTTGCGGGATCGGTCCGGAGAGGCTATCACCTCCGGCTGGGATGGACAGAGCTTGACCAAGAGCGGGAGCGGCACGCTCACCCTGGCTGCGGCAAACACCTACCAGGGGACCACGACGGTTTCGGACGGCACACTAGTTTTACGAACAAATAACACGATTCAGTATAGCTCCGCAGTCAGCGTCGCAGCCAACGCAACACTGCAACTCAACGGTCAGGTGCAGACAGCCAATAATCTCGCTGGCGGCGGCACGGTGGCGCTGGGCGGGACGATATTGCGCTCAGCCTACAGCGGTCCGGCGAAGGAGTTCTCCGGGCAAATGAACGGGACCGGGCAGTTTATCAAAAGTGGAGCTGGTGAGCTCACCCTGTCTGGCACGAATACCCACTCCGGCGGTACAACCGTTTCGGACGGCCAGGTGAACGTGACCAACTATGCCGCACTCGGTAGCGGCCTAGTCCAACTCAAAAACCCAGGACGGCTCAATCTTGCGCTTGATGAAGATGGACAGATTGCCAACCGGTTGTTCGGCAACGGCCAACTCCTCAAGACCGGAGCGGGCATCACAACCGTGACGTCGGCGAATTCGTCAGTCGGCGCGGTTGATGTACGGGCAGGTACCCTTGCCCTGGCCCAGAACGGCGGGTTCTCCGCCACCGATTTCACCATCCGCGGTAACGCGGCAACCAGTATCAGCGGAAACTCCGATTTGAATTTATCGGGTAATTATCTGATGGAAGCGAACTCCACCCTGTCGGTGACGGTTGGAGCATCCAACCAGCCGGCTATCAGCGCGAACAGCGCAACCCTGAACGGCACCTTGAACATAACCGGGTTCAGAACCGACCCGTTGTCTCGGGCCAATATTGCACCCAGCGCCTTAGCCCTTACCAGCAATAGCTACGAAGTGGTGCGGTCAAATACAGCCATCATTGATGATTTTACCACGCTGAATATTGGCACGGTTGTCGACCCGGTGAACTACCTGACGCTTGAACACGCGTTCAATAGCACCCGGACTTCGTACTTCATCACCTTCGGTTTGACCTGGTACGCCAGCGAAGCAACGGCCAACGGTACTTTTAATCTGGTCGATGCGTCCGACAGATTCGTCGTCGATGTCGATCTCGCTAACCGTCTGAACATAACATCGGGATGGGATGGACAATCCTTGACCAAAGCCGGCGATGGCACCCTGGTCCTGGCACTCGGAAATTCTTATAGCGGCGACACCCTCGTCCACAGCGGAACGCTTTCAGCCGGCGTAAACAACGCGTTCGTAAACAGCAGGATGGTTCAGGTTGACGGCGGTGCGGTCCTCGCACTGAACGGATTTATTCAGACAGCCAAAAACCTCACAGGCGCAGGCGCGATTACGCTGGGCGGCGGGACACTGACAACGGAGGCAAATACCCCATCCGGTTCCACCTTCACCGGCACCATATCGGGCAATGGCAGCGTGCGTAAAACCGGCGATGAGATATTGACCTTAAGCGGCCAAAACACCTACACCGGCACGACCGTCATCGATGCAGGCACCCTTCGCATCACCAACGGCGACGCGCTGGCTCGTGGGGACGTCCAATTGGGGAACGGAACCAACCTCGATCTCGCCTTCGCGGGCGACGAGACACTATCAAACCGTTTTTCCGGAACAGGGAGCCTGACCAAGACCGACATCGGTATTGGCCATCTGACCGGAAGCGGAAGTTCTGTAGGAGCGGTGTCGGTACAGGCGGGCACTCTTTCGTTTGAACAAAACAGCGTCTTCAACGCCGCGTCACTGACTACCGCCGCAGGCGCAACCACCAATATCGGCCCGCAGTCGCAATTGCGGCTTAGTGGAGAAATGGTGCAAGGAAGTGGTTCATCACTCAGCGTTACCACCAGTGCTGACAACGAGCCGGTCATCCACGCCGACAGAGCTACTCTCGACGGTGAACTGCGTATCAGCGGATTCAGGAGTGAAACGTATGAGCAGGCCAGTACGCTGCCTACCACTGCCTTTACCATTATTGAGACCGTCAACGGCATTGTGGGCGATTTCTCCAATGTAGTGATCGATCAGACTATTGATCCCATCGACTACCTGTCCATCACCAGCGGCGTGGTCAACAAAAACTATGAAGTCGGTGTTCAGCTTACCTGGAACGCGGTCGGCGAAGCCGGAAACGGCGTGTTTACAATCACCGGCACAGACACATTCAATGTGGACGTTCAATTGACGGATAGAACCGGTTCAGTTGCGAACAATTGGAACGGTCGTGATTTGACCAAAAGTGGAACAGGAACACTTATCCTTTCTTCCAGTGACAACGACTACAGCGGAAGTACCAATATCACGGCCGGAACACTGCGCACCGGCGCGAATAACGTTTTTGCTTCAAGCTCGGGCGTGAACATTGATGCAGGCGCTCTCCTCGACCTGGCCGGTTTCAACCAAATTGCTCAGCGCCTTTCCGGTGAAGGTACGATTTTGACCGGTGGCGGCACCTTGGCGGTTGGCAACGCCGACGATTCAGTTTTCGGCGGGTCAATAAGCGGTGGCGGGAGTTTGATCAAGACTGGATCAGGTTCCTTAACCCTGAGCGGTGAAAGTGATTATTCCGGCGGTACCACTCTTCAAGGCGGCACGCTGGTGTTACAAAACGGCGCTGCCGCCGGAACAGGCGGCATAAACGTGGGCAACGGCACCGTCCTGCAATTGGACATTGCCGCTACCCAAAACCACACCTTTAATAACGTCCTGTCGGGAAGCGGCGCATTGATGAAGACCGGCTCCGGTACGGCCGAACTCACCGCCAACGGCTCGAACATTGGCCCTGTCTCTGTGCAGGAGGGTACACTGGCGCTGCGGCAGGACGGCGCACTCACGACGGACAATTTCGAAACACGAAACGGCGCAACCACCGATATCGGAGCGTACTCGAACTTGGTGGTGGACGGCGTCTTTACCCAGGCGGATGGTTCTACCCTCCACGTCGCTATTGGCTCGAACGAGCCGGCTGTTACCGCCGGCTCGGCGGTGCTCGGCGGTAACCTAGTCATTACCGGATTTGATACGAGCACCTACAGCAGCGCGAGCAGTATCCTCGACAGGAACTTCGTGGTCATAGACAGCGGTGCGACAATTACCTCGACTTTTGACACGGTGACTATTGCCAATAACGGCGTGGACGTTGACTATCTTACCGTCAACGGGCGAATCAACTTTGACGACAACACCCAATACATTGTCGGCTTTAATTTGAGATGGTATGCCAACGATACTACCGCCAATGGACTCTTCACTCTCGCGAGTGAAGGCGACGTTTTTACCGTCGACCGGGCCTTGAATACCGTGAGCCAAAATCCCACCCTCGGTTGGGATGGAAATAGTCTGACCAAAGCAGGCGACGGTACGCTCATCCTTTCAGCCCAGAACGGGTACACCGGGAGCACAACAGTCAGTGCCGGCACCTTGCTCATGGGTACGGAAAATGCCATCCAACGGAGCGAACTCCTGTCAGTCGCAAACGGCGCGACGTTCAACCTGAACGGAATTGATCAAATCGTGAAAGGGATTTCCGGCGACGGTTCGATTCTTCTCGGCGACGGCACATTATCTGTTGGATCGAACTTTTCCGGCTCGAGCAGTTCTACCTTCGACGGGACGATAAGCGGAAGTGGAGGCATCAATAAAACGGGAGATCTCGATCTCACCTTGACAGGTGTGAGCGATTACACGGGCGGCACCACTATTAATGGCGGCACGCTGATTTTACAAAACGGTTCAGCCGCAGGGACCGGTGGCATCGACTCGGTTGGCGGTACTGTACTTCAACTGGACATCAACACCGACCAAACCTTCGTCAACACCCTGTCCGGAGCAGGCGAACTCAATAAAACCGGTACCGGAACCGCCACCCTGACTGGTCAAAACTCAGTTATCGGCAACGTGGATGTGCAAACCGGCTCTATCACGCTGGCGCAAGACAACGCATTTACCGCTGATAATTATACGATTGCCGCTGACGCCGGCACGTCCATCGCTGCCAATGCCAACCTGGTGGTCAACGGCACTTTTACCAAAGACGCCGCCGGATCACTGGCGGTGGCGATTGGCATGGAACCAAGTATTTCGGCCAACAGCGCGGTTATTGGCGGCACTCTTTCAATAAGCGGCTTTGACACCGCCCTGCCCGCCAGCGCACTCACCGCCAAGAGACACACAGTCCTGCAAACCGGAGCCAACGGCATCACCGGCGATTTCAGCTCGGTCAATTTCGGAGGGCAAGCGACCGGAGTCGATTATCTGGTCCTTAACGGCGAGCTAAACAGTACTAACGATGCCTATACGGTTGGCTTCGACCTGGCATGGTACGCCGGCATGGCCGAAGGCACCGGATCTTTCACCATGAACGACGCCAACAATATTTTCGACGTCGATGTCCTGCTGGAAGATAGGAACGGTCCGTTTGCGTCAACCTGGAACGGCCGCTCTTTGACAAAGAACGGCGACGGCACCCTTATTCTTTCCTATGTCGACGGTAATACCTATTCCGGTGCGACCGAGGTCAACGGCGGAGTGCTCGACCTCCGTGCCGATAACGCCCTCGGTAGAACCAGTTCCCTTGCTGTGGCGGACGGCGCGACAGTTCGGCTGAACGACAAAACCCAGACCGTCGGCTCCATAGACAGCGAAGCTGGATCAGTTATCGACATGGGCAATGGAGCACTGGTGGTAGACACTTCCCGGCGCGAAGACAACGGGCGCGACAACGTGATTAACGGAATTCTGCAAGGTGAGGGTTCCCTCGACTTGCGGAATGCCGATCTCGTTGCCGGTGGAGCAAGCGCCAATTATACCGGCGACGTGATCGCACAGGGCGGATCCGCCATCACCTTGAACCATGCACAAGGTTTGGGATCGGCCGGCGCATTGGTGTTGACGGACAACAGTGATTCTCTCGAATTTGCCAGCGAGGCCCAAACCGGAGTTTTCGGCAAGGACTTGTCCGGTGAGGGAGCAGTCGCACTGCGGGACGGAACCGACATCACCTTTTCCGGTACGAACACCGGATATGACGGCGGATTCACAGTCGACAGCGGCGCGACGATGAGAGCCGGTGCGGCCGAGAACCTCGGCACCGCCGATATTCAGGTGGATGGTACGCTGCGCTTGTCCAGCAGTTCCGCCTGGACACTCGGCAACACGGTAACCGGCGACGGCGATTTTATCAAAGATGGCACAGGTAGCCTGAACATTGAATCGTCCATGGCTGGATTCTCCGGTAACAGCAGGGTTGCCGCAGGCGCATTGGTAGTCGGAGATGATGCGGCGGGCGGCGCGGTATTGGGCGGACCGCTGGTCGAGGTGGATGCCGGAGCCAGTTTGTCGGGAACCGGCAGGGTTGACGGCCAGGTTGTCAACCGGGGCGTTATCGCCAGTCTCAATGCCCTGCCCGGCTATGGATCGGCGTCCGCTTCCAATTTGAACATTGGACAATTGGTCAATGAAGGCACTCTCCGGCTGGCCGGAACGTCGGTCGGCAACACCCTCACTGTGCGAGATGGCATGGTGTCGCAAGAGGGTCTCTTAGAGATAAATACCGTGTTCGGTGATGACAGCTCGCCAACCGATAAACTTATTCTCGATGGCGGAGCCACCACCGGAACAACAGGCGTTATTGTGCACAATCGTGGCGGCATGGGTGCACAGACCGATGTCGGCATTATGGTAGTGGAGGCGATGAATGGCGCGACCACATCGCCCGGCTCATTTGCCCTTTCCGCCTTGGCCCGAAACTATCGCCTTGGAACTGGAACCTTGGCGGCGGGCGCGTTTGATTATTCCTTGGTGCGCGGCGGCAATGGCGGCGATGAAAACAGTTGGTACCTGGTATCCCAGGAAGGAATCAGGCCGGAGGCGGGTAACTACCTCGTCAACCGTGAGGCGGCCGAGTCGCTATTTTTCCACACCATGTACGACCGCTTACTTGGCTATCAGGAATACAGAGACCCGGCCACAGGCGAGCGCCACCTCGGCGCGGCCTGGGCACGCATTCAATACGGCCGCTCCACCCAGGACTACTGTCTTCCTGGTCAACATTCAACCGTCAAAACATTCACAGTCCAAACGGGCATGGATCTTTGGCGTGCTGAATCAGCCCACGGCGTTTTCAGCGCCGGCGCGATGATCGGCTTCGGAACCGCAAGGGGTACCATCAATTGTGACGCAACATCGATGTCGGCGAAATCGAACCTCAATGGCTACATGGTTGGAGGCTATGCCACCTGGTTCATGGACCGTCAACGCGCTGACGGACTGTATGTTGATAGCTGGTTCCAGCACGCCTGGTTTAGAAACAACACCAGCGGCGATGGGCTGCCCGGCGAGAAATTCAACACACGCTTATGGTCTGGCTCGCTGGAAGCGGGGTATGCATTCCCCTTGTTCAGGACGACGAATACCGCCTGGTCAGTCGTGCCAACGGTCCAACTCACCTACAAAGATTATAAAGCGAACGATTTCGTCGAAGTCACAGGCACCGAAATTAAACACCATGATAGCGACCGTTTTATGACCCGCGCCGGATTCCGTCTGAAAGGCGATATCGCCGGCACCAGCCGGCTGCCGGCACAACCATATGCCGAATTTAATTGGCTGTACAAAGGCCAAAGTTCTGCAATGTCCATGGATCAGCATAGGCTCTCGCTTGATTCACCCCGGCATTTGTATGAAGCAAAGCTTGGCGTTGAAGCTGCGGTGCGGAGTAACGTCCATCTCGGTATCGGGCTCTCTGCCCAACTTGGCAAACAAAACTATAGACGCTACTCAGGGGAGATTGGCTTACGGGTTGAATGGTGAAGAAGAGATCGAAATCGAAGTTAAATATTGGCGGGATTTTATTCAGACTTTTACCGTACCCACTACCGTTGGCTCGGTAGTGGGTACGGTTACCATAATATATTGGCTGCACAGAAGCTTGATTTAATCGATGCCGACCATTACGGAGGTGGCCTTGACGATGGCGTAAGCTTCCTTCCCTACTTCAAGTCCAAGTTCCTTAATTGCCTGCATGGAGATGGTGGCGGTCATGATGTGACCTCCGCCAATATCGATGGCGACGATGCCATTGACCGCACCCTCGGTGATTTTAACGACTTTTCCCTTGAACTGATTTCTCGCGCTGATTTTCATGGTTTCTCCTCGATAAACGTTGTGCTCTGATGGAAGAAGTACAACTGTTGAGTTCTCTTCTTTTTTACATCAACGGTACCGACACGGTGAACTCGGTCGACCCCGGTACAGACTCCACCGCGATGTCTCCGTCCAGGGTCCGCACCTCCTGCCGAACCAAATGCAGGCCGGTGCCTCGACCTTCGCCTTTGGTAGAAAAGCCGCGCATGAAGATGGATTCCGTAGTTTAGCACTCTGGTGCCTTGAATTAATATGACCAACCAGCTTGGAGAGAGACTCGGTGATCCCGCTGCTTGCCGGAGAAGGTGCCACGATACTCCATTCCTATAGAATATTTGTTATAGACTATAGCCTGGATCCGGGCATTGGCGGAAATCTGGTTGCGAGCGGTGGCACGGCTATTGACCGTATAGGGCATGCCCATTTGGTCAATATAACCGAGTCCTGTCCTGGTCCCACCCTTGAAGTTATAGGTGTATTCCAATCCGGCCGACGGCAGGAGAGTACCCCATTCTTGCCGTATTGCATATTCCGCACGGACGCCCAGACTTGTTGCGTAATGATCGATCTTCGTTCTGCCGTATCGAAGCGCTCTGTTGCCCGCACCGCTTTCCGCATACTCATTCAGCGTACTGCGGGACCAGGAGAACTTGCCATAAGGGTTCAAAGTCAGGTTCCCGAGCATCATGTCGTATCCACCCGCAACGGTACCGAAGTACTGGTGGCCATTGCGGCTTCCGTCGACGAACCCTGAACCGAATCCCAAGTACCGTTTCGAATCGAGCGTCAGGTGACTATACCCCAACATGCCTTCGAGATAGAAATTGGACGCTGGAGAATACGACCCGTACATCACGGCAGTATACGCATCGCCCGATGTTTCGGAACCGTTGTCGCCCACGTCCGACTGATCGTTGGCATACCCGATGGCAAAACCGCCTGCGAACGCATCAAATGCATAGTCAGCGCCGAGGGTGAGGTTATAGGTAGTATAATCGTACCCGTCCTCATCCTTGTCCGAGCCAATGTTGATGGCGCCGTCGCTCCAAAACGCCCAGCGAGATTGCAACTGCTGCGACGCCAGACTCGGGAATGCCTGAGTGGTGTTGAAGGAATACACGGGCGAATGACTCTGCGGGATATTCCTCCGATCATGACGGCCTATCCGAGGCATGCTGTTGTTCACTCTGAAATTGAAGTTATTGCTTCGCATGCCGGACAACCCCCTCCGACGGATGGAGGACAAACGCGATCCCACCGTTCCGGATTGAAGCTGGATAAACCTATCGGCTGTGGACACGTGCGCGTTGACTATGCCACGTACCTCCGGGTCCTGCGACGGGTCGGGACGGGCGCCTTCGTAGGAGTACTCCTTGGCGTTACTCGTCCCAGCCGGCCCGACGACCGTCACCTGCACCTTGCCCGTGCCGGCAGGTACCTGGACGCTGACGCTTGCATCGGAGTTGACGGTCGGTGACGTCACCGTTTGTAAACCAAACGTCACTGCCGTTGCACCCGTGAACCCGGAACCGTTGATAATTATCCAGTTCCCGCCCGCTGGCGGACCCGAGGCCGGGCTAATTGAATCGATGACCGGAACCGACAGCGGGTACACGGCGAAGTGCGTATTTTCCGCAGGACTTTCGCCGATATGGTTTGTCACGCGGACGACCACCGGTATGGCTGCCGAGCGGCCCATTATTAGCGCGCTGAGGTCGGGCGTTATCGCAGAAATCGAGGTGTCGGAATGCTTCACGAATTGCGCCGTCAGCCCGTTGAAGGTGACCTTCGATGCGGTTGCGAAGCCCGTGCCGGTAATCCACACCTGCGTGCCGCCTTGCAGCAGGCCAAAGGACGGCGTGATGCCACTGATGGTGGGAGCGCCTTCCTTATAGTAGGTGAACGAGGTCGTCGCTTCGCCATAGTTCGTCCGGACCACCACCGGTTTCACCCCCTCGCCGCCGGGCGGGACAACGACCGTCAGGGAGGTGTCAGATTTGCTGCTGATGGTCGCGGGGGTGCCGCCGAACGTCACCTCCAGGCCCGGCTGGTCCAAAAACGTCCCGGTAATGGTCACGTCATACCCACCCGCTTCAATGCCCCGTTCGGGAGTGATGGACGTAATGGTCGGCGCAGGCGGCGTAAACCGATACATCAGTTCGTTGCTGGTTCCTGCCGGAGCGGTAACAGTGACGGCGACCATCTTGTTGACTGTTCCCGACGGCGTCGTAAATTGAACGCCGCCTGTAACAGGCGTAATGGCAGTGATGACAGTGGTCCCGAAATTCACCTGCGTCACCCCTCCGAGGTCCGTGCCTCTGATAGTCACCGGCGTTTCGCGCGTGTAAGGCCCTTCGTTCGGCTCTAAGGCAGTTATCTCAGGAACGACATCGGTGATATACCGGAACACGAAAATCTCTTCGCTCCTGACGCCGTTTTCTTCGACCACCACATTGACTTCATCCGTATCGGCCGGCTTTGGCGGCAAGGTGACAATGATGGAGGTGGCAGACCAGGACTTGACCGTGGTGGCGGGCGTGCTCCCGAAAAACACTTTCGTAGCGGCGGTAAAGCCCGTTCCACCGATCGTTACGTCGATGTTGCCAACGGCGGGGGCCGGTCGTCGGATCCATCGATGATATTGTGGGCTTGGGTATCGGAGTCTGATAGACAAACGGCAATGCATTGGACGGAAGAGAGCCCACGCTAATGTTTACATCAACCGTATCATTGCCCGCAGGCACGACAGCTTCCACCTCCGTGCTGCTCAAAAAAGTAACCGTTGGAGATTCCTGGTTACCGAACATGACAGTCGCACCATCGGCGAAGTTTTTGCCTTGAAGTACGACGGTATCCCCTTCCTTACCTTGGTTCGGCGTAATTTTCTGCAATATCGGCGTCGAGCCGTCGTCGACAAGGAAATACACTTCATTATAACTAGTCTGTGCGCCGACCGTTACATCTATTCGAGCCTCGCCGGTCGCACCGGCAGGGACAGTACCTCTCAATGTGGTTGAATCAACGTAATTAGTATCAGTAACTAGCTTCCCACCAATTTTCACTTCGGCGACGCTGGTGAAGTCGGTGCCTTTGATGGTAACGGACGTACCCACCGGCCCGGTTTTCGGGTCAACATCGGTGACGGTAGGAATGACGCTATTGTCGACGGTAAACGTCCTACTCTCGGTGCTTGTCGCGCTCCCCACCGTGACCTTTATATCCACGGGATCATGCGCGCCGGAAGCGCTAGCGGGTACGGTAGCCTTAATGGTATTACCAACTACTGTGACATTCTGCGCTTGATAACTACCGAAGGCCACCGTCGCATCGGAATTGAAACCAGTACCATCTATGGTCACTTCTGTACCAACAGGACCACTAATAGGGTCGACTGTCCTGATTGTTGGCCTGACGGTAAAATTGACACCTACGGTGCCCTCCGAGCCATCCGCGATAGCCGTCACTTTGGATGTGCCGCTCGCGCCTGGTGGGACCTTTACTGTTAATTTTGTTGAGCTTGTCACTTCCGCCAATTCTGCATCGACATCACCGAATTTGACCGTAGTTTTGTCAGTGACGAAGCCGGTGCCGGTTACCTCAATACTTTCGTTCACAACGCCTTCGGTCTTGTCAAGGCTAATGATAGTCGGAGGCGGTAAGCTGTTGACGGTGAATGCGATATCACCCACTTCTTCGCCGTTTGTCGTGACCTTAACTACGTAATCATCGGGCGTAGCATTTGTGGGAACGGTAAATTTAATAGTGGTGTCGTCAACGAAATCCACGTTTTCCGCGTCGAGAGAGCCGAATTTTACCGTGGCATCAGACTTGAAACCAGAGCCCTTGATCTCCACGAGTGCCCCGACGACCCCGGTGGAAGGATTAAGAGAATCGATCTTTGGGAGTATCTTAAAGGGCATAGTACTATCATATGAGCCGAAGGATACCTTAACCGGAGCATCGCCGGAAACACGCTCGGGAACCTTAACGGTTATTTTGTTGTAAACTTTTTCTGTCACATTGGTGACCGGCTTACCGCCGAAGAAAATTTTGGCGGTTGAATCGAAGCCGGAACCATTGATCGTTACGGTTGAGTCAACGGTGCCCTCGTCAGTGCTGAGTGACGTGATTTTAGGTTTAACTGTGTAGGTCGCTCCTCCACTACTATGGCGTCCATCCACAATTACGAATACTTCTGAAGTGCCGGTGGCATTTTCAGGAACATTAACCCTAATAACAGTGTCGCTATCGACGATAACATTAGTACCTGCAGGCCCGCTTGATGAACCAAACCTTACACTCGCCCCACTATCGAAGCCGGAGCCGGTTACTGTAATGGGATCCTCAGCAAACCCAGGGGACGGTTCTGCGCTAGTTACCTTAGGAATGACAGCGAAAGCTTTCGTGCCACTGGTCTCTGAACCTATAGTTACTGTTACGTCCGGAGTACCGAAAGCACCTGGTGGAACGCTGGTCGAAATCGTGGTGGGTGTGATGTTATCTACTGCGGCCGGTATATTTCCGAATTTAACAATTGCACCACTCCCAAAACCGGATCCATTTATGGTAACGGGGTCATCGACAGAACCAGTAGGTACGCTGAAAGAGCTGATTATCGGTTTAACAGCAAAAAACTCCGCTGCGTCGCCGTGAGTAGTATGAACCTTAACCTCCACGGTACCACTGCTGCTGTCAGGTATTTTTACCTTGATTAGCGTATCATTTGCTGTAGAAGGTGTTACCGGTGCATCATTCATAAGCACCGTCGGAGAATCGGTAAAATATCGGCCCTCGATCGTCACTATAGTATTGATTGGGCCGCTCGTCGGGTCAAAAAACGTTATCTCCGGCGGCGTTCCTGCTATGGCAACGGTAGAAGTAACAAGCAATAGAAGTGAACTCAATATGTACTTGCGCATGACGTCTCCAGAACGTGGTAACCCATCCCGAGTGAAACAATGGTAGAAACTTGCTTGAGCGAATACTTCGCAGGTCTTTTATCGGATATAAATGTATCCGTAGTTTACGATTTATTATTGGACAGGACGGTGTAGCCGCTTCCTGACAAGCCGTACCTAATTCGGAATTTTTCTGGGTAACCGCTGGAAAAAGAAATGGCTTTTTTCCAGAGTGATTGAGGGAATTCCTGCGTATAAAGCCGAACGACGCGTGGCAATTAATGATGCAATACCTTTGTTAGATTAAGGATAGATATATTTGGAGAGGATTTTCTTGAATCCGTTTTTCTTTTTCGTATCTGTCTCGAATTACTCAAGAATTTTCGATACAGTGCCATCGTGGCGAGAGGTGAGCGTGAGGACGGGGTTTTATCTGACTTGTCAGTCGATATGGAATGAATGGACACAGTTTCGCTTATCTATATACAATCATTGTGGTTGTAGTCTATTTTGCGGCTAGTTTATTTTTTCTTAATTTTATCTCATGCCATCCTCTTTTTGGCAGGACGGCTGGATCGCCAGCCACTCTTCAAATCTTCTTCCATGCACGACCATGTATCGTCCCGCTGTACCGAAAGCACATTAATTTCAGGTGGGGCATGGTAGCCATATCTATGGCGGCGGCACCATACTTTTGAGGCTTGTTGCATAGTAGGTGGGAAGAAGAAACCCGAAATGATGACGTTCAGGCCGGAAATCTGAAATTTTCCGTCGATTTTGGACCGTGGCAAACGACTTGCACCGCTTGTTCTCAACACTCCTGTTTCTCTTTCTTTTTCTCGTACCGGAGACAAGCATGGCCGACAACAAACTCGCAGTCATTGCCATCGGCGGTAATTCCCTTATTGTCGATAACAAGCCCGCCCTTCCCGATCAGTACAAAGCTGTGGTGGCGACGGTCAAACACATCGTCGACGTCATTGAACAAGGCTGGCGGGTTCTTGTTACCCACGGCAACGGCCCGCAGGTGGGCTACCTTCTGCTCCGTTCGGAGATGGCGCTCCGCCACGCCGGCCTGCATCCACTGCCGCTTCTCAACTGCGTTGCTGACACGCAGGGAAATAACGGCTTCATGATCCAGCAGGCCCTCGGTAACGAACTGCGCCGGCGCGGCCTGCCTGACAAATCGGCGACTGTTGTCACCCAGGTCGAAATCGATCCGAACGATCCCAAATTCCAGGATCCCGACAAATTCGTCGGCGGTTTTTATACGGCGGAGGAAGTCGAAAAGCTTAGCCGCGAAAACCCCTCTTGGATTATGAGAGAGGACTCCAACCGCGGCTATCGACGGGTGGTGCCTTCTCCGAAACCGGTCAAGATTATTGAGATGGATGCGCTCCGGATCATGCTTGACAACGGCTATAACGTTGTCGGTGGCGGTGGCGGCGGGATTCCCGTTATCTGGACAGGGGACGGTTATCTTGGCGTGGATGCGGTAATTGACAAGGATCTCACGTCTCGCCTGATCGCGAACTCGCTGGGGGCGGATCTGTTTGTCATCTCCACCGGAGTCGATACGGTCAGCATCAACTTCGGCACACCGCAACAGGAAGAATTGACAAAGGTCGATGTGGACACTCTACAGAAACACATGGATGACGGGCAGTTCCCCAAAGGAAGCATGGGGCCGAAAATTCAAGCCGCCATCGATTTCATCCGTCAAGGGGGAAAAGAGGTGATTATCACCAGCCCCGCCAACCTCGGCAAGGCCATCTGTGAAGGCGCGGGTACTCACATTCTCGCCCACTAATTAGGCAACAGCTCTAGCCCGCCCTGCTACCGCGGAGCGGGCTGGATGCACGATTCGAGCGTGGTTACAATGCCCGTCAGGATGTCCCATCCGGAACTGTGGCCGACAGCATCGATACGCCACAGGTATGGCTCAAATGTAGCATCGCAACGCAGTAATCCATTTAACATATCGTGAAATGGTGCGGCTCCCTGACCTGCAGCAGCAGCCCGCAAATGGGCGAGGCTAATGCGATTCGTCCCCTCCACACCCCATTCATTAATAGCGGTGGCAAGCGCAGCTGCCCGTTCTGTTTGTCTCAAGGCATGGAGGGTCAGGAGCGTCCCGGCCAGGATGTCATCCCCCGTGGGTGTTAGGCCAGGGCCAAGTCCGACCAGCGCCTGGACTGCATCGCGGAGCGAATCATCGCTTGGCGAGGCCAACCATCGTGTCACCATGTCTAAACCGCGCGACGTCTCTGCCAGCACAGCTTTTTGCCAGCCATCATCAGTCTCATGAGAATTTTTGCATCCGACGAGCTGCCCTGCCAGTGTATCCGGCGGTGCCAGTCTCCGCATTGCCTGACGGAGTCGGAGGAGCGCGTCCCGCAGGAGTGGAGGGTTTACTGGCGGAAATGTCGTTGGCTGCCATGGCAGGAACTCGCTAAACTCTACCGTAAACGTGGGTGTTGCCAAAATGCTTCGACCAGCGGCGGCGAGGGTTTGTCCTTCAAAGACGTGATCACCCAGTTGTTCCGGCCAACCAGTCGCGAGCGCATGGAGAGGGCCTGGTTCCAGATCGTCACGAAGAAAGCAGAGCCAGCGATCATCTGAATCCCGGCAGTAAAAGCTTCGCTCGAAAACGGCAGCTACAGTGAGTGGTGACCCCGACTGGAGCATGGTGGCCGCCGTGGAGCCGGCGCTGCGCACGCTGATGGAGTGAGGCGCCGGCGTCATGCAGTCACCATTTTGTGGAACGCGCGGAGCGCCTTATTCATAACTTCCATAGGCGGTGTGACGAGACCCGCGCCAACTTGGCCAACGTCGGGAAGATGGTGGGCCACGCCTGACACAATGAGCGGCAGTATGCCTGTTGCCACCACCCGGCGGACGTCGATGCCGGCGGGCGTCCCGGCGAAGTCGCAATTGGGAATGGCGAGATCCGGATTGCGTCCGATGCAAATGTGGTTCATGTCGAAGGTATACTCGAGTGACTCCATGAGATTACCGGCCCCGACGAGATTGGTCACCGAGGGAACGGCTCCCAGAGCCATGCCACCGATACCATAGCATTCGACAATGGCGGAATCTCCCATATCCGGATTGGCGTCAGCCTCACCGTAACCGGGGAAGTAAAGCCCTTTGGGTAGCAGAGAAGGCGCGGTGAACCAGCGGTCGCCGGTGGCGCTAAGATGTAGGCCGAAATCGACGCCGTTACGGTTCATGGCGGTAATAAGGGTGGAGTAAGGGATATCCCGCGCCGTATCCATGGCTGTCTTAGCCGCAGCCATGGCGAGATTGAGGAAGAACTGTTCGTTCTCGCTCGTCAGAAACGACACGATACGTTTCAGATCTTCGGTGTTATTCGCCGCATCGCATAGCGCCAGAGCCACCGAGCGGTGGAAGGCAAGGCTGGCGGCGACATTCCGTTGGTGCATCTCGTCGCCCATGATCAAGGCTTGGGACATAATCGGTTTGAGCGCCACGCCGCCCAGTGCCACAAGCGCTCTGTCAAGAGCCGGAGCGAGGACAGCCTCAATCCATTTCAATCGGTCCAGCACGGGCCGGTTGTGTACGCCGAAGCGAAGTGCATGGCCGATTCCCTCATTGACTGGAGAAAGGGCGATGTTGCCAGCCGTCTCATTTTCCACCAGGAACAGGGGCATCGACCGCGAAACAGCACCTGCCATGGGCGCGACCACCCCCCTACTATAGTTGGTTTGACAAACAATGCTCCCCCGGTGGAGCAGACGTTCGGCCTCAGCCGTATCCTCGGCCAATCCCTCGTAGAGGACCGCTCCCACGACAGCGCCCTGCATCGGCCCGCACATGTCTTCCCACCCGATGGGAGGACCGGCGTGCAGAATGACGTTTTCATCAAAATCGGGAATAAGTTCGTGAGCGGGGAGGATACGTTTGACCACGGGCTGCGCCGCCAGGATACGGCGAAGCCCAGTCTGATTGGCCACGTCAATGCGCGACTCGCCGGCGGCATCGCGAAAGCCGACGGTGAGGCTGAAGAGAATATCGATAAGTTCGGAATCTCCCTGCGCCGGCGGTTTCCACTCCACGTCCGCGAACGGCACCCCGTCCTCGCGGCATGAGGCTAAAAAGTCGTCGAGACCGATATTGACGACGCGTAACTCGTTACCCATTATATCGGCCCTCCCCTCGATACCATGGCAGCGTATCGTGCCGCCTCAGCGTTGTTGCCGAGTACGGTCACACCGGATCGTCGCAGGATGTCGATTTGTGAGGAACGGCTTGGAAGGTCGGTTTCAGTGCCGCAGACGCTCACCACCACATGTTTTTCACGGCTTCTGCCGCGAGTGATCGCAGCCGCGCGATCAATAGCCTGGATTAGTTGGGACGCGAAATCCGGCGCGACCGCGCAACCGAGAATGACGTCTGTCAGAATCACGGCAACCTCGGGCGCGCACAGTTCCCGCACGATCCTCTCCAATTTTCGCTCTGGATAGAGGAGTGGGTGTGGTCCTCCCATAGTGATACCGTCCGCCCCCAGGTCGATGAACACATGGCCGTCGACAAGTTTGCAGCCATCGGTTACCTCGACGCCGCGAGCGGGAACATTGGCGTAAATGGGGCCAGGCACTAGTGAGCGGCAAATTTCCGCCGCTTCCCAGCAAAGCGCCCCACCGCTGAAAAGACCGCTGATCCACCCGGAAGCGGACGGAACGCCCTCCCCCGTGGAATCAGGTGTCGGCAAGTCCACGTCCGATATATCCAGAACCGACGCGATGCGGCCAGCCGTCGTCACCACCACATCCCGCAGGGTGTCGGCGTGCGGGATGTCGGCGGCGTCCTCAATAGCGTAGTCTTCAGCGCCAAAGTATCGGACCAACACCGGTTTGCCAAGGCGCGGGTATAATTCAGCCAGCTTTCGACGCGTCTCTCTTCCCGGGCAGGTGCCAATAACGATGATGAACCGCGTGTTCGGATCGCTTGCCAGCCGTTCCAAGGCGGTTTGGGTGGAGATGCCGCCGATGTCGTCCAAGAGGTCCCGTCCGCCGACGCCATAGGCCGCGCTGATGCCGAGGCCGCAGCGGTCGAGCAGGCAGCCGACTTCCTGAAGCCCGGTGGCGGTGGTGGAAACGATCCCGACCGTCCCCTGCCGCATGCGATTGGCAAAGCCGAGCGGCGTGTGGTGGAGAACGGCGGCGCCGCAGTCCGGGCCCATAAGGAATAAACTTTTGCTGGCGGCGAGACGCTTCAGGACCAGTTCATCATCCAGTGAGATGCTGTCGCTATAGAGGAAAACATCGAGACCGGCCGACAACGCCTGCGCAGCTTCGTACTTGGCGTATTCGCCGGCCACGCTGATCATGGCCAAGTTGATTCCCTCCAGGCGCTCGCAGGCCATGGGGAGGGATTTCGGCGCGAGCCGTTCAAGGGGCGACCGCACGGCTGGGGACGGTTTGGCAAGGAGATCGAGGACGGTCTTTTCGGCGATGCCGATTAGTTCCGGACCGGCATCGATGGCGACGACGAGGTCGTCCGATCCGGCGGCTTCGATATCGGGAGTCATCAATCCCGATTGGACCAGCAGATCCTTGTTGCGGGCGGTGGCCATGAGGGCGGTAACGCGGTCGGCCCCGGATTCCTCGCGGGCCCGGCTGGAGAGTTTCATGAGGAATACCGAATCCCGGTACACTCCGGGAAGTACGATGGAATGTACGGAGCGGAACGCTTCTTGCATGGCTATCCTGTCCGTGAGTGGCCGTATTTACTGGAAGACAACAATATACCATATATCAATATAACCATACTTGCAAAACTCAAACCAAAAACAATAGCGCCGATGTAATTTATTTTTTATAGAGAGATACCTCGGGAAAAAAGGTTCCACTTTAAGCCAAATGCTTTTATACTGCAGCCACGCTTGAGGGTCGCGTCAGCGCCGTGGTGGCGCAGGGAGCAGGCATGGATCAGGGCACACGGGCACCGATTGTGCTGATTGTGGACGAGCACGGCGAAAGTCGCGCCACCATGAGTACCATCCTCGCTCCCGACGGCTTTGAGATCGTCGAAGCCGACAGTGCCGACAGCGCCCTTGCCGCCCTGAATCAGAAATCCCCCGATATCGTCATTCTCGATTTCAACATGCGTGGCATGAACGGACTCGAGCTCGCGGAAAACGTCAAACAGCGTCTCCCGAATACCCCGATTATCAGCGTCACCGAACAACGCGATACCAGGGTGCTGGTGCAGGCGGTGCGCAGGGGAATTTACGATTACCTTCTCAAACCTATCAACGCCAGTGATCTCCGCCTCTCCATCAGCCAGGCCCTCGAGGAAAAACGCCTGAAGGATGAGTTGTCCCTGCTCAAAGGCAAGCTTGAGGAAAGGACCTCTCTCTTCGTCCGCATGGGAAACAGCGACAAGGTACATGCCCTTGTCCGCCTCCTTGAAAAGATCGCTCCCACGCCGTTCACTGTTTTAATCGAAGGGGAAAGCGGCGCAGGCAAGGAGTTAGTGGCGCGGGCAATACATGAAATGTCTCAAGTGCGTGGCGGCTCGTTCGTGGCGGTGGATTGCGGAGCCATTCCCGAAACGCTTTTCGAAAGCGAGTTGTTCGGCCATGCCAAGGGCGCTTTCACCGGCGCTGTAACCAATAAGATGGGGTTTTTCGAGGCGGCGGATAACGGCACCCTGTTCCTGGACGAAGTATGCAACCTCTCCTACACCTCCCAACAAAAATTGCTCCGGGTTATCGAGGAGCGCCAGGTCCAGCAACTTGGCACCACCACCTCCCGCCACGTCAATGTCCGCATCATCGCCGCTTCCAACCGGTCCCTCGAGAAGGATGTGGAAAACCGGGTGTTTCGGGTGGATCTCCTGCACCGTCTCAAGGAAGTCTCTGTCAAAGTGCCTGCCCTGCGGGAGCGCCAGGAAGACGTCGCCTACCTGGCCAACCGCTTTCTCGATGAGTTTAAGGCGCAATTGGGGCTGACCTGCACCGGCATTTCCCGTGCCGCCATGATGGTTCTGATGAACGACTACGCTTGGCCGGGAAATGTCCGGGAACTTCGGAACGTCATGCGCCAAGCCGCGTTAACCTGCGAAGACAATCAGCAGATCCTCCCGGGACACCTCCCCATCACCGTTACCGGCGCGGCACCCGCCCCATCCGTTCCGGCAACGGAGCCGCAATTCGACCTGGGCAAGGAGTCCCTTGCAGACATCATCAAGCGCTATAGCCAGGATCTCGAAAGGCAGATTATCGAACAAGCCGTCAAAGAGGCGAATGGCAATAAAGTGGTCGCGGCCAAGCTTCTGCAAATCGATTACAAGACCCTGCACCGCAAACGAAAAGCATTAGGGCTTTCCTGACTATGGCCCGACAGCCATGATTATGGCACCGATGCCATAGCCCAGACGCGCCTCATTCGCTCCTCGTCCCTTTCCACGTAAAATAAAATTGAACCGTACAACACGGCAACGGCGACGCGTCGAGCTGTTACCGGAGCTTGCGGCCGCAGCCGTCCACCAACGGCACTCACTGTCGTAGGCCTATGTCGGTAAAGCTAACCGAGGTCATAACAGCAAAGCCTCCAATACTTTTAAGCCTTAACACTCAGTAAGTACCAGCCTACTGCGGAATATTTGCCGGCCATCCTTCCGTTGAGAACACGGACGTAGGCGTACAACGTGAAATGAGTACACGCCGTTTCTGTTCGTTAAAACTCTCTATCTCGGTCCGCATCCGGAAATATTTCACGTTTGGCACAATTCTTGTATTTCATTCTTCTCGACGAGACATCACTCTCGCAAACCCGACCCCCTGAGCCAAATCCGGCGGCCTGCCGCCATCTCTATGCCCGCTCCACGCGACTGTAAAAAAATCGATCACGCGTACTGGATTGCGCATCTTCCATAACTTCATGAAAACGAGGACGCCATGAAAACAAAAACCATCATCATGCCGAACAGCTATCGGGACTCGGTCTTCCTTATGAAGCTCTCGGGGCAGGCGAAGGAACGAGGAGGGGCGGACACCGTATCCGCCATGATGGGCACCACCAGAAACAAGGAACTTTTCGAAGCGTCCGGCTTGATGACCCCGGAAATCAAGGATGCGAATCCGAACGATCTCGTCATCGCGGTACGGGCCGAGGATGACAAGCTGGAGGCCGCAGCGCAGGCCGTTCTGGATATGCTCCAGGAAGCACCGGCGAAAAAGCAGGACGACGCCTGCGGCGACACCGCCCCCCGCACCATTGACGCCGCCATGACCGCCGATCCCGACCTCAACACCGCCATCATCTCCGTCGCCGGCGATTACGCCCGCTACGAGGCGGCCCGGGCGGTGACGGATAACATGGACGTTATGCTGTACAGCGACAATATTTCCATAGCCGATGAACTCGCACTGAAGAAAATGGCGGCGCGCAAGAAACTCCTGGTAATGGGTCCAGACTGCGGCACCGCCATCATCGCCGGTACCCCACTGGCCTTCGCCAACCGGGTGCGCGCCGGCTCGATCGGCGTTATTGGTGCTTCCGGCACCGGCCTGCAGGAGGTGACCTGCCTGCTCGACCGTTTGGGCGTCGGCATCACCCAGGCATACGGAACCGGCGGACGCGACCTAAAGGACGACATTGGCGGCATCACTGCTCTTACCGCACTCGAGCGTCTAGCTGAAGACGATAATACCACCATGGTCGCCATCCTTGGCAAGCCTCCGGGAGAAGCCACCCGCGCCAAACTTCTCGACCGCTGCAAGAGCCTTGGCAAAAAAGTGTTTATGCACTACATGGGAGCGGCCTCGTACGAGGCCGAGAACAAAGCCGGCATCGGCACGGCAAACAACCTCACCGATTTTTCCATACTGGTGGCAAAGCAGGCCAATCCCTCCGCCGTCCTCGACGGCAAGGGTGACGAGCATCCGCTGCCCACCGGCCTCAAACCCGGCTTCCTCCACGGCATCTTCGGCGGTGGCACCCTGTGCCAGGAAGCAGCCGAAATCGCCGCGACCGGCCTCTCCGGCGAGAAGTTCACCAACCTCAAAGTTCAAGGCTTTACCCACATCACCGGCAAGGATAAGGTCGAAGGCCACCTCTTCCTCGACTTGGGCGAAGACGAATTCACCGTCGGCCGTCCCCACCCGATGATGGCGCCGGACTTGAAGATGGAGCGGCTCGTTGACGCCCTCTGTAACCCAAAGGTCACAGTTGCCCTCATCGACCTTGTCATCGGATACGGAACCCACCCGGACCAAGCCAACCTGGTAGCGCAGGCGATGGAAAAAGCGGACAAGCAGTCTGGCGGGAAAAGCCGGAGCACTCTTGTCGTCGCGTCCGTGTGCGGCACCGAAGGGGACACGCCCAGCCGAAGCAGTCAGGTGGATATTTTGGAAAAAGCAGGCGTCGTTGTCCTCGCCTCCAATGCCATTGCCGCCGCCTGGGCGGTAAAGGCCGCCAACGGCTCGTAGGGAATACGGCAACGCGCATCTATACCTGGAATTTATCGAAATCATAGAGAGCTTTAAGGAGAGAATGATGTCGCAGCAACCATTGCGGGTCGCCGCCGTCGGCGTTGATGCCTTCGATCAGGCCTTTATCGACACCGAGACCCCCTTCGTCCGTATCGATTGGACCCCACCGGCCGAGGGCGACACCGACCTGGTCGGGACGCTGTTCAAACTCGACACTTCCTGCATCGACGAAACAGGCCAGTCGCTGATTGATAAGGCCAATAAGGAAGTATTCGACCGTATGGTCAATGGGCAACCAACCCTGAAGCGGGTCCAGCCCGCCAACCAGGTCATCGAAGGCATGACCAAGACCACCATTCTCCACGCTGGACCGCCCATCAAGTGGGAAGAAATGTGCGGACCCATGCAAGGCGCATTCCTTGGTGCAATTCGTTACGAGGGATTGGCGAAGACGGACGAGGAAGCCGAAGCGATGATGGCGTCCGGGAAGATTCAATACGGTCCCAACCACGCCAAGAACGCTGTCGGTCCTATGACCGGCATCATCTCCTACTCAATGCCGGTGTTCGTGGTCGAAAATGAGACCTTCGGCAACCAGTCCTACTGCACCATCAACGAAGGCATCGGTAAAGTCATGCGCTTCGGCGCGAACGGCCCGGAAGTTATTGAACGCCTGCACTGGCTGGAGAAGGTACTCGCGCCAGCGCTTGACAAGGCCATCCAGGCCGTGGGCGGCGTCAACCTGAAGAACATCATCGCCCAATCTCTGGCGATGGGGGACGAGATGCACCAGCGGAATGTCGCCGCCAGCCTGATGTTCTACAAGGCCATTGCCGGCGCACTCCATGAGGTTGTGAGGAACAACGACGAAGGAACCAAGATAGTCAACTTCATCGCCAGCGGCAACGAACAGTTTTTCCTTAATCTCGCCATGGCAGCCAGTAAGGCGATCATGGACCCCTGCCGCGACGTACCCTACTCCACCGTCGTCACCTGCATGAGCCGCAACGGCGTCAATTTCGGCGTCAACGTCTCCGGCCTTGGCCAGCGCTGGTTCGAAGCGCCCTGCCTCAATCCGCAGGCCCTCTACTTCCCCGGCTTCAGCGAGAAGGACGCCAACCCGGACATGGGCGATTCGGCCATTGTCGAATGCATCGGCATCGGCGGCTTTGCCATGGGTTCTGCCCCGGCGGTGGTCCGCTTCGTCGGCGCTGGCGGCCTCGCCGACGCGCAACGCTATACTAAAAACATGGGCGAAATCACCGTCGGCCAGAATCCGGCGCTGGCTATGCCCAACATGGATTTCGCCGGCGTCGCCACCGGAATTGACATCCGCAAGGTTGTTGCCACCGGCATCCTCCCCGTCATCAACACCGGTGTGGCCCATAAGAAAGCGGGCATCGGCCAGGTCGGGGCCGGTATAGTCAACCCGCCCATGGCGGTAATGACGGAAGCACTCCAGGCTTTTGCGGAACAATACGCCAAATAGGAGATTTCCCATGGCAGCAGACAACCAAACAGCAAGCATTGAACCACAAGAACCCGGGATACCCTATTGGACAAAAGCGGTCGCCCTGTTCTTCCTGGGGTGGATCTTCATCTACGCGACCAGGAACATTCTTAGTGCGTCAATGAACTCCATCCAGCAGGAGTTCGGCCTGACCCAGTCGCAACTGGGGTTGGTCAACAGCGTGTTCTTCTTCACCTACACGTTTGCGCAAATCCCCAGCGGCATGCTGGGCGACAGGTTCGGCCTGAAGCGCATGTTGATAATCGGTTTTCTCCTCTTCGGTATCTTTACCGGAATGACCGGTCTCGCGACATCCTTCGCCGTCCTCGTCCTGATGCGCGCCCTGGTGGGCATCGGCCAGGGTACCTACTACGGTCCGCAATATGCCCTGTCCTCCGCTGCTATTCCGCTGAAGCATCGCGGCTTCGGCAGTGCGATTATCAACAGCGGCATGGCATTCGGCATATCGCTTGGGTTAATCGGCGCAGGCTTTATCATCAACACGCTTGGGCTTAACTGGCGCTACAGCTTCTATGCCTTTGCGATACCCACCGTCGTCATCGGGCTTCTGTTCCAGTTCGTCATCAAAGAGCCGCCCCGCGCCGTGGAAGCGCAACCAGCCGCCGACGCGACCAGTCCGGCCGCAACGACAGTCAAGCCCAAACTCAGTCGTAATATTATCGCCATCTATGTTATGGTATTCTGCTCATTGTTCGGGTTTTTCGTCATCCAGACGTGGCTCCCGTATTATCTGCAGAACGAGCGTAACATCGCAGCCGGTCAAGTGGGCTTCGTCTCTTCCCTGGTGGCATGGGCCTCCATCCCCGGCGCGCTTATCTTCAGCCGCATGTCGGACAAGCTCCGCCGCCGCAAACTGTTTATCGTGTTGTTGGTGGTCTTGGCCCTCTTCTCCATCATGGGGTGCGTCTATTTTGAGCAATACAGCCTCATGATCACCTGCCTGGTAATTTACGGTCTCACCGGCAAACTGGCCCTCGACCCCATCCTGGTGGCATCGGTGGCTGACAACGCCGCTTCGGGCAACCGGGGAACTATCTTCAGCGTCTATAACTTTGTCGGCATGTCGTCCTCAATCGTGGCGCCGTATCTCGCCGGCTTCCTGTCGGATACCACCGGTTCATTGGCTTCGGCTTTCTACCTGTCCGGCGGTCTCCTGCTTATTGGCCTTGTGACAATTCTGTTTGTCTTCAAAGACACCCTCAAACAACAAGGCGCCGCCTAACACTCCAGTCGCCGCCATGAGTCACTCATGGCGGCGATGATGTATCGTTGTCCAAACAAAGTGCCAGAGGGCTTTTTGCCCATGTCCCAGTGTCTCCCGTCAACCGGATTGCGGAGGAGGAGGTGGCATGAAGAAATTGAGTATGACCGCGCAGATTCTCATCGCCACGGTGCTGGGCGTGATCCTGGGCATAATTTTTGGTGAACGGATGCAGCCGGTGCGCCTGCTCGGCGACATTTTTCTCCGGCTGATTCAGATGAACATCGTCCTGCTGGTTTTGGGCCATGTGGTGGAGGCGGTGGGCAGCATTAATCCCCGATCGCTGGGGAGGCTCGGGATAAAAACCTTCACCATCTTTATCACGTCGTCATTGTGCGCCGCCGGCTGGGGCGTTCTCATGGGTACCTTTTTCCAACCCGGCACAGGAACGGATCTCGGATCAATGGCGGGCAGTGATGTAGTATCCGCCACAGTGATGTCCATCACCGACACCATCCTCGGCTTCATCTCGCCAAACATTGTCGGTTCCATGGCTCAGGGAACCATTGTCCACGTCATCCTTTTTGGCATCCTCTTTGGTATTGCCGCCGGTGCGGTGGCGGCAAAGCAGGAAGACCGCCGTTTTCTGGATTTGGTCACCCTGTTCAACAAGACCATCATCAAGCTGGTTTCCGGCATCATGAGGATCGCGCCAATCGGCATCTGCGCCTTGCTGGCGTCAACCGTTGGAAAACTGGGGATCGGGATTATCGTTCCCCTGGCGAAGTACCTCGCTGTCTATGGCCTGGCGACCCTGGTATTCCTTGTCGCATGGCTGGTAATAATCAGCATTCGCTGCAAAGTGAGCTTGCCCCGTCTGGTCCGGAACATATCGGGCATCTCGATGATGGCCCTTGCAACCACTTCATCCGCCGTGACCCTTCCGACCACCCTAAGGGATTCGGAGGAACGAATCGGCATCAGTAGGCGCCTCTGCCAGTTTGTGCTGCCCCTTGGCATGTCTTTGAATTGTAACGGCGCGGCCATGCACATGGCGATAACGATCATTACCATATCGCAAATCTACGGCGTGCACTACGGCCCTGGCCAGACGATATACATCGTCGTCCTTGCCACGATGTCTTCGATGGCCAATGCGGTCGTTCCCGGAGCCGGGCTGGTTTCGTTGTCGATCGTCATTCCCGCGATGGGGCTGCCTCTGGAAAGTATCGCCCTTTTCGCCAGTGTTGACTGGTTTGTCGGCATGCTCCGCACAATTTTGAACGTTGACGCCGACGTCTTCACCGCCATGCTGTTGTCCATGAAGGAAGGGGAATTGGACAGGCGGATCTTCTACGGAGAAAAAGCGGCCGATGCACCCTGAGAGACTGGCTCGACTAGGGTACCCTTCCTCGTTGAAGTCTGGTGTGAAGGACGTTACATCCGTATTACAAACAGGCTGTTCAGCCATAGGGTTAACTAAATAGCCATAATACTCTTAAATGCCACCTATTCATGGGATAGGTGGCCTTTTCTTGAAATCCGTTATTTAACGAACGGCATTATCAATTTGAAGAAGAGTCCTGTACAGCATTTGCGATCATAAATCACCTGCTATTCGCATGGCTGCGTGGACTGTCGCCGAAGACGCGACGAAACGCCTTCGAAAGAGCGAATCCGCTCGAGTAACCAGTCAAATCCGCAATATGCTCGAGCTTCATATCTGTACCACGCATGAGCATCAACGCCTTGTCCATGCGGATCTTCGCCAGCATAGCGTTGGTTGACATCCCGTATATCTGCCGCATGAGGCGGTTGAAGTGTGGCGGAGAGATATGCGCCATTTCCGCCAGGTCGTCCGTCCGCCAGCGCCGGGCTGGGTTCAAACGCACCTCGCGCCACACGTCGGCCAGGGTTGCGGACCATCGATGCGGGTTGTCGTCGGGTTCCATCAATTCCTGGCGCAGATACGCTATCAGGAGGCGCACCCACCCTTCCATGACTTCCACATCATCGTCCCACCGCTCACCCTGTTCGACAATCCCCTCGGCGACACGACGCAACTGGTCGATGCGGTGTGAACGAAGCTTCCGCTCACCCAACGCATGCCATGACGACCAATAGCCTTCGTCACGGAAATGAATCCAAACATACCGCCATTCGTCCTCGACCCAATAATGATGTGGATAGTAGGCAGGGACCAGCCACACCTCCCCGGGATTGACCACGCCTTGGCCTGCTGGAGTAACATAATGGCCGCGCCCTTCGATGCAGAAATAGGCGCTATGCTGATCGTAATCGAGCCGGCTAATTTCAAATGGTGGCCGATGAAAACTCGTTCCGGCTATACGTATGCCAAATTGGGACTGGAGCGCGAAAGGAGTGCCATCGGTCGGAAAGAAGCGTCTCTCCCCTCTTTCCAAGGCTAGAATGAAGATTTCATTTTCCAGATCTCGTCGTTTTGCCACCATGTGCCTCCAGGCTAATGATTGAATTGGATATATTATTGATTGATCCAGCCATTGCGGCAAGGGTTTTGTGTGATATAGTTAAGATACACGAGATAGGACGCACCAACCGACGCTACCATCACCATTGCCCCGCACCGGTCTCTCCGGTCCCCTAGCCCATTGCCCTGCCGCCTTTGCGGCAGCCGCATCCACAAGCATAATGGCCAAGAGGCCTTTTATGGGTATGAGAACCGTCCGAAACCAGGAGACCGTCATGAATCACCGAGGGAAGAAATCCACACTTATTACTTTATCCTGTGCAATAATGCTTGCTCTCGCAAGTATCGCCACCGCCGCCGACACGTTTTCCCTGTGGGTACGGAGCGATAACGGTACCTTCATGGAGCCGCTGGTAAAAGCATACAACGCCAAGGGCGGCGATCAGGTGAAGTTGGAGATCATCATAGCGCAGGAAGTGATGCAAAAACTGGCGACGTCCTATTCGGCCGGCCAGGCACCCGACGCGGTCTCCCTGGACCTCATCTATACCCCCCAGCTTATCAAAGCGGGGATGCTGGAAGACATCACCGACTACGCCACGTCCCTTCCATACTTCGACGACCTATCCCAATCCCATGTGACAATTAGTACGGACCTGGAAACGAAGAAGATATACGGTCTTCCCTATTCGGCCGAGTCATCCTTCATCCTCTACAACAAAAACCTCTATCGCCAAGCAGGCCTTGATCCGGAAAAGCCGCCCATGAACTGGGCTGAATTCGAAGATCATTGCGTCAAGATCGCGGAGAGTGCCGATGATACCTACGGCTTCTACCTCCTCGGTTCAAACGGCGGATGGCTCGCGTTCTCCTTCAATCCGCTGATCTGGGCTTCCGGCGGAGACACCTTGTCCGCAGACGGCATGACAGCGCGGATCGACACGCCTGAAGTCAAGGACGCGATTGCCCTCTACCGTCGCCTCTATCAGCGCGGCGCCATCCCCGAGAGCGCCATCACGGACGCCGGCGCCAATATGTTGACCGGCTTTCTTGCCGGGAAGATTGGTCTTATGTCCTGCGGCACCTTCCTCATCGGTGTTGTTCTCAAGGATCACCCGGAAATCGACTTCGGCGTCACGCCCATTCCCGGCAAAAATGGCGGGTTCGCCACTTTCGCAGGCGGTGACGTCATCGTCTTCCCCAAAGGGACCAAAAAGCTCGACGCCTCCAAGCGCTTCCTCGAGTGGTGCTATTCGCTTGAAGGCCAGACCATCATGGCTGAATTCGGCAGCCTGCCAGTGCGTTCCGACCTCGCCGCCCAAGCGCTTGCCAAACTGGACAGCCGCTACCTCATGCCGGCAGAAATCCTCGCCAAGGGACACACGCCCTACAGCCTAGTGTATAGCGAAGTCTTCCTGAACAACAATGGCCCCTGGACCGAGATGCTTAATCGCGGCTTTTTCACCGACGAAGACATCGATGAGTTGGTCCAGGAGGGTCAGGAAGAAATTCAACGGATAATCGACGAAAATAACGATTAACCCCGGCACTCCTTTCGACACATTCACTGAGGCGACTCCACCCCGAGGAAAAGCACCAACCTCCACGGGGTAGGAGTGGCATGCCATCATACCGGAGACGCTTATGTCAACGTTTGAAACCGATCAGTCCGTCTCGCCGCTCGATCCGGCGGCGACGTCGGCTGATATTCGGGACAGACTGAAACGCAAATACCCGCCGCCTAAATCCCAGTGGATTGCGCTGGCTTTCATCGCGCCAGCGCTGGTCCTGGTGGTTGCCTTTTTCCTGGTTCCGCTGATCATGGCGATATGGATGTCCCTGCACAACTGGCCGCTCATGGGCACACCCAAGTTCACAGGCCTCACGAATTATATCCGCCTGGCATCGGACAAGGCATTTCTCAACGCGCTGCTGTTCACCGGCAAATATACGGTCGTGGTCACCCTCGCCATTTTCGCGGTGGCTTTTCCGCTGGCATTGTTCGTGGACAGAAAGTCTCGCCTGACAGGGTTTTTCCGGACCAGTTACTTCTTGCCGTCGGTCGTTGGCTTTGCCACCTCGTGTCTGTTATGGGTATGGCTTCTCAGTCCCGACAACGGACTGTTCAGCGTCGCCCTTCAGCGGCTGGGCTGGGTTGATAAGCCGGTTCAATTTATCGGCAACTTCAATCTTGCTTTTGCCTCCATTATCGTCATGGTGGTGTGGCGCATGGCCGGCTTTACCATGCTTCTTCTCCTTACGGGAATCCAGGCCATTCCCCACGACATCCAGGAGGCGGCACGTATTGACGGCGCGACGGCATGGCAGCGGTTCAAGCTCATCACGCTCCCGCTTATGAGACGGACGCTCGCCCTTACCATGGTCATGTCCATTGCCGGTTCCATCCTGGCCTTCGACCAATTCTACATCATTACCCTTGGCGGCCCGCGCCGGCAGACCATGACCGCCGTCTACCAGATTTATAATACCTCCTTCATCTCCTTTAAGCTCGGCTATGGCGCGGCGATGTCTGTCGTTCTCATGCTGATATTGGTGGCGCTAACCGTAATACAACTCTATGTCCTGCGTAACAAGGAGCCGTCAAAATGATCGATGAATCCACGCCAAACGACGCTCCGCGTCCGCGCCCTCCCAAAAATCCGGTTCCCTTCGGCCGCCGTTTCAGCACCACCTTCGTAGGCGGCGTAGGCATCATCCTGGCCGCACTGTTCCTCGCGCCCATGCTGTGGGTGGCCTTGTCTTCCTTGAAGCCGAAGGAAGAGGCATCCCAGCCGCCGCTGCCGCCGTGGCCGACCTCCACCGTCTCCATTGACACCTACCGGGAGCTGAATACTTTCGGTGACGGGTTACTAGGCCATTCGGTCAACAGTCTCGCTGTGTCTATCGGCACTGTCCTTCTCACCGTTGCCGTCAGCACCCTGGCCGGATATGGCTTTTCCCGCTTCCGTTTTAAAGGGAAGAATATCCTTTTCATGGTGATCATGCTAACGATGATGGTGCCGTTCCAGTCCATCCTTACACCGCTGTTTCTCTTGCTCACCAAGGTGGGGCTGCAAAACAGTCTCTTCGGGCTGGCGTTGGTGTACACCACCCTTCAGTTGCCGTTCTCGGTATTCATGATGCGGAACTCCTTTGACGCCGTTCCCCTGGACATCGAGGAAGCGGCCCGCATCGATGGCTGTACCACTATGTCTATGTTGCGCCGGATTATGCTGAACCTGACCCTGCCTGGCATAGCCACAGTCTCCATTTTCGCCTTCCTGACATCCTGGAATGAGTTCCTGGGCGCGCTGGTCCTCCTGACCAATACCGAATACCAGACCCTCCCCGTCATAATGGCGATGGTGCGTTACGGCAAATACGGCGGCATCAACTGGGGCGCGGTGCAGGCTGGCGTGACTGTAATGATGATCCCCTGCCTTATCCTCTTCCTTCTTCTGCAGCGCTACTATGTGCGCGGGCTAACAGCCGGAGCGGTCAAGTAAGCAACCACACCTAATTAAAGGAAAACCATGAGCGTGAGCGAGAGTCATACATACCGTCCGCCGAGCCTACCGCAGATCAGCGTCGGCGGCTTCTGGCGTTCCCGTATCGCGGCAGTGCGGGAACATACCGCACCGGTCCTGTACGAACGTGCGGTCGCGGCTGGAACACTGGACCAGGTCGATGTCGACAAGCCGGTGCCGGAACTGCGCATCCCTATCGGACCCTCGGGCGACACACAGCAGATGTTCTGGGATTCGGACATCGGGAAGATAATCGAAGCCTATGCATACCTTGTTTCAGATAAACGGGACCCAGCCATCGAGGAGCGGGTTGACTATCTCGTCGGCCTATTGAAGAAGTTGCAACAGCCTGACGGCTATCTCAACAGTTGGTTCACCCGCATGCAGCCTGGAAAGCGCTGGACAAACCTCCGCGACTGCCACGAAATGTACAATGCCGGGCATTTGCTCGAAGGCGCGGTCGCCTACTACCAGGCCACGGGCAAGCGCGAATTTCTTGACATCATGGAGCGCTATCTCGACCACATCGCCGATCAATTCGGCACCGGCGAAGGACAAAAACGCGGCTACCCCGGGCACGAGGAATTGGAATTGGCGCTCATGAGCTTGTATCGTCTCACAGGCGATCAAAAGAGACTCGATCTCGCCTCCTATTTCATCAATGAGCGTGGGCGGCTGCCGCATTATTTCGATCAGGAGGCAGCTGACCGGGGTGAAAAGGTCAACAAGCGTCCCAGTGCCAACCACGAATACAGCCAGTCCCACAAGCCGGTGCGGGAGCAGGACAAGGTGGTGGGACACGCTGTCCGAGCCATGTACCTTTACTCCGGCATGGCAGACGTAGCGATGGAAACAGGCGACGACAGCCTGCGTCAGGCACTGGACAAACTCTGGGACGACCTGACCTCAAAACGACTCTATCTGACCGGCGGCATGGGACCGTCGAAGGAAAACGAGGGGTTCACCGCCGACTACGACTTCCCCAACGAATCAGCCTATGCCGAGACCTGCGCCTCCATCGGCCTTGTCTTCTGGGCGCGGCGCATGCTTGGCTTTGGCCCGAACACTCGCTATGCAGACGTGATGGAGCAGGCGCTGTATAACGGGGTACTATCAGGGATGTCCTTGGACGGGGCGAAGTTTTTCTACGAAAATCCGCTCGAAAGCCGGGGCGACCACCGACGCTGGGAATGGCACCAGTGTCCTTGCTGCCCACCCAACCTTGCACGGCTCACCGCTTCCATCGGAACGTATATCTATGGTCAGTCAGAGAACGGGATTGCGGTTCATCTCTTCTGCGACAGCACCGGGCATTTCGATATCGCGGGCGGAAAGGTTACCCTCACGCAGGAAACGAGGTATCCGTGGGACGGCAAGGTCGCCATCCGTGTCGGCGTGGAGAATGTCGACCGGTTTACCCTGTCAGCGCGGATTCCGGGGTGGAGCAGAAATACCACCGCCACCCTGAACGGCGACAAAGTTGAACTCGAAATGAATGTCCAGGACGGCTACCTCACGCTGGATCGCCAGTGGAAAGACGGCGATATCCTCGTCCTCACCATTCCCCTGGATACCCGGGTGATATGGCCCCACCCGGAAATCCGCCAGAACGCGGGGAGGATAGCCCTCGCGCGCGGTCCACTCCTGTATTGCTTGGCGAGCGCCGACAACCCGTTCCCCCTTAACCGGATTCGGGTTCGTCCGGATACTTCGTTCGTGCCCGAGTTTCGGCAGGACATTCTCGACGGCGTTACCGTCCTGAAGGCACCTGCCCGGCTTGTCGCCACCGAGGGATGGGGTACGACGCTATACCGGGAAAGCGCGCCGCTTCTCGTCGACACGACCATCACCGCCGTTCCGTATTTCGCGTGGGACAACCGGGAAGCCGGAGAAATGCTGGTCTGGATGCCGGTCGATAGCCAGGGATAAACCGCTACCATTTACGATGCCTACCGCCCGCGCGGACAGGCACAGAGCCGGGAGGTGTTTTATGGGTTCCGTGATTATCGAGAACGTGTACAAAGCGTATGGGCAGGTGGAAATTATTAAGGGCGTTTCTCTGCACATCGAGGACGGCGAATTCGTCACGCTGGTCGGCCCGTCTGGCTGCGGCAAATCGACGCTCCTGCGCATGGTCGCAGGGTTGGAAGAAATATCATACGGTGACATACGCATTAACGATAGAGTGGTGAATGACGTCCAGCCGAAGGACCGTGACATCGCCATGGTCTTCCAAAATTACGCCCTTTATCCCCACATGACTGTTGCGGACAATATGGGCTTCGCCATGCGGCTGAGAAAGGACAATCCGGAAATAATCGACAAGGCGGTGCGCGAGGCGGCGGAAATCCTTGACTTGGCGCATCTCCTGGACCGATATCCGAAGCAGCTCTCCGGCGGCCAACGTCAGCGTGTGGCCATGGGCCGTGCCATCGTCCGCAAGCCTCAGGTTTTTCTGTTTGACGAGCCGTTGTCAAACCTCGACGCCAAGCTCAGGGTACAGATGCGAGCGGAGATCAAGCAACTGCACCAGCGCCTGCGGACAACGACCATTTACGTTACGCACGATCAAATCGAGGCCATGACCCTCGCCGACCGTATTGTGGTTCTGAACCGTGGCGTGGTGGAACAGGCGGGCAAACCGCGCGAACTCTTCGACACGCCCGCGAACCAGTTTGTGGCCAATTTCATAGGCTCGCCCTCCATGAATTTTATCGAGGGACGGGTGGAGCGAGACGGTGGAGCGGCAACCCTCGTCACCAACTCCAGCCTACGTCTGCCGCTGCCGGACAACCCAGGCGTTGCCGACGGCGCCAAACTCGTGTATGGTGTTCGCCCTGAACACCTGCGGATCGATCCAACATCGGCCATAAAAGGACGGGTAACGGTTGTCGAAGACACCGGATCGGAAACGATCGTCCTCGCGGCTCTTGGAAAAGACAACGTGACCGTCCTTCTCCGCGAGCACGCCACAGTAGCTTCCGGCGACGAACTCGGTTTCACGCCTGTACCCGGTGCCTCACAGTACTTCCAAGGGACACCCGGCCTACGCGATCGTTCAGCGGTGTGATCACCACATCCTTATTGTGGGATGATCAGTGCGACATCTCAATGATGGAGCCCTTCAACGCAAAAGTCGAAGGGCTCCATTTGTAAATTAGCGCGGAAGAGCGTACGTGAATCGAGCTTGAAGATTTCTTTACTTGGATATGACACAATCAGAAGATAAATTTACACTCACCAAAAGGAGCAAAAGTAATTAAGTCGCAGGCATGTTCCACCGAGATTCTCAAACGGTATTCGCGGAACCATCAGTATCATCTGTGATTTCGGCTACATGAAAGCGCGGCCGATCCTTGACCTCGTTGAAAATTACAGCCATATATTCGCCTATAATGCCTAAGCACAGCAGTTGCATACCGCTAAACACCGTTTGTGGTATAAGCGTCGAAGCCCAGCCGGGAATCGCTCTTTCGGTGAAAAACTTAATCCAGATTATCCATCCCAGCACCACCATGCTGAACAGGAACAATCCCAACCCAAGTAAAGTCACTATTCGCAGCGGCACAAAGGATGTGGAGGTAATGCCGTGGATAGCGAATGCCAGCATCTTTCGTAACGGATACTTGGTCTCACCCGCACTTCTCTCCTTACGGTTATAGAAGACTTTGCTGGTTCGGAAGCCCAGCTTGGGTACCAAGCCACGCAGAAAAAGGCTTTTTTCACGATATTGGAGCAACGCATTCAGCGCCCGTCTCGACATGCCCCGGTAGTCGGCGTGGTTAAACACCAAATCCACGCCAAATAACGCCATCAATTTATAAAATCCTTCGGCGGTGAACCGCTTGAAAAATGTATCAGTGTTCCGTGCCTCGCGGACACCATAGACAATATCCACCCCATTCCGGGCATCCACCAGCATATCCCGCATTACCTCGACATCGTCCTGCAAATCGGCGTCGATGGAAATAATGAACTGGCCCCTCGCCTGTTCATACCCAGCCAGAAGAGCGTTCTGGTGTCCGGCATTGGCCGCCAAACGAATGCCTTTAATTACGTGGGACTTGGCATGGGCGGCGCAAATACGGTCCCACGTCCCGTCGGCGCTACCATCATCGATAAAGATGATTTCACTTTGCGGACTTGCCAACCCCTCTTCCACCCGGGCCGCCAAAAAGTTGGCTAGGGTCGGAATGGTCTGCACCAGGGCATCTTCTTCAAAATAACACGGTACGACAATACTGACCATCAGCGCCCTGTCCGGCACCGTCCGAATAGGAGAATCATGTTCGGCGCAGCCGAAAGCATCTTTTCCTGTCATGCGATCAACCCCACTTCGCAAGGAGCAGGAAACCGGTAAGAATGAGTGCAATCGCGATGATTTTCGGCAAGGTGACCGGTTCCTTGAGAATAAAAAAACTCGCCGCATAAACTCCGATAAAGGTTAAGGAAGTAAAGGCATACGCAACTCCCAATTGGACCTTGCTTAAAGCGTACAGCCACAACATTGTCGAGCAGAAATAACTGGCCAAACCGCTCCACAGCCACCCCGAGGTTATCGCCGCCGCAATGGAACCGCCGCCGACCGCAAATTTGAAAAAAAGCTGGCCCATGACCGCCAAACAGCTCGAAGTCAAAAGTACCAGGTAAGACATGGTCATATGCGTATCACTCCTACCGCGATCCCGGAAATTCGGGAATAACATCCCCCTCACAACCACCGACTGAGATACTCAGAATCGGCCAAAACGTGCTAAAAGGAACGGTAACGACGGCAGTTAGGCTAGCCTCGACAACGCCGCATTCCTATACTGAGTATGCAGGTTACTATCGATGTAAGCAATATCCTTTTCTGCCATTCGTCGATCCAATTTTTATATCGGCATGGGCAGATTCATTTAACACCTCAAGAGGTCGTTTGTGCGATCCAACCAACGGACCGCAGTGACCCTTTTGGTTTGATTTATCGTTTCGACTCGCTAGGATGTGTTGGGGAGGCGCGAACGAGTTTGCGCCCTAATTTGCCTCTATGGAGACTTGATTTACCAATGTCCACGCCGATACGATTCAAACACAAAATGGTGCAGTTCGTATGGATTCCGCTTCTGGCCTGCACCCTGGCTCTTCTTTATGGTATGCAACCTGCTTACCAGGGTTCAACTCTTGGAGTTGTTCTGAACTGTGCGTTCCTGCTCCTGCCGGTGGCGGTGTTCATCGGCTACTTTTCTGTTTTGGCGTACAAATGGTACTCGGAACTAGGCGTATCAGGACGTGGCATCGCCGTGAGTGGTTTTGTTATCGCGCTATTAGCCATAGCGGGATGCGTGATGATGGGTGAATTTTTTCAACAGGAACGGGACATAAAGATATTCGACTTCGCCACGTTTTGGATGGCCACGGTTGAGATGCGATCCGTCGTTGAAACGAAACCGATCCATGATGTCGTCGCCTTATTTCTCCTTCGCCTTTCGCACGAATATACCATGGTGCCGGCTGTCCCATTGGCTCTTGCCAGCTATGTATTTGGTCAAGGGTATACGGGATTTTGCCAGTCCATTTATGTACTTTATTACATACCTGCATGTGTCTTCGTGACTCTTCTCGCCATGCGCCTCGCCGCCATAGCGGGAAAAAGTGCGGGCAACCGTGTGCTGGCGTTTTCTGTTTGTCTTCTCCTCTGTGTGTCCAACGCCCCTGTCGCGTGGCCGCTCATGAACGGTTATGTTGATATTGTTGGCGTGCTTCTTCTTGCTATCATGATGAACCTGACGCTTCATTGGGATGGGGTGACCTTTAGCTGGAGGATGGTGGCCGCCCTCGCTATTCTGAGCCTAACGACCGTTCTCGCTAGAAGGTTCTTTGCGTTCGCAGTCATCGGGTTCTTTGCATCGTTTGGCATAGCGCTACTGATCGACATGGTTGTGAGCCAGCGCTATTCAATCGCAAGACTGGGTCGGCTCGTCGTCAATATGGCGCTTATTGCCGCCGGAGCATCTGTGCTCCTTTTTCTTCTCAATAGAACGATTTTTCAAGTTTTCCTGGGTGTCAATTATTCGCAAGCCTAGTCAGGTGCATTCAGCTACTTGAACGCGCGGCAAAACCTTGCGCTTATCATGAGTCAATCCGGATATTTGTGGTTCGTTTTATCCTGCCTCGGCGCATATATGCTTTTTTCCGTATACGCCACCCGGATTCTCTGTTTCCGCATCATGCTTATACCGATTATCGGGTTCATTTTGTTCCGCCGCGTCCAGGACATGAACAGACATCATGCATATATTATTCTGCTTGCTACGACTCTGTTT
>JAJPXZ010000025.1:0-20076 GCA_021205245.1 Planctomycetaceae bacterium
GGTGGCGAGGCGGGACTTGTTTTCGCTATACCACCGCGACCAGTTGTTGCCGTCCATGCCGTGGTCGACGCCGGTGAGCTTGGCCAGGCTAAGGCGCGCGGCTTCCAGCTCGTCGGCGGCGATCTGTTCATTGCCGAGGTTCATGACCCCCACCAGGAATTCGATGGTCGACGGGTAGTCGGCCATGGCCTGGAGGGCGCTTTTGCGAACGTCCGGGTCGCGGCGGCAGGCGGTTTCGAGCAGCTTGGCTGATTCGGGATCGTGGTACGCGGCGACGGCGCGGACCGCTTCGCGGCGGACCGATGCGTCGTCGTCTTCGAGAAGCGCCGACTCCAGCGCGGGCCAGGCGACCGAACCGGCACGGCCCATTTCGGCCAGCGACCAGGCGGCGGCGGCGCGGTTGGCGGCGTTTTGGTTATTGGAAAGGATGGAGGCAAGGTTTCCGGCGGTACGGACAAGGCGCGCGTGGCCGACAAGCCTGATATACCCATCCAATGGTTCGGCGATGACCCCGAGGGCGCGCTCGGCGGCGGCGATGGACTCGAGGTCCTCCATCACGGCCAGGACTTCGGCGGCGTTGGCGCGCACCAGTTGCGACGGGCTGATGATAAGGCGGCGCACTTCCGCCAGGCTCTGGGCGTCCCGCATGGTGCCAAGGGCGTAGACGGCGGCGGCCTGGATTTCGGGACGGGTGTCACGGAGCGCGTCGCGGAGCGGTTGCAGGGTCAGGGTCTGGTTGGCGATGAGCCAGGCCATGGAGGTGCGCCTGGCGTCGGTGGAGCCGTTAATGATGGTGGTCAATTCGGCATTGAACCGGTTCGTGTCGAGGGTCGGAGACGGAGCGGCTGCAGGCACGACGGGAACTGTAGGGGCAGCCGGGGCCTGAGGCGGCAGAGGAGACAACGGCTCGATGGCCGAAACGGGCGGGACAATGCCCGGGCCGGATGCAAAGCCGGAGCCGGCCGGGGTGACAGGGGACGAAAACGACGGTGCCGCCGGTGAGGAAAACGCGGGTTGCGCCACCGGCGCTGCCGGAGCCGTGGGCGAAGAGAACCCGGCGGCGGGAGCGGTCGGCGTCGCTGCAATGGTCGGCAGGGACGGGAGCGACGGAACTGTCGAAGCAGGCGCAGCCACAGGAGAAATTGGAGCCGGCGAGTTTGGACTGGCCATGGCGGGCAGTGGTTCGAGAGCGCTGAACGGCGACGAAGCCGGGGTGGATCCGAACGGCGACGGCGGGATGTCCCCCAACGACGGCGGCGTCAGGCTGGCCGTGGTCGGCGGCATCGACCGTGGCGGCAGGCCGATACCCGGCAGGGGCGACAGACTGGAGGCGGAACCGTATTGACCGCCTACCAGACGCATGGCGGCCACGATTTCGTCCGAGACGCCTGCGGCCCGAAGCGCGGCCAGGCCCGATTCGGACAGGTCGAAGTTGGCGGGGCTGTTGCGTATCTTGTCCACCACCAGATTCGGCGAAATGTTGGCCTGGACGAAGCCGATCACGTCGAGGTTGGTTAGCGGTTGCGCCTCCGCCGCCATGACGGGGGCGAGGCTCAAAGACAAGGCGGCCAGAACCGCTAACGCGCCTGCGGTAGATCGTTTACTGAACATGGCTGTTTCCTGTTGCGCAATAACGGCGCTGCTCCCCTGATACAGAGGGGTCCGGTCCCCGGTCGGGGTCCGTTACGCGTCGTTTTCATGTAGCGCCAATGATACATATAATAACAGGTAAAGCCATAGACTCCAAGCACTTTCCGGTTTGAGTTGCCCACCGGAATCGCCGTTTTTCACCGCGCCGGGCATGCCGACGCCCAGTGCGGCGGTGGGCGGTACTTTTTCCGGCAGGAGTTGATACTACACCCAGGATAAATTGCCGCCTGCGGGTCGCGTTTAAACCTCTGATCACGTCCTGAAGTGCGGATTTAATCCAGCCGCACCCCCGCCTTGACCAGCTCCCGGTCGAAGAAGTTGACGCTCATGCCGGCGTCGATGACGTGGCGCTGGGCATTGATGCCGCTGGACCGGGACGAGAGCAGAAAGAGGACAAGGTTGGCGACCTCGGTGGTCGCGAGAGCGCGTTTCCGCAGGGTGGCTTTTTCGGCAAACAGGTAGTTGTCGAGATAGCCGGGAATCCCCGCCGAAGCGGAGGTCTTGAGGAGACCGGCGTTGACGGCGTTGAAGCGAACCTCGGAGAAGGCGGAAAAACTCTTGGCTAAAAACGCCACCGACGAATCGAGCGCCGCCTTGACCGGGGCCATATAGCCATAACTTTCCGACGCCATGGTGGTATGGGAGATGGAAATGGTGACGACCGACGCATGCGGGTCGAAGCGGTCCTTGAAGGCGTTCGCCAGCATGGGCAGGCTGAACATGCTGATGTCGACCGCCTGGAGGAAATCCGCCTTGGCAGTCTCGTGGAACGGCACCATGCCCCGGCTGTAATTGGCGAAGGCGACCGAATGCACCATGCCGTGCAGGACGGGATGGCGCTCGGCCACCGAGCCCGCCAGCTCGGCTATCGCCGCCTCGGACTCGACATCGCAGGGGAAAATATCCGCACCGGGAAACAGCTTCGCAACCGCCCCCACCGCCGCCTCGTCCTTGACCGCCAGGACCGGAATCGCGCCTTCGTCCTGCAGGCCCTTCGCGACATGATAGGCCACACTCTTCTTATTGGCGACGCCAACGACCAGAAACGCCTTGTCCTCGAGTTGCAAAAACGACATCCCTCACTCCTCTGTTGTTATAGTGGACCGTTCGTATGTGCGGCACAGGTGTGGTACCATGACTGCCGGGTGCCGCATTCGCAGTGCAACGCAGGGTGGAAGGTGGCGAACCATGCTTCAATACCGTGCTCGCGAATGCTGCGGAGATTGTTTATCGCCCATTGGTGGTGCGGTATACCGTCCGTTTCGAAATCGATAAGGAGCGAGCAGGGGAACTCGCCGCACCCGGTGCAACTGTCGATATTCTTCTCCGAAGCGCAGTCCTTGATTTTGCAGGAGCCGCAGAGGTTGCGGCCCTTGCAGCCTTCACAGTCGTAATCGGACAGGTTCGGACGGCCTGCCTTGAACTTGGGCGAAAAATTCTCCAGATGCTTCCAATCCTGTTCCAGAAACGCCACCCGGCCTGAACACTGCTCACAATAAATGCCGCAATAGGCCAGCTGTTTCACGTCGAATTCCATGCCACCTCCTGAGAATGACTACGCGTGCGCCACCGGCGGCGGCAATCCGGCCGGCGGCGTCAAGGCGGCGCGGCGGTTATAGGCGGCGATGAGGCGCTCGGCGTCCTTGTCCCAGGTAAAGGCGGTCTCGGCGGCGGTCCGGCCATTATGCCCCATCCAGACCGTTTCGCTGTGGTTGTCGATAGCGTGCATCACCACCGCGGCCAACTCCACCGCGTCCGGCTCCACCACCCAGCCGTTGACGTTGTGGATAACGAACTCCGATGCGACGGTATTCTTCATCACCACCGCGGGTTTCATCGCCGCCCAGGCAGGCAGGACCGCCCTGCCGTTGTGGTCGCGGCGGAACGGCGCGAGCACCAGGTCGACGGCGTGATAATACTCGGGCGGCACCACCCGGCCCTGCGGCGGCAGAAACAGGGCCGCAGGTCCGGCATCGCGGCGCATGTCGTCCTCAAGAGGTCCCGCGCCGACAAACAGGAAGCGCGCGCTTGGGTATTTGCCCGAGACGATGCGTGCCGCCCGCGCCGCCAGATCACCGCCTCCGGCAACGGAAAAGCGGCCGGCAAAGAGGAAGCCGGGCGAGCCGTCGGTCATGCCTGCGGCGTGACGGATAGAGGCGATGATTTCCGGGCTGGGCGGACGCTTGGGGATATCGGCGCCGTGGTAGACGACGCTGCATTTCCAGTCCGGCGGGTGGAATTGTTCGTGGATGGTGCGCCGTACCCAGTGCGACGCGCAGATGACGGCGTCGGCGCGGTCTATGCCCTGACGTTCAATAGCGGCGATGCGGGCCGAGTCGCCCGTATCGGGCCACCGCAGCGTCCTGCCCCATTCGGTGGAATGGAATGAAACGGCAAAGCGGGCCGGGCAACGCTGCAGTGCCATAAGCCCGGCGCCGACGGTAAACCATTCGTGGCAATGGATGACGTCGTAGGGGCCGTCAGTCTCCAGGGCGTCGACAAAATACCTGTCAAAAGTTTGGGACAGCGCGCCGATTTCTTCGAAAAACGTCTGCTTTTTATCCCATGGGCAACGGCGAACCATGACGCCGCCGACCGCTTCGTCCATGGCCTGGCCCGGTCCCTGGCGGGTGAACAACCGTACCTGATGGCCGGCGCGCGCCAAGGCGGCGGCGAGGCGGCTGGCATAGACTGCACCGCCCCCGACCGAAAGCCCTTCCAGTGCCTCCCACGCGAACATGGCTATTTTCATCGCTTTTCCTTGTCGGCGGACCGCAGCCGGCCGACAGCCGACAAAGGGTCAGCGTTCGGCGTACTCGACGCCTTCTTCGAAAAGGCGCTTGGCTATCTCGAGGTTGATGCGGCTGCATTCGTCCGGGTAAAACGGCTTGTCGGCATCATACCAGAAAAAGGCCTGGATGACAAACCTGGCCGGTTCATAATCCTCGAACCGGACCACCGGCGGCAAGCCGGGTACCTTGCCCTCATGGGTCTCCAGTGCCGCGCCGATGACATCGAGGGCGCGTTCAAGTTTAGGATACGGGTTTTTCGGCGAGAGGTGGATGCGGATAAGACGGCGGATATAGGGGCGGCGGTTCAGGTTGATGATGTTTGAATTGATGGCGGTGTTGTTCGGGATAACGACCGAGCTGCCGTCGTAGGACCGGAGGCGCATCGAGCGCATCCCGACATGCTCGACCGTGCCGTCGAAATTGGCGATGGTGACGGCATCGCCGACCAGGAAGGCCTTGTCGAAGGCGATGGAGGCAAAGCCAAGCATGTTGCGGAGCGTCTCCTGCGATGCCAGCGCCAGCGCCAGGCCGCCGATACCCAAACCGGCCAGAACCGATACCATCGTCCTTCCGGTCAAGTCTTGGTAAATATGGGTGCCGCCGATGATGAGGATAAATATCCGCACGATTTTCAGGATCATCGGCCTGACCGTCTCCATAAGCCGGTTGTTGCCGGTGTGGAAGATGGACGCGCCATAGACGCGGTCGATCATCCCGACGAGTTCATACAGGTAGAGGACCAGGGCCACGAACAGGATGAGGTTTGCCGCCCAGACAACGTCGGGGTGATACGCTGTCACCAGCAAAGACGACAATAAGCGGATAACCAGACCGAACAGCACCAGTTTGACCGGGTTGCGGAGCGGCACCAGCAGCACGTTGACGGCGGTCTGCCAGCGGGTGAGGTTTTCCTTGTTCTGGAGTTGTTTTCCGGCACGGCGGAAACGGACGCGGAATAAATGGACGGCATAAATGGCAAGGCCGATGATGATGAGCGCCTCCAGGTAGCGCCACAGCGTTATGCCGAAAACCGACACCCCCAGCAACAGATTGAAGGGGTAGGGGAGGCGCTGCATGACGGTGCGGTCGGCGGTGTGGACAAGTTCCTCCGCCTCGGCCAACTGGGTGCGGCGTTCGGCTTCGCGGCGGAGACGATGCTGCTCCGTCGCCTCGGCCTCGGCCGCCTTGCGGGCCGCGTCGGCGTCGGCGGCCGACGGGGTGGAAACACCCAGCGCTTGCCCTGCGGCCGCGACCGCGCCCGCAGCCGCCTCTTCCACCGGATGATGGCGCTCCTCGACCGTGGCTGTGGTGCCGCCGTGGGGCAGGGTCGACGCAGCGTCCGGCGTGGTTCCGGCAGGCGCTGCCGGAGCGGGCGCGGGTTCACCGCCGGAAGCGGTGGGGGACGTCGCGGGCGTCGGCGTTGTCGGTGCAGCCGGTGTTGCGGGAGAAGACGACTGGGAACCGGTTGAAGGTGATTCAGCCGGAGCGGGTGCAGCCTCGGGGGCTGGTGCGGACGGGGCGGCTTCAGCCGATGCTTCTCCAGAAAAACATGAGGAAAACAGAGCAGCGAGGATGAGGGTCAGGGCAACGGCGGCAAAGGGATGGCATAACCGATACGATAAGCGCACGAGTAAGCTCCAGACAGGCGTCTCCCCCACCGTCGCAATATACTGTCGGGTTCGACCGCCCGGCCCGAAAAAAACCACGGCCTGGCCGCTTGTTCCTTAAGTATTCCCTGGATATGTCCGCTAATATATGTATCAAATATATCGGCCGCTCACTGACGGGCCAGAGGAGACGCGTCCATGCACACCACCCCGCCCATCGGCTCCGGCGATGCCGGAACCCCTGTCAACCGCCGAGGCAATGCCGCACACGCCGGCCGGGGCCGCAAACCCTATGCCGACCAGCCACCCGCAGCGGCGAAGGACGGCGATGCGGTGGAGATTTCCGACGAGGCCCGCGCCCTTGCCGAAGCATCCCGAAAAAATCAGAACGAGTCGTCCACAAAGGTCGATATCGACATCAAAGTCGAGGTCGAGGTGGAAGTGGACGTGGATGCGATTGATTCGGTGTGGGCAAACGGGAAAATCGAGACACAAGAGGGCAGAGCCGAGATGGGTACGAATTACGACGCCATCCTGGCTGGACTCAGGAAACAATACGACGAACCGGAGGCGCTCCGCCGCTTTGACGATTACATGCGCTCCGAAGGATTCGAACCGATTGAGGAGACGGACGATTCTGCCCTGCGGGCCAACGGCTACTGGACGAAAGGCGGTCTTGGCGCGACCAATCTCCCCTTCTCCCTCGCGTCCGGCAAGGTGGCCGAATACCTTATCGATACCGGCCAGTTCACGGCAGACAACTCGTCCAATTTCCATCTCCAGAGTCATCTCTACGGTCTGCGAATGGACGACGGTTCGATCGGCATCCGGGCGGAGAGTCTCGCCCTGTACGCGGTGGACGACACAGCCGATCAGGAGGAGGTAATCCGTCGTGTGGTCGAGGAACGAAACAGCGCCTACGCCGATCTGGCGGGGCTGGACAAATACCTCAGTACCAGAAATACATCGGTCACCGGCGTCAGTACCGACCTCGCCAGCCGCATGCAGGAGTTGATGACCGAGGCTGGCGTTGCAATTGGCGAAAACGACGAAATTACCTTCCGATTAACCTACGGCGAAGACGGCACGGCAACGGGGGTGCAGGCGTTTGGCACCTTTGGCGTCGGCGATGTCGCGGTGTTGAATGGTGTCCTTGGGCGGGAGGCGGGCGAAGGGTCGGACTTGCTGCAGGAGTTCGTCGCCATGTACGAGAGCGTCGACTTCGCCGATCTGTCGGAACTTGAATATGACGATGGCGCGCGCACGGCGACGGCCCACCAGTACCGCAGCTTTTCGCTCCGGGCCGACAACCCGGACGCGATGGTCATGACGGACGACGTCTATATCCACAAGACCGGCTTCGCCTATCGCCGTACCGCGACCGAAACCTATATCCCCGATTCCGATACCTACCACGTCATGACCAAAGGGGACGGCACGGGGCAAATCGACCTGGCGCTGATTGCGGCAATCGACGAGGCGGTGAAAACCGGCGGGCAGGTCGAGTCGACCATAACCAACGACGAACTGGCGGCGAATTGGCCGCGCGGTCGGGTCAACGGCGACCACCTTCCCGATTGGTTCACGGATGGTTACCCGAAACAGGGCCAGTACCTGGGGATCAGCGATTATCCACTGCGACGCCCGAATCGGCAGGTGATTGACATAGCGGTTGTCGATCAGGACTTCGTCCTAGACACCTCGTCCGTTGACATGGAGCCGGTCGAGCTCAAAGTAGCCCCGGCGAGTGACGAAAAAAGGACAGGAAAAGCCAAGGAGACCGAGGTCGATGCCGAGGTCGCCTATGCCGACGAAAAACGGCAGACCAAGCGCACCAGGCTCCAATCGTTTATCGATTCGCTCCGGGCAAAAGGCACGCCGGAGGAGGTGAGCATTCTGGAAAGCCTTTCGACCGCGCTGTCGGCATGGCGAGCGCGCCGGTAAGAACGATATTCCCGCGAGGACCATCGGCGTCCCTGTCGCCCGCGAGGGCTGACGGGGACGCCCCTTTTCCACCCTTGACAATGATTCATCCGGGTATTAGGGTCTACTCTTTCCAGTATCCAAAGGAACGACATGATACATCTCATCCACCCCCACAAGTACGACAACCATTTCCAGCGCCGGGACGCCCGCCCCGGCGATCATGTATTCATCCCCAAAGGGGACGAGGCGCTGATGTCCTTGGGCGACGGCGGTGATTACCTCCCTACCTTCGCGCAGCTGCAAAGCCGCCTCGGCGGCGACGCGTACGGCGACGCCATCTATCTTTTCTCGGTCGACGACTGCGGATTTTTCCTTCTTCAGCAGGACGTCCCGGAGGGGGATGGCTTTGCCTACCGGCCGGTGATGTCGTTCCGGAGCGTCCAGCCGCGCTGGCGCGCCTTCGCCGGTATAACCGCCTCGCACCTGGCGGGCTGGTTTGCCCACAACCGCTACTGCGGCGCGTGTGGCGAACTGTCGCAACCGAAAGAAGACGAACGCGCCATGCGCTGTCCCGCCTGCGGGCTGGTCGTTTATCCGTCGATATCGCCCGCCGTCATCGTCGCGGTCACGAACGGTGACAAATTGCTCCTGACCCGCTACGCCAACCGGCCGCCGTCCCGCAACTACGCGCTCATTGCCGGGTTTATGGAAATAGGCGAAAGTCTCGAAGACACGGTGCGGCGCGAAGTGATGGAAGAGGCCGGCGTGGCGGTCAAGAATCTCCGCTACTACGGCAGCCAGCCGTGGGCGTTTTCGTCGTCGATGCTCGCCGGTTTCTACTGCGACGTCGACGGCTCCGACGCGATAACCCGCGACGAGGTCGAGCTGGCCGAAGCGATCTGGGTTCCCCGCGAAGAAATACCCGACCAGGATGTGGGCGTGGCCCTCACCGCCGCCATGATCGACGCGTTCCGGCGCGGTGAGTATCCGCGATGACCGACGGGTCTAAGCCGCCGCCGCGATCCTGGATGGTACTGCGCGCGTGTTGGCGGTGGGCGCAGCGGCGTCTCCCGTACGGTTGGGCTGAATGGCTGCTGTCGTCCGGCCTATACTTGATGGACAAGCGGCATCTCCGCCGAAAAACCCGAGCTGAAGCGCACGGCGAGGCGGGCGTCACCCTTGTCGGCTATTTCGACGACGAGACCGGATTGGGCGAATCCGCCAGGCAGTTGCGAGAGGCGATCACGGTTGCGGGAATTTCCCACAACACGCTAACAATTCAATCGCGCGGCAAATCGTTTCTCCATCTGGAGGAGCGGCCGGAGCTGCGGCAAACCGTCCTGTGGCACCTCAACGGCCATATCGCTGCCGCAATGATGCATAAACTCGGGGCAGGCACCGTTGCCAGCCGTTGCAACATCGGCTGTTGGATGTGGGAGGTTGAGGAATTCCCGTATTTCTGGCAACCCGCCCTCCGTTACCTCGATGAGCTGTGGACATTCAGTAATTTCAACCTGGAGTGTTTTCGCCGTGCGGCTGGTTCCGAAATGCCGGTCCGTCTCCTACCGCAGCCGGTGACGGTACACCCGGAGGAAGGCGATTGGCGGCAATTTTTCTCACTGCCGCGTGACCGGGTGGTTTGCCTCGTTGTCTTTGATTTTGGATCGAATATCGTTAGGAAGAATCCATTTGCGGCCATTAAGGCGGCGAAAATCGCCGATGCGCAATTGGGAGGCGGAGCGCTGCATCTCGTGGTTAAGACCTCCAGGGGCGAGAACCACCCGGAAGAGAACGCAGAGTTACGGGATGCGCTGCAAGGCATCGACCATACCCATATCACAACCATCCTGCCACGACGCGAACTGACCGGGTTGTATCAAGCGTGCGATATTCTCCTCAGCCTCCATCGTTCGGAAGGTTTCGGCCTGGTGCCGGCGGAGTGCATGGCGCTGGGCAAACCGGTCGTCGCCACCGATTGGTCGGCCACCACCGATTTTGTCACACACGACACCGCCTGGCCTGTGCGATACCGCTTGGTAACGACGACGGAGCGAAGCGGCTATTACCGTGCCGGCACGCGGTGGGCGGAAGCGGACATCGACGACGCGGCTGCGCAAATTCTCGACATCATCCATAATCCCGACCACGCCACAATCAAAACAGAGGCCGCACAGCGCTTTATGGACGAGCGTTACTCCGTGACAGCCGTGGCAAATGCGCTGACCGACTGGATAGCCGACACTCCTGCGTCAAAGCAATAAAAAATCCCGGGCGGCCACGAATCCGCCCGGGCAACACGAGAGGAGAAAACAGCGCTTCGGTCACACAGCCACTTCGGCCTTGCGGCCGATGGTGGTATTGTCTTTTTTCCGGTCCTGCAACGCTTCGACCGGGTTCGGCTTTTCTTCATACCGGTAATCCTGCCGGGCGTCCTTCTGCTGATTCACGATAGTGCGGTGGCTTGGCACCGAGTCGATGTCATGGTTGACCAGGTTCTGGTACGCAAAGTATTCGTGCTTTTCCGGCAACGTGTCGATGGAGACGAAGTCCTCGCGGTTGGCGGTCAGGCTCACCTGGTTGGCGAGGATATCGCGGACATACTTCTTGGTCGGCTCGAAATGGAGCGGCTCCGGGAATTCGGCGTCGACCACCTGCTCCCATTGCGTGTTCTCGTGCTTGCCGAGGAGGTCCTTGGCAATCTGCAGGTGCGACAGCTCGTACGCGAGGAACAACTCCCACATCTCCTTCATCCGCTTGTCGGTCTCGCTCGTGTAGAACGACCAGTAGAGGTAGCATTCCATATATTCCCGGAGAAGCAGGTTCTCGAGCCACGTGCACGAGGGGTCCAGCAGCGAGCCGTAATGGCTGACGTGCTGCTCCTCAATCATGCCGATTTCCTGATAAAGCTGGCGGCCGGCGTCGTCCGGGTAGGTGGGGCCGATATTCATATAGAAATTCATCGTCTGCTGCTCGCCGGCGGTGAGGATAAGCGCGCCCAGCTTGGTGCGGATATCGGCCTTCGTGAAATCGCAGGGCTTTTTCACCGATTCCATCGGGTTACGGTGTTCGGCGATGGTGGGGCGGCCGGGGGTGATTTCCACCAATTCGCCGACTAGCTTCTGGGCGGGAATGTCCATGTCCAATTCGAGCAAATTGGCGTAACGATAGAGGTGGTCGAAATCCTCCAGCAGGGCGAAGTCCATGCACGCCTTGACATAGGGATCCGGCTCGTGCATCGCCAGCCAGGCGGTGAGGTCGACGGCGAGATGCTCGTAGCCGATAGTGGTCTCTAGTTGCGATTCGTTACCGGGCGATAGCCAGTTGATGGATTTCTGCTGCTGCGCCTCGACCCGGCGGATCATCGCGAGTGAGCGGCGCAGATCCTGGTCCTCGCACATGCGGTTGAAGTTGTGGCCAAACAACGCCGCCTCCACCTCGATGCCGTTCATGAGGATAATACGGAGCTTGGTGTACGGGTCGACCGTGTTCTTGTCGTAGGGCTTCCGGTATAGGGTGTTCCAGTCCTCGATGTTCTGGTCGAAGGTGCGAGCTTTTTGTTCGAACGGTTTAAATGATTCCATGCGCTGATTCTCCTTGCGGCAGTTTGTTAACCAGTTATATTTAAAATATAAACTACTCGCGTTAATTAACAACGCCTAATTAGTCGGCTTTCTGGTAAATGTTGAAGACGTCGTCCGAATCCGTAGACAAAGACAGAGGGGAGAGGTTTTGCGACAGCAAGGAGCGGACATGGGCGATATGGAAAAAAGCGGCGGGTGTTCAGGCGGCATGGATGGTGATAACGAGGTGCTGGGGAGCGGCGGATTGGCCCCGCAAAGCGTCACGGAGAAAGGCATACCCGACGCCGACAACGCCACCCCGGACGGGATGTCGCGGGCCGTGACATCGGGAACATCGGACCAGACGCCGCCACTCACCAGCCGCGAGGAATCGGTGGAGCGGGCGGAAGCGGGTCCGTCGCCGGCGTCACGAAAAACGCGTTACGACGAGTCGCGCCGCATGGGCGACAAGAATGCGGGCAGGACCACCGATATCGGCGACGCGTAGGATCCCCAGATAACCGTATAAACAGACGAGCCGGGCGCGATGCCCGGCTCGTTTGCGATCATAATTATGCGGGTGACTACAACAATACCGACGGCAACCAGGTGGCGAACTGCGGGAAGAGGATCAGCAGCGCCAAAGTAATGATCATGGCCGGGAGGTATTTCATGCATTCCTTGGTGACAGTTTTGACAGGCAGCTTGGCCACGTCCGCCATGACAAACAGGCAAATGCCGAAGGGCGGCGTCACGATGCCGATGACCAAAGCCACGACCATGACTACGCCGAAATGAATAGGGTCCATGCCCATTCTCTTGACGATAGGCATAAGGACCGGCGTCACCAGCAGGATAGCCGCGGTGGTGTCGAGGAAACCTCCCACCACCAGGAAGAAGACGCCCAGCACCAGCATGCCCAGGATGGCGCTCGACGAGACGATGGGCGTCAGGAAGGTCGAGATCATGTTGGGCAACCCTTCCTTCGTGACGATCCAGGTAAAGAAGCCGGCGACAGCGATTATTATCATAAAGGTGCCGACTGTCTCCACCGTGTCGGTAAGCGTCTCCCACAGCTTTTTCACCGTCACTTCGCGGTAGACCAGCCCGAGGATAATCGAATAATCGATGGCGAGGATAGCCGCCTCGGTGGGCGTGACCACCCCGAACGATATGCCGCCGATAACGATGAGCGGCGTCAGCAGCGGCGGAATGCCCCTCAGGATGGCTCCCGGCACCTCGCGACTCGGCACCCGGTCCACCGGCCAGGTGCGTCCGGCGGCGGTGAAGCGCGACCGTAAAAAGATGTTTACCATCAAGGCGACCATCATGAGGATGCCGGGTATAAGACCGCCCAGGAACAATTGGCTGATGTTTATTTCCGCCGTCGCGCCCAGCACCACCATCGCCACGGACGGAGGAATGAGCGGGCCAAGCACGCTTGAGCAGGCGGTGACGCCGGAGGAAAAGCTCTTGTCGTACCCGGCCTTGTCCATCATCTCCATTTCTACTTGACCAAGGCCGCCGGCATCGCCGACCGCCGTCCCCGACATTGAGGCGAACATGGCGCTGGCGACGATATTGGTGTAGGCGAGGCCGCCACGGAAGCGTCCGACCAAGGCCTGGGCGAATCGAAACAGCCGGTCGGTGATGCCGGCCGAGTTCATCATCCTGCCCGAAAGGAGAAACGCGGGCAGCGCCACCAGCACGTAATTCTTCAGTGGGCTCGCCATGATGTGGGAGACGAAGGTCACGGGGATGTCGGCGATAAGCAGGTACAGGAGGCTGGGTATGCCCAACGCGAACGCCACCGGCACGCCGATAAACAGGAACACCAAAAACAGCGCCGCCAAAATCAGGATGGTCACGGGAATCTCCTCGTGCGTTGAAACAGAGTGATCGCTATTGTGCTTCCGGGTGCGTTGCCGCCGAGCGCAGCAGCGTCAGCAGATCCTCGAGATAGACGAGGAGCATGTAAAATGAGGCAATGAGGATGGGGATGTTGTAAAAATAGCGGGGAATCCTCAGCGTCACGGAAACGTGCCGGAGCGACGGCAACAGCATAACGGTCGAGACGCACATCACCACCAGAAGCGCCATGATCAACAGGATGGTGGCGAGACGGATGTAGTACCACTGTTTGCCGGTAAATTTGTCGGTGATGAAATCGACCGCTACGTGATGGCGTTTCCCAGCCACCACACCGGCTCCGAGGAAGGACAGCCAAATAAAGACGAAGGTTATCAATTCCTCGGTCCAGGCCAGCGGGCTGTTGAAAAGATAGCGCATGATGATGCTGGCGGTGATCAACACCACGATGACGATGAGGCACAGCGCACCGATGACCGACTGGATGCGCATGCCCACGGCGATTGCCTTGCGTAACGCGTTCATGTAAGGACTCCCCAAACAAGCCTCCCGGCCCGGACGCTGCCGTGCGCCGATTCGTCCGGGCGGGTACTCTACTGTTTCGCAGCTTCGATTTTCTCGATAATTCCCTTTGACCACGCGCCGGAGTTTTCCAGCTCGATGGCGCGCTTCAGGACGGCGGCCTTGAGGGGCGCGGTGTCGATTTCCCAGAAAGTGCAGCCGTTGTCCTTCATCAAATGCACGTTCGTTTCAGCCGCTGCGGTGCAGGTCTCCGCGTACCAGTCGCCCGCCTCGGTGGCGGCTTCGACAATAGCGGTCCGCTGATTGTCACTCATGCCCTGGAACTTGCGGTCATTGATGGTGACAACCAGGTTGTCGCGGAGGTGGTTGGTCAGCACGACGTTCATGGTGGCTTCGTAGAAGTTCATGGTATAGAGCTGATCGAGCGGGCCTTCGGAGGCGTCGACGACGCCCTGCTTGAGCGCGAGGTAGGTCTCGCCCCAGGCGACTTGGGTCGGGCTTGCGCCAAGGGCGATGACGGAATCCAGGTAGGCCTTGATGTCGGGGACGCGGGTCTTGAGGCCGGCGAAATCGGCCAGGGACTTGAGCGGCCGCTTGGACGCCATGCAGCGCGGCACGCGCACCCAATTGTTGGCGATGACGCGTGCGCCGGTTTCGGCCAGGAAGGTCTCTTCGATGCTTTTAGTCACGTCGCTGGCGAGGAAGGCGCGGTAATGCGCTTCCGAATCAAAGAGGAAAAACATTGATTCGGAGTTTTTGTCCGGCGCGAAGACGGAGATAAAGCCGCCGGCGTCGATGAACATATCCTGGGAGCCCATGCCCACCGCCTCGATTTGGGTCAAGGCATCGCCAAGCTGGCTGGCGGGAAAAACTTCGATGGAGATGGTACCGCCGGATTTTTCGTGGGCGAGGTCGGCCAGCATCTGCATGGCCTTGGTGGCGGTGTCTTCCGACGACTGGATGCCGCCAAGAACCAGGTTGTAGCTCCGGTCCGCCGCGTGGGCGACACAGGCGAATGCTGCCACGAAGGCGACGGCGAGGCTGAGGCGTTTCACGGTGTGTTGCATGGCGATCTCCTCTAACTGGTGGGCGAAGGTGGTCTGAATCGTTACCCTACCTGACCGTAAACGAGGCGGCCAGTTTGGCGATGTGTTCGATGCGGTCCCATTTTGCCGCGGGCGGCGTGGTGTCGGCGATGGAAAGGATAAGGCGTCTTCCGTCGCCGCTTTGTTCAAGCAGGCTGTCGAAGTAGCGTTCGAAATCAGCATCGCTCATCGAGTCCTCCAGCACCGCGATGGAGGGGATGGCGCCCCAAATGCTCACCTTGCCCTCGAAAGCGGCGCGATACTCGGCGAGGGACAATCGAGTCATCGGCGCGGGGCAGACCGAGTCGGCGACATCCATGCCGCTGGCGACGAGGTATTCCATAAGGCCGTCGTTCTCGCCGTCGGTGTGGCAAATGAGGAACTTGCCGAGTTCGTGAGCGATGTCGGCACGCTTACGGATCTGCGGCAACATGTGCCGTTCGAACAGGGGCGGGTAGGTCACGACCGCGTCGTAGTTGCCGCCGGAAAAAACCAACCGGGACGGAGCCCGCGCCACTGTATTGTAGAGGCTGTCCATGTACGGCTCGATACGCGCCGCCAATTGAGCCAAGCCGTCCTCGTCATCCATGAATGCGTAGCAGAACTCGTCGAATTGCATGAGATCCTTTACAAGAAGATGCATGGCTCCGGCCTGGGTGTGGGCATAGGCGACGGCTTCGGCACGGTCGCCCACAAACGCCTGAAACCGTTCGAGCCGGTCGTAGCGCGGGAGGATTTCGGCGTTTTCGAAAATATGGGCAATCGCTTCCCAGTCGTCTTCGCTTTTCACCGCGTGTTCCCGAATCGCCCAAAGGGTGATGCCTGACTGGTACATGGCGGCGTCGAGGACGAACTCGGTGGTGATGTCGCCTTTCGGTGTGTGGTAGGTGGTGCGGATTCCTCCTTTGCCGTCCCGTTCCACGGTACGGCCGGTGTTGTGGAAAACCGTCTCGTAGCAATTGACGCCCAAGTGGTAGACGCCAAGGCCGATGTCGGCGTCGGCGTCCTGGTACTCGAAGTCGGAGAAATCGGGGAGCAGGCAGTGGTAGCCGACGCCCAGATCGTCGACGATATCCATGAGGGATGCGTTCGTATACTTTGCCGGCAGGGTTCCGGCGCGGGAATTGGCCTTGTACCACAGGTCGAGCCTGGGGACGAAGGGGAGCTGATCGGGTTTTTCGCCAGCGATGACGTCGAGGGAGCGTTGACGAGGGTTCATGAATTCTCCAGAGAGAGCGGACCGGGAACGTGTAACCGCGCGTCGACAGGCGCTGGTGCGCGGGTCGCGGCGTGATGGCATACGCTAATAAACGGGATGCGGGATACGGGTGCTATGACTGCCACGCTGCGGGTGACGAGCGGAAAGTGGGTTGTGGCAACCTGTCCAACCAATTACCAATTAAAGATGATGCATGTAGCTTCACTCTAAGTCATGGATGGTGGGTTGTCAAGGCGGATATTGGTAAAATAATGTTCTCGTGATAGAGTTATGGTAATTGGATGCTCGATTATTGTTCTGTTTGAAATAATGAGAAGTGGATTCAAGTTACTCTATAAATCGTTCAAAAATAGCAATATAGCGATAATGATAAGGATGCAGTTAGCTTTCTGTTGATTTTCTCATGCAACCAAATTACTACTCATAAAAATAATGACCCATACCGCATCATGGGGTGGGAATCCGTTCTTTCTGCATTAAACAATCTATTTTTCACCCCAAATCGACTTGACGAATGGACGATTATATAATAGATTAGTTATAAAGAGGTTAACGCGGAGCAAAGGGCGTTGTTCCTCATGGGTGGTGGACTCGCCAAGTCTCATGCGTGACTATCGCGGTATAATTGGTATGATTGTGAACCATTAGCCGTAGGTGTCTTCGCACGTCTCCGCAACCGACGCGCCGGTTGCGCCGCTGTCGGATTATGGTAGTATGGGCGGTCGTCTGTTTCATTCCTCCACTTGCGCCAGGAGAGTCGCCATGGTTCCCACACACGGCAAATACACCATGATCCCCATAAAGCGCACCGACGTCTTCCAGACGGTGGTGCAGCAGTTGACGAATTTTCTCAATGCCGGCGATCTTCACCCCGGCGACAGGCTGCCTTCCGAACGCGAACTGGCCGAGCACCTGAATGTCAGTCGCACCTCGGTCCGCCAGGCCCTGAAAGTGCTTGAATCCGCCGGCCGTATCGAGACGCGTGTCGGCAGCGGCACCTACGTCATTGATGCATCGATACCGGTGGTGGAGGACTTGTCCGCCCTGGAGCGGGAGGACGTCACCCAGGATTTCATGACCGCGCTTATCGAGGCGCGCACCGCGCTGGAGCGGGCGATTTTTGAACGCTTTATCGAAGTCGCCAACCGGAAGAACATCGCCGAGCTACGAAAACTGGTCGAAGACAACGCCGAGGAGTTCCTCAATCCGGCGGACGAAACCATGGCCGGCCTGGACATGACGTTCGAAACGAAGATCTGCGAAATAACCGGCAACGCCATCCTCATGAATCTGTTGAAGCAGGTTCAGCGTCTGTGGGTGTCGTCCTGGCAACGCTACGGCTTTGTCCCGGAACGGCTGGAAAAACTGCACCAGGAGCATCTGGAGATTATCGACTGTCTGGAGAAAGGCGATTTCGACAACGCCCTGGAACTGATGGCCGCCCATGTGGACAAGGCGGTACGCTGACGATTCAGAACGCCATAACGAAGCAAAAGACCGAGCCAGGCGCGATGCCCGGCTCGGTCCTCATTTTGTAAATTACCCGCAGTGTTAGTACTTCCGCGCCTTGGCAAGGTTCGTGACCTTGTCCTTATACGCGTCGCGGCCTTTTTTGCTCTTCGTCACCTCGGCGCAGCCGACATGCCACCAGGACTCGTAACCGTGGGTCATGCTCTTCGGCAGTACCTTGATGTCGATAAGAACCGGCCCCTTCTGCGTGAGCGAATCCTTGAGCGCGGCTTCGAGTTCCGGCATGGTGCGGGCGGTGTAGGTTTTGAAACCATAGCCCTCGGCGCACTTTGCGTAATCGACGCTGAGCATGTCGCCGTCCAGCTTGCCGGTCTTCGGGTTCCGCTTGCGGAATTCGGTGGCGAGGGAACCGATGCCTTGTCCCATCTGCAGGTTGTTGATACAGCCAAAACCGGAGTTGTCGAAGAGGAGGACGTTGATCTTTACCCCTTCCTGCACGGCGGTCACCATCTCCGAGTGCAGCATCAGGTAGCTGCCGTCGCCGACCATGGCATACACTTCGCGGTCGGGGCAGGCCAGTTTGGAGCCGAGCGTACCGGCGATTTCGTAGCCCATGCAGGAATAGCCGTATTCCATGTTGTAGCTGTTAAGCACATCTGTTTCCCACATGCGCTGCAGATCGCCCGGCAGGCTGCCCGACGCGCCGACAATGATGGCGTCACCCGGTATGATGCGGCGGATAGCGGCGACGGCGGTCGTCTCGGCGATTTCCGAACCGGTCATCTTATGGAATTCCTTGACCGTGCGCGGATCGCGCTCTTCCACTTCCGGTTCGTACTTGGGACCGTAGCTGATGTTGGCGAGGCGGGCCATTTCCTTGTCCCAGGCCTTCTTTGCGTTGGCGATTTCGTTGCCATAAACAGCCTTGTAGGAACCGAGGGCGGACGAAAGCTTCGCCATGGTCGCCTTGGCGTCGCCGACCATGCGGGCCGCGTCCATCTTTTCGGCGTGGAAGGCGGAGGCGTTGACGGTGACGAAACGCACCTTCGGGTTGGCGAAAATGGACTTCGAGGCGGTGGTGAAATCGGAGAAGCGGGTGCCGACGCCGATGACCACATCGGCCTTGGCCGCGATGCGGTTGGCGGCGAGGTTGCCGGTCGCGCCGACGCCGCCCAGATTGTAGTCCAACGAACCGCGCACCGCGCTCTTGCCGCTCTGGGTCTCACCCATGGGGATGTTGTGCTTGCGGCAGAAATCGGCGATGACCTTGCCGGCTTCGGAGTAGCGCGCGCCGCCGCCGACGACCAGCATGGGCTTCTTTGCCGCCTTGATGATTTTGACAGCGTCCGCGATCTCTTCGTCCACGGCGACGGGGCGGGTGATGCGGTGGACGCGTTTCTGGAAGAAGTAGTCGGGGTAGTCCCACGCCTCGCCCTGGACATCCTGGGGCATGGCCACGCACACCGCTCCGGTGCTGCCCGGATCGGTGAGGACGCGCATGGCATTGATGAGGGCGGTCATGAGCTGCTCGGGGCGGCTGACCCGGTCCCAGTATTTGCACACCGCCTTGAAGGCGTCGTTGGTGGTGACGGTAAGGTTGGTCGGCTGCTCGACCTGCTGAAGGACCGGGTCGGGCTGACGGGTGGCGAAGGCGTCGCCGGGGAACAGCAGGAGCGGGACGTTATTGACGCTGGCCAAACCGGCGGCGGTGACCATGTTGGCCGCGCCGGGGCCGATGGAGGAGACGCAGGCGATAATTTTGCGGCGGTTGTGCTGTTTGGCAAAGGAGGTGGCGACGTGGGCCATCCCCTGTTCGTTCTTCCCTTGGAAGACCTTTAGCTTACCCGGATTTTCGTCCAGCGCCTGGCCGATGCCGACGACGCAGCCGTGCCCGAATATGGTAAACATCCCTTCGACGAACTTGGATTCGACGCCGTCGAACGAGACGTATTGATTGTCGAGGAACTTTACCAAAGCCTGGGCCGTGGTCATGCGGATGGTGGACATGGTATCTCCGATACGGTTGCGACATCACAGGATGTCAAGGGCGAAAAAAGCCTGGAAAAAGCTGAAATATCATCCATGCAATAAAGTTTGTAAAAACGTACCAGCCCGATTGGCGCGAATGGGTAATTTGGTTATATAACACCACATTATCAGGAAAAAGGCCCTGCGGATCGACCGCCTTGTTATGGCCCAATCGGCGAGTGGATAGCTTCGATTCTCCATTTATTTTAGCAACATATTTCGCTTAGTCAAGCGGCAGGGCGTAAAATATAATTATTAAAATATTATTATTCTCGCTCTATTCGTGTATACTCACGGAAAAACACCGTAACAGTCAGGAGTGCGATGTCAACGGATCGCTCGGGTCGA